>CAYFJO010000074.1:0-33035 GCA_964343305.1 uncultured Pirellulaceae bacterium | reverse complement strand
TTACCGATCGTCTTTTGCGTGCTGCGCACTAGAAACATCAATGCCAGTGACGTGGAGACTTGCGGGCCGGCGAGGGTTGAGTTTTTCGCCTCGGCTCCACCAAACATGCCCGACTTTATATCCTGGTTCTTCATCAGATAGGCAACGCCTTGGTCATACCAACGTGGCGACTCCCCTTCTTTTTCCTTGGTTTTCTCGGCGTTGGCCTGAAAACTTCGAAATCGCTCCAGCGTGTAGAGATAGTAGTAGTTCCATGGATCTGGTGCGAAATACCAATTGGTCGGCGCGATCGAGTAGTTGCGATCGAACCAACGATTTCCATCGGTCAACGCACGGAGCAAAAACACTCGGTTGACGCCCGAGTCACCCTCCGAAATGCGGGATCCATCGGAGTCCACCACGGCCACAAATTTCAGGGCCGGCGGAATCTCATCATCCGCCGTTTTCGCGCCTTGACCGATCGCTGCCTCGATGCCCAAGGCATTGGCACAGATGTAGGTTGCGCCCAATCCCGCCGCCGTCGCACATGGATACGGATTCCGTTGATTGATGCGACGACCGTTCGAGTCTTCGGGATCTTCACCCTTGTAAGCGAACCCACCGCCAGGATCCTGCGTACGAATAAGCCAATTCAGGGCGTTTCGAAAAACATCATCCGGAACATCAATTTGCCGATGCCTTGCTTCCCAAAGCGCCAGGGCCGCGAAAACGGTTTGGGACGTATCTCCAATCGGCTCGTGATCGTAGCCCCATGCACCATTCTGTTTTTGCCATTCCATCAACTTGGTCGCCAGTGCTTGCATTGAATTGCGATGAGACGGGCTGTTGAGTTCGCACAGAAAAATCAAGGCACAAGCCTGATCATAAGTTCGGTGTACGTTCTGCTTCGCTTCGAGTTCCCCAATTGCATTGCCGATCTTGCCAAAGGCAGCCCTGATCTTGGGATGCGATGTTGGCTTGCCCGTTTTGTACAACGCCAACGCGACCAGACAATCGCGGCCCATATCCACGGATTTCACCTTCTCTAAATAGGTGACGCCCTTCGCCACCATGTTCCGGACTTCCTGGCTCTTCGGCGTATAAGCGTTTACCACACTCGCCGCACACAAGAGTACCGTCACTGCCAACCATTGGAAACGTTGCATGACTTGGCCTCGAAAATCGCGATGGAAAATCAGATGAAATCTCGTAAACACGTTGAAATTAGATCGTAATAATGTTTCTGAACAATGTCAATTTTGTGCGATTTTTACGTACTCGGTTCGTTGCCCCACGACACGTGAAAAACGCTCCCAAGAGTGATTTTCGGCGATAAACTCCGCGGACCTGTTGGCAATTTTGTCGAGTTGGTCACGGTTTTCGTGCCATTGATCCAGCATCGCGATGTATTGGTCAACATCGGTAATCGGATCGACGAGAAAACCGGTCTCACCCGGTTGAAGGATTTCGCTCAATCCGCCGACACGCGAGGCGACGACTGGCAAACCGGCGGCCATCGCTTCGAGCACGATGTTTGGCATGCCATCGGCCTGCGACGTATACAGAAACACGTCATATTGGCTGGTGTCCAATGACATGAATCCATCAAATGAACCGTGCATCATAACGTTGGCGAGCATGCGAAGTTGTCGCACTTCGCTGGTCGATTTTCCCAACAGCGGTGCCCCATGAACATGAAAGTGAAACGGCCGGCCCACACATTGCTGGGCGATCTGCACAAGAATATCGGGCCGCTTTTGCCGGTCGAGGCGGCTGGCCCACAAAATCGACAGCGTCGCGTGTGCTTGGTTTGATTGTCCAGCCGATTTTGGTCGCGCAGTGTTTGGCACTTCCACCGGCTGATAATGAACGTGCATGCGTTGAGAATCAAACACAAACCGCTCACGAAGTTTGTCAAGAATCATTTGGTTGTCGGCAAACACGCCTGCCAGATGTTCAAAACAAAACGGCAGTTCTTCGTAGGGGAAGCCAAACGCTCGGCCTGACTCATCGTAGCTCTCGTTAAACACGCTGACGAACAATCGCGAATGCTGACGGAGCGCCGGCCCGTATTCACGAAAAGTGCGAAAGCCGAGCAACGAGTTGATGTTGTGGATCACGGCAGGCCGCGATTGCACGAGAAACGTCGCCAACAGAGATTCGCGCTGATGATCGAAAAGTCGCGCACCGATCTTGCCAAGATTCACGAATCGCACGGACTCGGGCAAGCGGTTGATCCACGGCGATTCGACGTCCTCCGTTCCGACGACGGCTAATCCACGGATCGCGTGTTCCTCGACCAGCAAACGGATGTAATTCAACGCCTCCAGATCCGCGCCGCCCCGCCGCAATCCTGGCATGAGAAAAACATGACTGGAATCGGCGTCACACGACGTGCACAGCTCCGCATAAGCCTCACCCACGGCCGGATGCAGCAACTCGCGCCACGAATATCGACGCAGCGAATCGGCTTCGGGAAACAACAGCGGCTCAATCGAATGAATGTCCCGCCATGCTTCGCCCAGTTTCGTGGGAAGCGTGCGGACTCGATTGCGCCGCGAGTCGACCGCATCCGCAATGTCAAACACCGCATCGGCGGACGATTGCAATCTTGGAATCTTGTTCTCCAGCCAATTCCCAACCGTTCGCCGCATGCCGCGCAACCACGGCTGCCGCATGCCGCGACCCCGTGTTTCTCTCTGCGCCACACGGCTCGGTTCGAGGTACCACGTCGGCGGAATCACGGAAGACGCCGCGTTATGACCGGCGAGTCGCGATCCGGTCAGCCGTCGCCGCAGAAACACCGCCGCGCCTTCCACGGCATGAACATCGACACCATCCGCCAGAACCTGCAAAAACCAATGCCAATCCTCGTAGCCAAATCCCGATCCGCGCTGGAGACGCACAAACGGAATCCGACGCAACAGCGATCGGCTGGCGAAGATCACCGACGTCCACATACTGCCCTCGACCAGTGTTCGCCAATCAAACCGATCGTCGGCCGATGAAAGATGCTCGTTGATGCAAAATGCGTTTTCGAAAAGGACGGAATGTTGAGGATGTAGCACACACTCGTCCCCGTCAAGTTGTTCGGCAAAGTAAAATGCGTCGGTCAGCCAACTTCGGGCAAACAAATCGTCGGCGTCGATCAGCGCGATGTATCTGCCGCTCGCCGCCTCGATCCCGGAATTCCGCGTCGCCCCGGTGTCGC
Source organism: uncultured Pirellulaceae bacterium (assembly GCA_964343305.1). Classification (GTDB taxonomy): domain Bacteria; phylum Planctomycetota; class Planctomycetia; order Pirellulales; family Pirellulaceae; genus CAYFJO01. Next base: position 29,845 of record CAYFJO010000074.1, on the reverse strand, counting down.
CGTTGTTGACGACGACCGTTTTCAATTCAACTTTGTTTTGCTCGTCGAAATACTTTTGAGTTGCGCCTGTCGGATTGTCGAGCACGGCGATGATTTCCACCGAGATTTCCGCGTCCCTTGCTTCCTCGATCGCCGCCACAACGCTTCGAATCGTCCGATGCACAAGAAACCCTTCATTGTGCGCCGGGATAATGACGGAGATGTCTACTTCGCTGGAAGTCATGGTCAAACCGATTCTCTTACCGCACTCGAAAGCGCCGGTTGCGTGTAATTCGGCACGTTTCGCAAAGCGTCAAGAAAGCGGTCCCAATTGTGATTTTCCGAGACGGATTGTCGACCACACTCTGCCATCTTGCGCATTCGTTGACGATCGGCATGCAGCGATTCCAGCGCTTCGACGAATCGACCAGCCGGCGAATCCATCGGGACGAGAATCCCGTTCTCCTCATGCTCGACAAGTTCCGCGACGCCGCCAACTTCGGAAGTGACCAGTGCCAATTCGGCGGCGAGTGCCTCCAACACCACATTGGGCATCCCATCCCACCGTGACGTGTAAAGAAACACATCAAAGTTTTCGGCGGGCAGCGACTGAAAATCGTCATAACGTCCATGAAAACGAACATTGGGCAGCCGACGAAATTGCCGTAGCGTACGGCCATCCGATTGGGTCAAAGGATAGCCATACACATGAAAATCAAACGGCTTATCCTGCGCCAGCGATGCGATTTCGACTAGCAACTCAGGATGTTTTTGACGATCCAGCCGGCTGGCCCACAAAATCGACAGTCGACCATCGTCGCTGTGCCGCTCGCGTCGTTGGTTCGCATCAATCGGTTGATAATGTGTGAGCAACTTCGATGGATCGAAACCGTACCAGTTTTCCAGACGCTCCAAAAACCGCCGGTTATCACAAAACACCGCGTCAAGAAACGCAAAGCAATGCGGCAATTCCTGAAACGGGTATCCATCGATCTTGCCACTCTCCGTGATGTCTTCACAAAACACACTGGCATAGAGGCAGCTCAAGTGAGACAGCGCTTGGCCAAACTTTCGGAGCACTCGATAGCCGACTTGTGAATTCACCAAGTGAATGACCTTGGGCTCAAGTTGCACAAGCATCGTCCCTAACAGGAAGTCGCGCTCGTCATCGGAAAGATGCGCCGTCTTGCTGCCAAAATCAACGACGGCAACATCGTTGGGAAGCCGGTGCGTCCAAGGAGAATCTGCCGCCTCTGTTTGCACGACCAAGATTCCATCGGCCCAACGGTTCTCCGACAAAGCGCGAATGTAATTCAGCGCTTCCAAATCTGCCCCGCCTCGCTTCAGCCAAGGTAAAAGAAATACATGACTGGCTCGTATGGGGACATCTGAACAAAGGTCACGATAGGCATCGCCGATGGCCGAATCCCTTGTACGATTCCACGAATACCAACTTAGCGACGAAGCGTCGGGATGGAGTTGGGGCTCGATCTCGTGGATTTCGCACCAAGCACAATGGAGCCATTCGGGAAGCTCCCGAACTCGGTTCGCACGAGCTTGTCGGATTCGCTTCCCGATATCATACAACCGCTGGACGCCGCGATACGCAAACGGCACTCTTGACAGTAAATTCTTTGCAACACTTCGGAGAGCGGACCGTTTCGCGGGTGGCAACGTGCGGAGTGTTCCTGCTGAATCATCTTTGTGTTCCCCCTGCCCGATGGTCGCAGGATTCAGCAGGGGAGTTGGAGAAAGCAACGATTGAGTCGCTTGATACTTCAGCCGCAATGAACCAACTGCTTTTTGACGGATGAAAAGACAGGTCTGATCCACGATTCGTACCGCGACTCCGCGGTGTAGCAGCTCACAGTACCACTGCCAATCTTCATACCCGAAACCCGTTTCCGCTCTTGGGGCCTGTGGTATGTCGAGAAATACATAACGCGGAACGAATACATTTGATGACCAGCGGTTGTCTTCGACGAGCCTGGACCAATCGAACTGGTCATCGTCGGACGGCACATATTTCTTGATGAGACGCCGAGCTTCAAAAAACACACCCATGCTCGCATGGAAAACATTGAAGGGAGAAGTGAACTGCCGAGCGTATTGAAACGCGCGTGTGATCCACGTTCGACACCAAAGGTCATCTGCATCGATGAACGCCACGTACTGTCCGCTTGCGCGCTCCGCAGCGAAATTTCGCGACAACCCTAGATCGCGGAAGTCTGCCGGTAAGATCCTCAATTCTTCCAGGTCGGAAGATTCGAAATACTCTATCGTCGCGTCGTCTGGACAATCCAAGACTGCTAGTAGTTCACAGGTGACCCCGTTGACTTGAGCATCGCGCATCGTTTCCTCGATGCTGCGCATCGTGCGATGGGCCAAGGTTCCTTCTGCATGCGCGGTGACAACAATCGAAACGTCATATTTGCTATTCTGCATATTTGCGGGTCCAAATACGGGTTAGTCGCCTTGCGCGTGGAATTGGTGTTCCCATAACCGTAAAACGGTTTGAGCATTCCAACGACGGCTCAACAACAACGAAGGCACACCCCAAAATCGTCGAAAAAACTCCCAAGCACAAAGGGCAACGGACGCGTCATGATTCAGGTAAAACCAAGGTTGCGAAAACAGCACTCGCAAGACAACACGAGTATGAGGAGCGATCGCCGGGGCCTCCAACTTTGCGACTTTCGTCTTGGCCCAGCGGAGCAAATTGCGATGAAGGCGGTATCGATCCCATAGCAGCCGCTCTGCTTCGGCAAATGTCTCGGCCCCCACCCCCACGCATTTGTTCGTGATGGCCACAAAACCTGCCATGATCGCCTGTTTCAAATGCGACTGGTCGATCCTAAACTCTTCGTCGCTTGGACCATTTAGCTTGTACTGGTAAGCATGCAAAATGATACGTTGCGCTTCGCTCGATAAAGGAAACGGCGTCTTGACGCCTGCAAATAAATCGCGGAAGCGCTCCATTCGCACGCGATAGAGGTGCGAGTATTGCCCGGCAAGAAAGACGGCTATATCACCGACCGCAATGGCTGCTTTCACCAACTGATTCGATTCGAAGTATTTCGAATCTGGACATCGTTTCTGCACCATCATATTCAACCCCGCACACCGGTTGCATAGAAGCTGCAGAAACTCGAAGGCAGGCACATCCGTCACCGAATAGTTAGGAATGGAATCAAGCAGATGCTGGCCGTCGATGTGCAAACTGCCGTATTTCAATTCATAGTTGAACAGCGAAGGCGGGAGCGCGCTCAACGAGCCACACGGGATACAACCGATGTCGACGAAGTCAATGTTCAGTCTTTCCGCCAGGCGTTTTGCTAGTTTGCCGATCCTTTCCATGGGCGGTTCTTTGTCATCGACCATCAACACTAAGTCAAAGTCGTTCACCGCGTACCAGCGCCCCCCATCGAATCGAACAGTTCCTTCACCACGCCCAAATCCACCCGCTAGATAAACTGCTTCGTAGGGGATGGCGTCCTCTCGAAGCGCGCGGACAAGACAATTCATATCTTCCGCGATGACAGCTTCCGCATCAGGATTTCCAGCAAGCGTATACATCGATGATGTTCGAGATCAGAGGATTTACAGCAAGATCGATCGGCCTTCGCAACCGGCTGGCGGATCTAGTTCAAGCAAGTCGCAGACGGTTGGACAGATGTCAAGCAGGCTGGCTGTGTCGATGGTGCGTGGCGTCACTTTGTCACCGAAAACCATTGCAAAACCTTTCATGTCTTCCTCGTCAGGATTATATCCGTGCATTCCATTGGTCTCGGAATCCTGTCCTCGAAAATAATCAGGACAAATCAAGACCCCAATATTCGCCTGCCAAATCAAATCACCAAAGCACCGATCCTTGAGCGGGAGGGAAAACCGACTGGCATACTCGTCATCAATGAAATACCCGTGTTTGCGCAAGGATTCATCATCGGCCAAACTTTCGATAAACCGTTGGCCGCGCTCTGTCTTCCAACGAAAGCGTGCCAACGTTGAATCGAGGAACAACAAGTAGTCACGACCGAACTGTACGTTGTGATGTTGCTCGCGCGATTTCAGCGATCCACGAATATCGAGGCGCGTCGTCACATCCGTCATGCCGTGGTCCGCAAAAAGCAACCAGGTCGTATCGTCGTCGAAGGTGTCTACCAATTCGCGAAGCTTTCGATCGATTTCCCCGGCGACGGAACGCCTTCGATAATCGCTGGGACCGCACAAATGAACTTGCGCGTCCGGCTCGGAAAACTGCGAGAAAAGCACGAATCTCTCCTCGTTTCGATGATCGATTAACGCCTGGACCACTCCGTCATCATCGCAATTGACGACTGGGTACATCAAATAATGATAGGGAATCTCCGCGCGAATCATCACGTCGAACAAGGATTCTACAGCCAGTCCGCCAGCTTCATGAATCGGCTTCACGTCTTCTGAAACGCCGATCTCCGGAAGGATTTCTAACGGGATGCACATAGTTGGTGCATTGGTCGCATACTTTTTGGATTCGGATCTGAGCCACTGCAAAAAATCGCGACGTTGTTGGCGGTGTCTTGTGGCCAAAAGCCGGCGAAGTACGCGAGCAAAGAGGCTAGAGCCAAGTTGCTCCGTCCAATGTTGTTCACGCGAAAAACGAGCCAATCGCTGATCGCCGCGCGCAAAACGAAACGGCGAATCCTCCTCGTCAAATGAGAAAACCGTATAAGCACCTGTGTTGGTTCCCATCTGGCCGCTGAAAATGACCGTTCGTTGGGTAAAACCACAAGTGGTTGTCAACTTCCGAGCATAGAGACTCTGATCAATCTGACGATGCAAGAATGGCGTATCAATGGCGTTAATATAGTCGTGTCGAAAAGCATCGATTAACAGAACGACGAGTTTATCGGTCGGCATCGGATCTTGCCTTTCCGGCCCGATACCAGGCCCAATTAGCGACGGTCTTTAAGCGTAAGAGGTCCCAGTGAATTCCCATCAACGAATTCAAATCATAAATGCTGTAGGCATACTCCCAAAGATACGCGAATTGGTTTTTCAACCAGGCTTTGAAGTCTCGCTGATCGGTTGCAAGACCCTGAACCACCATCGCCGATTCTCCAGCATAGGTCCGTTGGTAATATCGTCGATACGAATCGGGATGCGAATGATAGACGATTGCGCCTGGTTCGTATGCGATCGAGTGTCCCTGTGACAACATTTCATGGGCCCAGATTTGATCTTCGGCAAACTCTGCCTGTTCATCAAACGGCAGGGCACGCCAGGCCGACATTCGAATCGCGGAATTGGTGTTCGAGAATCGATGGTTTTCCTTGGTCCCATAGGCATCATCGCCGAAATACTCTGGATAACCATATTTTTCCAAAGCACGCACGACTGGATTCGAGAGGTGTTCTTCTAAAGGGATCTGCTTGCCAAAAACCCCCACAACCTCGGCGGACGAAAGCATTGGCTCCAATAAGTTCTCCAGCCAATCATGGGACACGGGAATTGCGTGCGCGCTAAGTATTGCGACAAATTCAGTGTCGCTTTCACTTGCCGCGATTCCAAGGTTTAGTCCACGACCAAACGTGAACTCGCTGTGCGCGACTTCGACAAGCCGCACACCATGGAACTCCTTCGCGATCGCAACCGTGTGATCCGTGGATCCGGAATCCACAACGATCAACCGATAATTTTGGAATGTTTGGGTGCGCAGCGCCGCCAACGTTCGCGGCAAAATTTGCTGCTCGTTGTAAGTTCGGATGACAATCGAAGCTTGTGCCATTTCACAGACTAAGTTAACCATTCAGTTTGCAAATGAATCAGCGTGTTATCTATCATACTTCGCACTTCCGTGTTGGACTCTTGAGCGGAAACTTGAAACGGCACGGGCGGATCGTCGAATCCCTTGCGCACAATCGGCCAGGAAGTCTTGCCATCGTAGATCCCGGCGGTCATCGTGTAAGAATTCGCAGCCAGCGGCAGGTGGTGAACGCGACAGCGAAACTCACCCTGGCCACCAACGATATTAAGTTTGATGTCTTGCTGCCCCGACACGCTGGTCGACAATCGAACCGTTTGATCGGCACTCCAAATTGAAAACCCGAAAGTCACGTCATCAACGGGCTCTTTGGCTCGATACCGCAGCAGAATCTCGACCGTTTGATCCGAGTAAATCGCATCGCCATCTACGGGTCGAATTTCGAGTTGCTCGATTTCCACCGGTTGCGAATCTTCGCCGTCCTCGTGCTTCGTCACGGTTTCCTGTGGGTCGCCTTTCGTCAGGTCTAAGTACTGTTCAATCGCAGCCGATGTTTCGCCGTCAAACAGCACTTGCCCTTCGTGAAACAGAATCGCGCGATGGCAGGTTGTTTGAATCAAGTGCATGCTGTGCGCGACAAGAATCAAACAACCACCTCGTTCGACGTGCTGTGCCATGTGCCGAAGACACTTTCTCTGAAACGCCCAGTCGCCGACCGCCAGCACCTCGTCGACCAACAAGATCCGGGTATCAAGAAAGGCCGACACCGCGAATCCTAATCGCACGCGCATGCCGGAGCTATACGTTTGATACGGCGCGTCAATCGCGTCGCCGATCTGTGCAAAGTCAATAATCTGATCCAGCCGCTCGTCCGTCTGTGCCTTGCTGATTCCCAAAATCGACGCGTTCACATAGATATTCTCGCGTCCGGTCAACAGCGGATGAAATCCCGCGCCGAGTTCAATCAACGCCCCCATCGCACCGCGCACACGAATCTCACCCGCGTCCGGCTTGATCAAACCGTTGATCAGCTTCAACAGTGTGCTCTTTCCCGCCCCGTTACGTCCGATCAGTCCCAGACATTCGCCGGGACGAACGTGCAACGAAACGTTGTCAACAGCCCAAAACTCTTTTGGACGAAGCTCCGCATGCCGCCCGCTTTGCAAAAACAATTCGTTGGCGATGTCGTACACTCCGTACCACAACGACCGCCGGAAGCTGCGACAGAAACGCTTGGCAACATTTTGAACGTCGATCAGGATCTCCTCCGGCATCACGCCCCCATCCGTACGATCAAGTGGGGAATCGCCAAGCGGTAAAGAACCCAGCCACAAAACAGGCAGAAGATCGTCACCACCACGACCACAAAGAATTCGCTCAAACAACTTAGTTGCCCGGTCGTCATCATCTCGCGCGCCGTGATCAACGGTGGGCTCATCGGATTCCATTTCGCCAGTGCCGATGCGGGCCACGAGGTAGGCGGCGGATAAACGATCGGCGTCAGAATAAACCACAAGCCGGTCAACACCGCCAGCCCTTGGCTGATGTCCTGATAGAGCATCCCCACGGGTACCAACAGCACACCAATCATCAAGCCAAACGCGATCACGGCTAAAACCGCCAGTGGTGCCACAAAAATCGTCGCCGGAACGGGCATCTTGAACCACAAGAATACGCCGATCAACAACAGCATTCGAATCGACGTCGTAAAGACAACTTTGCCCGCGCCGGCCAACAACAACGCCTCGTGAGGAAAGTTGATCTTCGACATGATCGACGAGGCTCCACGGACCATCGCCTGTGGCGCGTGCAGCGCGGACACGAACGCTTCCCAGATCAACATCCCCGTCAGCACATAGGCCGGATAAGGAATCTCGGTCTCGCCAAGATTCAGAATTCCCTGCGAGTTTAGAAAAACCCAAATCAACGTCGTTGCCAGTGTCGGCAACAGCAGCCAAAGATAGCCCAGCATCGACTGCCGATACTGGGTCTGAATGTCCCGCACAAACAACCGCCACGCCAACCCCCTCGATGCAACCAAGTCCCGGCACATCGAATGAAGCATCTCCAGCGGTCGACACAAGGGAGACCGGGCACTGTAAATTACTTCGGCCGGCATTTCGTGGTTTTCTTGCTGACTCACAGAATTCGTTACGTTCACCAAGACGGATTGTTCAATTTCGCTGCGTCGGCCGCTACGGACGATCCAAACGGGTGACGGAATAAACACTCACCGCGTGCGAATCGATGCGCTGGAACTCGTCGTCAATAAAGTGGGTCGTCTCGGTCGCACCAAGCAGCAATAGGCCGTTAGGGTTTAATGATTGCCGCGCTCTTGCCAAAACCATGCGTTTCTCATTGTCGTCGAAATAGATCAACACGTTGCGCATGAAGATGAGGTCGAATTGAGGCAGCGATGGCCAACTGGCGACCAAATTCATCTGGCGAAACTCGACCTGGTTGCGGATGCGTTCGGTCAGCCGCCATCCTGATTCCACTTTGTCGAAATAAGACTCTTTGTCCGCCTGCGTCAAGCCACGGTCGGCCTCGATGTCGTTGTATGTGGCCTGCTGGGCCCGGTCGAGGACATCGTGCGAGATGTCGCTGGCGATCAATTCGACCCTCCAATTGTTCCAGATGTTTGGAAAGTGGCGATCCAGCAGCATCGCGATGCTATAAGGCTCCTGCCCAGTCGAGCACGCCGCGCACCAAATTCGTAAACAACGCTCGCGTGATTGCCGTTCGACCATCTTTGGTATTGCCATCTTCCGAAGATAGTTGAATTGAGACTCATCGCGAAAGAACGAAGTTTCTTTCGTAAGCAACACATCGCACACTTGTGCAACAATTTCACGTGAGACGCGTTCGCTTCGCAATTCGTCGACCAATTCCGCAGTCGACGTCATGCCGTTTGCCCGCACGATTGGCTTCAGGCGGCTTTCGACAAGGTATTGCTTGTCCTCGGCAAGCTCGTTGCCCGTGTGCTTGCGAAAAAGCTGACGGACGAAATCGAAGTCATCATCACGAAGTGTCATGTGTCGACTCCGGACTTTACCACATGAGCAAGCTGGGGACCGATCCGGTCCAACGCCAAAACTTGATCAGCCAAATTAGCAGTGGCGACTTGACCTGGCATCCCCCAAACCACACTGGTCGCCTCGTCTTGAACCCAAATGCGACCGCCTTGCGAGCGAACTTGTTCGCAGCCGCGCAACCCATCCTTGCCCATCCCGGTCAAAACCAATGCCAAAACGTTGGGACCGAACGTTTCGGCTACCGATCGCAACAAAACATCCGCTGCGGGCCGGCAGCCGTTTTCAAGCGGTCCTTGGTTTGTAAACAGCTTGGCGTCGCCGTCGACTCGTTTGACCAACAGGTGGTGGTCTCCAGGTGCAATCCAGACGTGCGCGGGCGTCAACGTTTCACCCCCTTGGGCTTCGCTGACTTGGATCCGCGACTTTGTGAACAGTCGCTCCGCCAAATGTCGCGTGAACATGGGCGGCATGTGTTGGGCGATGACGATCGGCACGGGAAAATCGGCCGGCAGGTGCGGAAGGATTTTGGCCAAGGCGTTCGGGCCGCCCGTTGAGCAGGCAACGGCTACGATTTCGGTACGGATGTTACGCGGCCCAGTGGTTGATCCCACATCGCGTTTGCCGCTTGGTTTGGTTGTGGACGCAGTGGTCGCTGGTTTTGCGTCGAGTGGTTGGGAACAAATCGCGCGGATTCGGGGAATCAATTTGTCGGCCACCGCCGCTGGTACTGCCGCGACATCTTCGGGCCGACAAACATAATCACTCGCGCCCAACAACAAGGCATCGATCGTCAGATCGACACCAGGCTTGGTTTGTTCGCTAAACAAAACGATTGCCGTGGCGGTGCTTGCTTCGCGAAGTTGCCGCAACGTATCGAGACCTTTGTCAACGTCTAGCACAATCGCGCTCGGATCAAGCGATGCGGCACTTTCTACCGCGGAACTGCCCGTGGCCTGTCCGAGAATTTCGAAATCCACTTGGCCAGAGAACTGATCAACGAGAATTCGCCGAACCGTGGGCGGAAAATTAACGATTAGGATGCGAACGGGCGCCATGGTGCAATCGCATATCGTGCAATGGCAATTAGACCGACTCTCTCATCGCCGCAAAGTTCGCTTCGCAAAGCTCGGTCGTCCGTGCGATGATTTTCTTCGTATCGAGCACGATCAACAAGGTATCCCGCAGTTTATACACCCCTTCAATTAATTCAACCGCTTCGTTGGACAGCGTCGGGGGCGGCAGTTCAAACTGAGTTGTGTCGACGGTCAACACGTCGCTCGTCTCGTCGACCAAAAAGCTGGCAAGATCTTCGCCGTCGCTGACAATCACGTTCATCGATTCGTCGGAGGCGTCGCGCAAAGGCAAATTCAAACTGTCACGTAGATCGACGGCCATCACGATTTCGCCGCGCAAGTTGATCAACCCACGAACGACCTGCGCCGCCAACGGCACGGGCGTCATTTCCTGGGCTTCAAGGATCTCCTGGACATGTAGCACGTCGATGCCAAACAGCACGCCGTCCAGGTAGAAGGTCGAAATGTCTCGCGTATCAGTCATGTGTAGGACTGTGTACCACGGGCTTTGCTAGTTTTGGTCAGTCTTAGGTTGGTTGTAAGACACTGGCAGAGCCAGTGGCACCCGAATCTTTGGTGCTTTCATTCAAACACGGAATTGGTCCACGACGTCTTGGAGATCGCGTGCCATGCGAGTCAAGTCTTCGGACGCCGATTGCAAATTGGCGGCCACCTGCGATGTATCTTGTGCGGCTTGGGCGACGCCGGTGATATTTTGGGCGATTTCTGCCGTGCCTTTGGCCGCTTCCGACACATTTTGACCAATGTCCCTGGTCGTGACGGACTGTTCTTCGACGGCGCTGGCAATCGAGTTTTGATGATCGTTAATCTGTCCGATGATTTTAGCAATCGAGTTGATCACGTCGATTGCGTTTTTGGTGTTCTGCTGAATCGCCTCCACTTTGCGGGCGATGTCTTCGGTCGCGTCGGCGGTTTGCTTGGAAAGGTCTTTTACATTACTGGCGACGACGGCGAATCCCTTGCCGGCCTCTCCCGCGCGAGCGGCTTCGATCGACGCGTTTAATGCCAACAAGTTGGTTTGCTCGGCAATCGACGTGATGACTTTGATAACTTCGCCAATTTCTCCGCTGCTTTCACCCAACTTGGTGATCGTTGCGGTTGCCGATTCGGCTTGTTCGACCGCTTGAGCAGCAACCGTCGCTGCGTTGTTTGCACCTCCGGCGATTTCGCGAATGCTGCCGCCCAGATCGTCCACACCAGTCGCCACGGTTCGCGCACTGGCACTCACTTGTTCGGCGGCTGCCGAGACTACGTTGGCCTGGGTTGACGTTTCTTCGGCCGTCGCGCTCATTTGCTGGCTGGCATCTTGTTGACCGACGGCGGCTTCTTGAAGCCGCTTGGAATGTTCACGCAACGACGTAATCGCGGCATGCATTCCTTCGGCTGCCTGATCGATGGCTGATGCGATCTGTCCCATTTCACCGCCAGCATCGAGATTCAATCGGCAATTGACGTTTTTGTCCGCCAATTCTCCCAAGCCTGCGATGCATTTGCTGAGTGGCGTGGTGATGCTCAGTGCGACGACATAAATCATGGCAGCGGAAATCGCCAAGGCCACGATCGTCAGCAGCAAGGCCCAGAAACGGTCTGAGTAATAGTGATCCATGCGAATCTTGAGGAGCACATCGAGTTCTTGTGCAGCCGTATCCCAAAGTTGAAAACTCTCCGCGATTGCTTTGTCGATTGCTTCGTCAAATTGTTCAGGTGTAGTCACATTGCTGGTCGGCGAAGCAGAAACGCGCGCAAGCATGTCGATAAACGGTCGTGTGGCCGCTTTGTAATCATCAAGGGCCGATCGGACGTTTCGCATCGAATCGCTGACGCCATACTCATTCGGATCTTCGCTTAATGCGGTGAGAGCGCTGCCAACGATGCGATTGAAATCGGATTGTTCGAGCAAGCTTCGATAAACAGAGAGTTCTAGAGCGTTTTCCGCCGACAGTTGTTCGGCACTCAGCGCCGCAAAACCATACGCGCGAATATCCGCTAACCGATCCTGCGTCTCGGGCAGCGCCAGCAGCGTCATATCCATCAAATAGTAACTGTCGAGATCAGGATCAAGGATCAGATTTGATGTATCTCCGGCATGGGAAATCATCGTGCGAATCGTCTTACGAAGATCATTGTGCCGCCGATCACACACTTTGGCGTCCAACGATTGGTATTCGGATTTCAGTTTATTCCAAGCGGCGGCCAATGCCTTGGTATTCGCGGTGCCTCGCTGACGCTTCCCCAAGCCCTCTTCGGTGAACTGCAAATCGACGCCGTACAGACCGTCGACAGAATTCAAATCGCCGAGAGCGACGTCGATATTACCTTGGATGTCATCCAAGTCGTCCTCCAAGTCGCTCTCGCCCGCCAACATGCGGCCGGCAAGGAGCTGGTGTCGCGGGATTTCATGAAGGAGCCGCTCGAGTGGGCGTTGATATTCGTTTCCGTACAACTCCAACTCAGCGAAACGAATATCGTGGTTGATACCGGTGATCATAAAGTACAACAACACGGCAATGGGAAGAAATAGCGTCAGGCTGATCAAGATCAGCTTGGTGCGAATGCGAAGTGTTTGCAGGAGTCGATTGTCCATCACGTCATGCCTCAAGGTGCAAAATCTAGTTGTTCAAGTTGTTTGTTCAACGGCTGTCAAGGATGCCGATTCAATCAGTTGCGAAACGTCAGCGATGTCCGTCAATTGTCCGAGCATCTGCGTCGTACCAAGAATGCCCTGCTCGGGCGAATCCTCCATGACCTCGATGGGGTGCGTGTTGATATCCAAGATGCGATCGACAACCAACCCGATACGACGCTGATCGTCACGGTAGATAATGATGTCAATCGCGTCACGATCAGGCGATTCTTCGACAATGTTGAAGAGGTCGCGCATCGCGACTAACGGCAGGATTTCGCCTCGATATTGAATCGCGATTCCAGATAGTGTGTGTTCGACTTCCGATCGCGGAATTCGCTCGACGCGCGTCAAATCCGAGAGCGGGATCGCAATACGCCGGCGGCCGATTTCGCAAACCAAATGCGTTTGCAGCGGGGCATGCCCTGCGACGGCGGCCGGTTCCTCCTCAAGCTCTTGTTCCCAATCACGGGAAAATAACCCCGCGGCTCGTGACAGTCCCAATACGTCGAGGATTAGGGAGACCGAACCGTCGCCCATGATTGTCGCCCCGGCATAGATGGGAATCTGCTTCAAGGCGTTGTTCAGCGGTTTGACGACGATCTCTTGTGTTGTGTTGATGTTGTCGACGATCAAGCCAAGTGTGCGACCGCTTGTTTGAAGCACGGCAATGCTGATGAACTCGCTGCCTTCGGTGTGAGAATCGGCGCGACTGTCGGGTTTAGCCAATTGCAGTTGTTCGCGCAAGTGCACCAGCGGCAACAGCCTGCCGCGTAATCGATAGATCCCACGATTGTGAACGCGCTCAATGTGCTGGTTTGCTTCGTGGCGCGGGAAACGCAGCAGTTCCACGACACCCGATTGGGGAATTGCGTAGGATGTGCCGTCGCATTCGACAATCAACGCCGAAATGATGGCAAGCGTCAGGGGGACGCGAATCCGAATCGTGGTGCCTTGCCCACGGGCGCTTTCAACTTCGACCGTCCCGCCGATCTCTTCAATTTTGGTCTTTACCACATCCATGCCAACACCACGCCCAGACACATCGGTCACGGCTCGTGCGGTGGAGATTCCCGGCAGGAAGATCAAGTTTTGAATTTCCTGAGGGCTCATTTCGTCCGCCTGTTCCTTGGTGAACACTTGGTTCGCAATGGCTCGACTGCGCAGCCGGTCGAAGTCGATGCCGGCCCCATCATCAGCGATTTCGATCTTGACCTGGTCACCTTCGTGCGTGGCCGACAAATGCAACCGCCCTTCGGTTGGTTTTCGTGTGGACCGCCGAGTGCTGGGCTTTTCAATGCCGTGGTCAATCGAGTTTCGGACAACATGCGTGATCGGGTCGCTGATCGCCTCGATCATCGTCTTGTCCATTTCGGTTTCGTTGCCCGACATTTCAAGCTGCACTTCTTTGCCGCATTGGCGAGCGAGGTCGCGGACCACTCGCGGCAGTTTTTGCCACATCGTGCCGATCTGCTGCATCCGCGTTTGCAGGATGCCGTCCTGCAGTTTGCCGGTCACTTGATTGAGCCGTTGTGTGGCGGCGAGAACATCTGAATCAAAATCGCCCGAAGTAATTTGCAGAAAACGATTCCGCGTCAGGACGAGTTCGCCGACAAGGTTCATCAATTTGTCGAGCAGGTCGACGTTGACGCGAATGTTGCCGCCGCTTGGCGCAACGAAACGAGAACTCGAAGAACTCGGGCTGGAAAACGTGAGGCTCGAGTCGGATCGTGATTTGACGATGTCCGATTCGGCAGCCTTCTCCTCAATCGGCGGCTCGGCGGACTCTCGCTTTTCAGACGTTGGTTTTGGCACCGGCCGGTCTGAATCGATATCCGAACCGGATGGGGTGAAAGTATGTGTCTGGGAATTATGCAGATCGGGCGGAATTGCTTCCAACGTTTGACCGCCCAAGGGATCGGTTTCGGAACCGGTCTTTTTCTCGGCGGTCTTTTTTGTCTTTTTTCGTGTTGCTGCCTTCTTTTTCTTCTTTGGCGCAGCCTTGGATGGCTTTGGTTCGTCGCCAAGGTGACCGGAAATATTGGCAATCAACTGGGTATATTCGTCGTCACCTTCGCTGCCTGTATTGTTGATACGAGACGCAATTTCGCGAATCGTATCCACCACTTGCAGCAGATGGCTTGTCGTTTGTTGATCCAGCGGCAATGCCTGGTCTCGCACACGTCCCAGCAAGTTTTCGCCTGCATGTGCGACTGTCGACAGCGTTTTGAAGTTGAGGAATCCCGCGTTGCCTTTGATGGTGTGAAGTGTACGAAAGGCGCTGTCCAGCCGCTCGGCGTCTTTCGGATCTGCTTCGAGCGCAACGAGGTCGTTGTCGAGATGGTCGAGCCCTTCTCGAGTTTCGGTGAGGAATTCGAGTGTGTATTCGTCGAGATGATCCATCGACTAGGAAATCCTCGCAGAACAAGCGTCCAGGCTTGTTTCGTTCAGACTTGGCAAGCATGACGCTTGCGTTGTGACCTTGTGCGCAAGATGGCTGTTGGGTCTATCTTAGTTGCCGCGAGCCGTTGTTTCCACGAAAACCGGCTACGGAAACCAATTCCGCGCCGACGCTACATGAACAAACGGATGACAACATTTCGCACGATTTCGAGATCGAAACTCTTGTGGCAGACACCTGAAACGCCAAGACCATAAATCTCTGACAGCTTCATGGGGTCGTATTCCGATGTAACCACTACAATCGGCACATTCGCTTGATCACTCTCCGTGCGGATGTAGTTCACCAGATCCGCTCCGTTCATGTTCGGCATGTTGTAGTCGGTAACGATGAGTTGAAAATCTTGCTCTTCAATCGCGTCCACCGCCTCCAGCCCATCAGCAGCCATCGTGAACCGCGAAAACCCAATGTCCTGCAAGACTTCTTTGATCTTCCGACGGGCGACGCTGCTGTCGTCGACAACGAGCACGCGAGCGGCATCGAGGCCACGTAATGACGATTGTGCGGCTTGTTCGGATTCGATTACCTCACAGATCGCTGACTCTAAGCCGTCTTTATCAAACGGCTTTCGAAGCCATCCGACCGCACCCATTTGCTCAATGCGTTCTTCCATCTCCTCGGTCAAATCGTCTGAAGTCATTAGCACAATGGCCACGTCGGACCAGCGCAAATCATCGCGAATTCGTTGGGCAAGCTCCAACCCGGTCATGTCCGCCAACTGCATGCTGGTCAACACAACGCGGGCCGGCAACATCGCCAGCAATTCCATCGCGCCGCGCCCCGTTGGCTTGGTGTGAATGTCGTCGACACCTATGTTGCGGAGCATGTCTGTGAACATCTTGGTTTGGAGGCCCGATTGTTCGACGATCAAAACGGTCGCATCCGCAGGCTCCCAAACTTGGCGACTTCGTGACTTGTCACCTTCAACGATTTGGGTCAGATCATCGTAAACTTCCTGCATCGATTGATAGCGATTCTCCGGAAGCTTTTCAACCATCCGCTGATAGACGACGTCGAGCCGGTCCGGCAGGTCATCTCGGACGTCATATAACGACGGCGGCGTCTTCTCGCGATGTGCCAAGAGGCGTGAGACAAGGCTCGACTCTTGATACACGGGACGGCCACTCAACAGATAGAAAAGCGTGCAACCAAGACTATAAATGTCGGCCCGCGCGTCGACTGCATGGGCATCACGTGCTTGCTCGGGCGACAAGAAATCAACCGTACCAGCCCCCATGCCTTCACCTGTTAATGCTGCCGTTTCATCTACGGGGCCTTGTTTGATTTGGGCCAAACCGAGATCGGCAACCTTCACTACTCCACTCACATCACGCAACAGATTACTTGGCTTGACATCACGATGAACCACGTCCTGTTGATGCGCGTAATTCAAAGCCGTCGCCGCCTGCCGAATGGCATCAATCGCCTCGTCGATGGGCAGTGCGCCGGTTTTCTTGACAATCGCGCTCAGATCACTGCCGTCGATATACTCCATAACGAGAAACTGACCATGCTCACACTCGCCTGCATCGTAGGTGGCAACCACGTTCGGATGGACTAATCGTCCAGCCGCACGCACTTCGCGTTCAAACCGGGCGAGGAAATTGAGGGATTTCGGCGTATCGGTCTTCATCACCTTTAATGCAAGCACGCGCCGCATCTTTCGGTGCAGCGCCTTGTAAACCGTCCCCATGCCGCCTTCGCCAATATTGGACAACAAGAGATAATTGCCCATCACCAACTCTTCAGCCCGGCCATCACGGACTCGCTCGGCTTGAAATGGTGTCAGCTTTCCCCCATCAACAAATGCCTGCAGAAACGCCGGAACATCCAAGTCATCCTTGGTCTTTTCCAACTGCTCGCGTGTTCCAGTCACGTCGACGTCAGACAGCAAGCCAAGTGAAATCAAGGAAAAAGAAACGTCGTCAACTGAAGATGGCATCGTTGGGCGGCAATGGATGAGGGTGATTGACTGGTGAAGGGAAGTTTATCAAGTTACTAACCGGCAATCTATGATAGTTACCCGCAAGAAACGTCCGCCACTTCGCTCATGAACGTTGACGACCGCATTACCCTCGAATCGCTGCAACCTGCGGTGAACCGCGTTTTCGCTATGGCCGCGGACAAGTGCCGAAGACTAGACCTGTCGTGGAACAAGCCGAACGCCACACCCGTTTTTACCGCTGCGGGAAAATACACGACGCGCGGTTGGACCGAGTGGACGCAGGGTTTTCAATTCGGCTGCATGATTCTGACGGGCGATGCGTTGGACAACCGAGAGTTGATCGACTTGGGCCGCCAGCGCACTGTCGAGAGGATGTTGCCCCACGTGACACACATCGGCGTCCACGATCACGGGTTCAACAATCTGTCGACCTACGGCAACTTGCTGCGACTGATGAATGAAGGCCGTATCGACGAAGAGCCGTGGCAACGCAAAACGTACGAAGACGCCATTGCCGCCTCGGGTGCCGTCCAAGCATCGCGTTGGTCCGAGACCAGTTGTGGATTGGGCTACATCTATTCGTTCAACGGGCCGCATTCGTTGTTCATCGACACGATGCGCACGACGCGAATCCTTGGTGTCGCCCATCAACTAGGACACATGCTGATGGGCGAAAACGACCTGCGCATCAACTTACTCGCCCGCTCGATCCAACACGGCCTGGCCACGTCAAAATATATCGTGTTCCACGGCGATACCGAGCACAACTACGATGTCCGCGGGCGTACCGCTCATGAAGGCACGTTCAACCGCAACGACGGCAACTTTCGCGCTCGCTCGACGCAACAAGGGTATTCGCCGTTTTCGACTTGGACCCGCGGGCTCGCTTGGGCAATGCTCGGTTACGCCGAGGAACTCGAGTTCCTTCAAACGCTCACTGCCGCCAAATTCAAAAACGCCGTAGGCATGTTAAAGCAAGAGGTCGTGGCCGAGTACTTGCGTTGCGCGATCGATACATGCGACCACTACATCGACGACGTCACATCGAGCGACGGCATCACGTATTGGGACGACGGTGCACCAGACCTGCACCAACTCGGCGATTGGCACTCGCAACCAGCAGATCCTTTCAACGAATTCGAACCGGTCGACGCATCCGCCTCGGCGATCGCCGCACAAGGACTATTGCGACTGGGAAACTACTTGGGCCCGCGTAAAGGCAAACGTTACACCCAAGCCGGCCTAGACGTCGCGGGCACGTTGTTCAACGAACCCTATTTGTCGGTCAAGAAGAGCCACCAAGGTTTGCTGCTGCACAGCATTTACCACTGGCCCAACCGTTGGGACCACGTACCCAAAGGATCGAAAGTCGCACACGGCGAATCCTCCATGTGGGGCGACTATCATTTGCTGGAACTAGCTCATTTGATCCAGCGACTTGGCAGCGATCGGCCGTATCCTAGCTTCTATCTCTAAGCCGGGACGCCACGGAAGATTAATAACCAACTGCCGCGCCATCCTTGCGTGGTTCAGTCGCTCCGTGGAGCACATCGGTTTTCGGATCAATCATGATGCCTTGATAGCCACCGAAGCTTCCCTTGGATCGAGTTACACGATGCCCCATTTGTTTAAGCTTCTTAACTACTTCGGCCGAGATTCCTGATTCGACTGTCAACGTACCAACACCTTGGGCTGGTTTTCCCGTCGGCTGTGCGCTGCCAAGATGTCGGACGCGCGCCGCATCGCCGGCTTCTTGGACGTTCATGCCAAAGTCGATCATGTTCACAAGCACTTGGACATGACCTTGCGGTTGCATGTCGCCGCCCATCACGCCAAAGCAGAACCACGGCTTGCCGTCTTTGGTGACCATTGCCGGAATGATCGTGTGAAACGGGCGCTTGTGGGGTTCCAGACGATTGAAATGATGGTCGTCCAGCGCAAACAACGCGCCTCGATTTTGAATGACGAAACCAACATCGCCAGGCACGACCTTGGAGCCAAAGCCGAAGTAGTTGCTCTGAATCATCGAGCAACAATTGCGATCTTTATCGACGACTGTCAAGTAAACAGTGTCGCCGTGGGCCAATTTCGGGTCGCCCGCCGGGACATCCTCAGCCGCCTTGTCTAGATCGATGCGTTTGCCTTGACGGTGCGCGTACTCCTTGGAAATCAACTCCGCGATCGGCAAGTCGTTGAATTCCATGTCGGAGTAAAACTTCGCCCGGTCCGCGAAGGCGAGTTTTTTTGCTTCGGTAAAAAGGTGTACATATTCCGCGCTACCGTGGCCCATTGCGCGAAGGTCGTACGGTTCCAGCAGATTCAATATCTCCAGCGCCGCGATGCCTTGACCGTTGGGCGGCAGTTCCCAAACGTCGTAGCCGCGGTAGTTCGTCGACACGGGCTCGATCCAATCGACCGTGTGGTCGGCAAAATCCTTCATGGAAAAGAAACCGCCATTCGCTTCGCTAAACTTGACAATCTCTTGCGCGATGTCGCCTTCGTAAAACACTTTGGCACCCTGGTCGGCGATCAATCGATATGACTTGGCCATGTTCGGCAACTTCATGACCTCGCCAAAACGCGGCGCACGTTGGCCATCGATCAGGAACGACTTTGCCGAGTCGGACCATCGGCGAAGACTTGCTTCACCGCCACGCCAAGATCCGGCGATGACCTCGGTCACGGGAAAACCTCCCTCCGCGGTCGCGATCGATGCAGCCAACAAATCCGACAGCGGTTTGCTGCCAAACCGCTCGTTCACCGCGCCCCAGCCACTGACACATCCGGGCACGGACCACGAAAGCACACCGGCATCAGGGATGTAGTCGAGTTTCTTTTCGGCGAAGACTTGGCGAGAGATGTTGTAGGGACTGCGGCCGCTGGCGTTCAACCCGTAGAGTTTTTCCGTTTTGCTGTCCCAATAGATCATGAACAGATCGCCACCGATGCCGCAACTCATCGGCTCGACGACGCCCAACATCGCGTTGACCGCGATCGCCGCGTCGGCCGCGTTTCCACCGGACTTGAGAATGTCCAAACCTGCTTGGGCGGCCAGTGGGTGACTCGTCGCAACGATGCCGTGTTTGGCGAGCACCACCGAGCGGCTTTGATGTGGATTGCCGGACGGGCGGTCGTATCCCACTTGTCGAGTTTGGGCGTCCGCGGCGGGTAGGATTGGTTCAGTCATGAGCGCACCTAGGGTGAGAATGACGAATAATGAAATACCCAATGACGAAGGAATGACGAAGCACGAAACACGAATTCTGGTGCAAGGACCATTTTGCATCCCAACTTGTCGACATTCGGATTTCGGATTTCTTTCGACATTGGGTATTTCATTATTCGTCATTTTCTAGGCTCCACTTCGAGATCAAGCACGTGAGCGAGAAATGCTAAAACATCTGCTGATTCGTCGATCAGTTTTGACGTCGGTTTGCCAGCGCCATGTCCGGCACTTGTATCGATTCGAATCAACGTCGGTGGCCCGTCATCTGATTGGACGGCTTGAAGTTGTGCGGCGAATTTAAAACTGTGTCCCGGAACGACACGATCGTCGTGATCACCTGTTGTGATGAGCGTCGCTGGATAACGGGTCGTTTCGAGGTTGTGAAGTGGTGAATACTCGTAAAGCCAATGGAATTCGTCCGGCTCGTCGGCCGACCCGTATTCGTTGACCCACGCCCAGCCAATGGTGAACTTGTGATAGCGCAGCATGTCCATCACGCCAACACCTGGCACGGCCGCCGCGAAAAGATCCGGCCGCTGAGTCATCGCCGCGCCGACTAGCAAACCACCGTTGCTGCGTCCTTCGATCGCGAGCTTTTCCTTCGATGTGTACTTGTTGGCGATCAACCACTCGGCCGCGGCGATAAAATCGTCGAAGACGTTTTGCTTATTGTCGCGCATTCCCGCTTCATGCCACTCGCGACCATACTCCCCGCCACCGCGCAGATTGGCCGACGCAAACACTCCGCCATTTTCCATCCAGACAGTCATTTGCACTTTAAAACTGGGCGTGACCGGGATGTCAAAGCCGCCGTAGCCGTACAAGATCGTTGGATGGTCGCCTGTCTTGTCGAGTCCTTTCTGGTGGACCAGGAACATCGGGACCTTGGTGCCGCCCTTGCTTTCGTAAAACACCTGGTTGACTTCGAATTTATCGGGATCGAAATCGACGTCTGGCTTTCGAAACACGTCGCTTTTATCCGACTCGAGATCGAAGCGATAAATCGTCGGCGGCGCGATAAAGCTTGTGAACCAAAAAAACGTCTCGCTGTCACTGCGTCGGCCGTTGAATCCGCCGACCGTGCCGATCGTCGGCAATTCAACTTCGCCGCCTTCTTTGCCGTTGAAGTCAAAATACTTGACGACCGACCGAGCATCTTCAAGGTACGATGCAAACAACTGATCGCCAACGATCGACGCTTCGTCGAGCAAGTGTTTTGATTCGGGAACGATCTCGCGCCAATTGTCTCGCTTGGGCGACGAGGTGTCGATTGAAACCACGCGTTGCAGCGGCGCGTCCAAATCGGTCCGGAACCAAAAATCGGATTCGTCGTTGCCGAGAAATACGTAGCGAGCTTCAAAACCGCTGACCAGTTCCACAACCTGGCCGTTTTCGGCTTTGAGATCTTTATAAAAAACCTGGTTCTTCCGCTCCGTCCCGCGCCAGACGCTGATGATCAAATAACGCCCATCCTCGGTCACTTCACCGTCAAATCCCCATTCCTTTTCATCCGTGCGCTCGTAGACCAGTTGATCCTTGTACTGCGGCTCGCCCATCGGATGGAAGTACAGTTTTTGATAGTAATTCTGCCCTGTAAACTCGTCGCCCTCTTGCGGCTCGTCATAGCGACTGTAAAAGAACCCCGAGCCGTCTGGCAACCACGACAGTCCCGAGAACTTGACCCACTCAATATGGTCCAGCAACTGCTGGCCCGACTCGACGTCCAGCACGCGATATTCCTTCCAATCCGACCCGGCCGACGCCAAGCCATACGCCAGCAACTTGCCATCGTCACTCGGGTTCCAATCTGTCATGTGAACCGTGCCATCGTCCGACAACTCATTCGGATCAAGCAACACCCGAGCCTCACCGTCCAAACTGTCGGCCACATACAACACACTTTGATTCTGCAGCCCGTCGTTACGCGTGTAGAAGTATCGATCACCGCGCTTGCGCGGCACGCCAAAGCGTTCATGGTCCCAGAGTTTCTCCAATCGATCACGAATCGGCCCTCGCTGCGAAATGCGCGCAAGCCACTCGAACGTCACCTTGTTTTGCGCTTCGATCCACGCCGTCGTTTGCTCACTGTCGGTATCCTCCAGCCACCGATACGGATCGGCGACCTTCGTCCCGTGATAATCATCCGTCTGATCGCTCTTGAGCGTATTGGGATACGTCAATTCATCAACCTCATCTTGCTCCAAGGGCTTCGAAGAACACGACAACAAGGCGCCACCAAGTGAGACAACCAAAAGTGTTCGGCAAAGTGCCATTGGGGGGTTCCCTCATTCAGATTGCGCGAAGAATTTCTGGTCAAACCGTGATGGGCTCGGCCCGTGGCGTCCAATCTGCGCGAGCCATTATTCGATGGAACTTTCACGACTCATTCGTTGCGTCACGCGATCCACTAATGCGTCGATATCCAAACGTTTGGCGTTCCCGTTGGCCGCTTGCTCAAGGGATGGCGCGAGTTTACTTCGAAGGCGCTCTACTTCTTCTTGGTGAGCACGGAAAGCACTTACGCTCTCTTCAACCGACGCCAGTTCATCACCGTTCTCAATACTTTGCCCGAGAAACTGGTAGAATGCGTAAACCTCGGTTTGTGGTAAGTGAGTGGCCATTGAATCGACTCCTAGCGAATCGGGCTTTCGTTCAGTGTATCAGGCAGGATTAGCAGCGTCACCACCGCGATGCCTCACAGCGAACTTGAATCCCAGTCAATCTGCTCAAACAAGGACCTCAACTTATCACCGCGCGATGGATTCAAGGTGTCAACATGTGCAATGCGGCCGGCGAGGTGGGCGCGGAATTCGGGGTGGCCGGTTTTGTTCTGGCTTTCCGCGCCGTGGCGGATGCAGTTGGTGAGGATGGCTTTCAGTCTGTCGTAGTCGGCGCGGCGGATGTTCGGTTTGCGGTTGATCACGATGCCCATCGCTTGTTGGCGGACGGACTGCCGCATGACGCGCGTTTTGCGCAAGTTGATTTCGAATCCCTCTTCCAACGCGATTAGATAGGCTTGCGTTTGCAAATGTCGTGTGGCATGGGCGAGACGGACCGTGCCAGAGAACACTAGGTCGTCTGCGTAGCGTGTGTAATTGGAACTCAGCGATTTGGCGAGGCCGGTGAGCCGTGCGTCGAGACGGTAG
Source organism: uncultured Pirellulaceae bacterium (assembly GCA_964343305.1). Classification (GTDB taxonomy): domain Bacteria; phylum Planctomycetota; class Planctomycetia; order Pirellulales; family Pirellulaceae; genus CAYFJO01. The sequence continues at coordinate 6,593 of CAYFJO010000074.1, read as the reverse complement.
CTGCAAAGATTCGCCAGCGCGGGCGATGTGGGCGAGCCTTGTGGCAAGTGCAGCCGGCTGTACAACGACTCGTGCCGGCGTTGATCGCCCGCGTACTCGGGAAATGTTTTCCAAACGTCTGATGGCACCGTGTTCGTGCACAGCGCGCTGAGCAACCGGGCGATGCGTTCGGGATAGCCGGCCACGCGAAATACTCCCGTGATCCGACGCCGAGGAATCGACGGAAAAAAGTCGCGCAAGTCCATTCGCACGACGACTTGTTGGCCGACATGTGGCTCGACGGCCATGCGAATGGAGTGACCCTTGCGAAAACCATGCGCGGCATCGTGTGGCGGGATCTGGTTGAGGATGCCGTGAAGCAATCGTCGTTGGACGCTTTTCAGTCGCCATTTGGGCTTCTCAATCAACCGGGCCGAACCACCGGAGCGTTTCGGATGCCAGTGATATCGATAGTGTCGCAGCGGACCATGCGGCCTCGTCGATTCGAGATTGCGCACGTCCGCCAGGAAACCCAGTTCGCCAGGTGAAATTTCAAGCCAGTCGGCCAATTCACCTTCCGTTACCAAACTGGGAACGTCCCAAGTCGATGGCCGTCCAGGTGCGGGAGACATCACCGGTCGCGGTTGGCGTTGATACGACAGATCAATCTCATGCCGCTGAAACGCGCGACGAAAACCCTCGTCTAGTTGAATGAACCTGCCCACCCGCTCAGCCGACGGGCGATGAGGCCCGAACGCATCGATCAATCGTCTGGCTAATGGCCGCAACCAACGCCAGTGCTTTTCCAAACGCAGTCCACCCCGCTGGACCATGTCCTCGAGCGTCCAGTCGCCGTTGACAAACACTTTGGCGAGGGCGTGCGCGATGGATTTGGAATTAGACATCAGACTTCAGACGACAGAGAAACAAGCGACGGCGGCGTCCAACGAGTCTCGTCTCGGATGAGATATTATGCGCAACCGCGCATCCCCTCTCATCTTACGCAGCGTCTGAGGTAACACGATCCCCTGGGGTATCCCCAGAGAGGCGAAGCGAAACTTCACCAACTTGGAGTCCAACCGCCGTCGCACCTTCAACGTGACGCGCCAGATTTGAAATGTCAAGCGTCATCCGACTTCCGAAGTTTTCTTGAACTTTGGAAGTCTCGTGTCGGGTCAAACTTCCGAAGTTCAAGAAAACTTCGGAAGTTGGTGATCGCGAAACATTAAGCCATCAATGGTGGTCGCCCGGCCGCTCGTCGTGCGTCGGCGGCTTGACCGCCGTGGAACATGTAGTGCATGACCACCGCCTTTAAGCAATGGCCAATCGTGCCAAAGAAAGCTTGCATTTCTTCCGGTGCATGACTTGGTTTGTCCAAATCATCGTCGGTCAACGTGTCGAGGTACGCCAATGTCGCCGCCCGCGTTTCTTCGAACTTGGCTAGCACTTCCTCGAACGGCGGATACTTGCTCGCGTCATCTGACGGCTCCGCCCCCATTCCAAAGACTTCGCTCCAATCGGCCAGCGGGCTTTCTTTGCTTTGGCAAAACTGGTTTACCAGGTTCGCTTCGCTGTAGGTCAAGTGGCCAAGAATCCACATGGGATGGTTGCCCCCGTTCGGCGTCGGACGCGTCAATGGTGCGTCTTTCATGTCGGCGATGATCCCGCCAACCCAACCTTTGCCCGATTCCAGTGAGATCTTAATAAAGTCGATTGCGTTCATTTTGGTTTCCTTTTTCAATGAGAACTCGCAAGTCATCAATATAAAGAAGTTGCGTTCGTTGACCAGCGTGTTACATGTTCATTCGCGACATTGGTTGGGACATCCTTGGAATCGGCACAGGGACCAATTACTATCAACGTTGAACGATTCAATCGCCCTTGGCCACGTCTTCAAAAGCAATGCAAAAACAACATCTCATCTTTGCGAACACACTTGCCTGGTTGTCGCTATGCGCTGCGACGCTCATCGCGCAAGGCACCAAGTCGGATTACGAGCGGGCCGACAATTTGCGAAAGCTCACTGAGAATAGAGTTTTCAAAACCAAAATCAAACCGAATTGGACGGCGGACGGCTCGCGGTTTTGGTACCACAACGAACTGGCGGACGGGGCGCACGAGTTTGTACTCGTCGAACCAGCCAGTGGAACTCGTCAGCCTGCGTTCGATCATCAAAAGTTAGCCGAAACCCTCGGTCAGGCCACGAGCAAAGATCAACGTGCCACACATCTCCCGTTCAAGCAAATCTCTCTGGACCAGGATCCGTCCGTTCGATTCGATGCGCTCGGCAAGAAATGGAAATGGAATCGCAAGACACAAAAACTTGAGGAAGCCAAGGACGAGCCAAAGCCCGCTTCGAAACAGAATCCCAAAAAGAACGAATCACCGAAGCAGCCCGCGCCCGAACGAACGTGGGACGCATTCGTCAAAGATCACAACGTCTTTTTGCGCGACAAGAAGACCGGCGAGGAGACACAAGTTTCAAGCGACGGTACGGCCGAGCACCATTATACGAATCGCATGCATTGGTCGCCCGACGGCAAGCGGCTCGTCGTGATGCGAACCAAGAAAGGCGATCAGCGAACCGTTTATCTGATCGAGTCCGCGCCGAAAGACCAACTCCAGCCAAAACTGCACAAGTACGGCTATCTCAAACCGGGCGACCAGATTCCGCTGACAAAGCCTTGTTTGTTTGATGCCGAGACAAAAAAGAAGATCGAAATCAACGACGAGCTGTTCTCCAATCCGTGGTCGATCAACCATGTGCGCTGGCAACCCGATTCGCAACGATTCACGTTTGTCTATAACCAGCGCGGCCACCAGTTGCTGCGCATCGTCGCCGTCGATGGCCAAACCGGCGAGGCGGGCATCTTGATCGACGAACCTAGCGACACGTTCGTTGACTATGCGTATAAACAGTACGCCAACTATCTCGACGCGACCAACGAATTGATCTGGATGTCGGAGCGCGACGGCTGGAATCATTTGTATTTGTTCGATTCCCGAACGGGCGACTTGAAAAACCAGATTACCAAGGGCAACTGGGTGGTGACGCGCGTCGACACCGTTGATGTGGTCAAACGTAGAATCGCGTTCCGAGCGCGAGGGATCTATCCCGAACAAGATCCGTATTACGAGCACTACTGTCACATCGGTTTCGACGGCACGGGACTCGTGATCATGACGCGCGGCAACGGCACGCACGCGATTCAATACTCGCCGGATGCCGAATTCATCATCGACACGTATTCGCGCGTCGACATGCCGCCCATTCACGAACTACGCCAGTCCAGCAACGGAAAACTCATCTGTGAATTGGAGCGAGCGGATTGGTCCCAACTCCAAACAACCGGTTGGAAAACACCCGAACGATTTGTCGCGAAGGGACGCGACGACAAGACCGACATTCACGGAGTCATCTGGCGTCCGACCAACTTTGATCCAAACAAGAAATACCCCGTCATCGAGAAGATCTACGCCGGCCCGCACGGACACTTTGTCCCCAAGAAATTTTCATCACACTACAGCGCACAGTCTCTGGCCGAGCTAGGTTTTATCCTCGTGCAAATTGACGGCATGGGCACGAACTGGCGCAGCAAAGCGTTTCACAACGTCTGCTGGAAGAACGTCGGAGACAGCGGCTTTCCCGATCGCATCAAGTGGATTAAAGCTGCCGCAAAGAAATATCCGTACATGGACACGTCGCGCGTCGGCATTTTCGGCGGTTCGGCCGGCGGACAAAGTTCCACGCGCGCGCTGCTGGTTCATGGAGATTTCTACAAGGTCGCCGTGTCCGACTGTGGCTGTCACGACAATCGCATGGACAAAATCTGGTGGAACGAATTCTGGATGAGTTGGCCAATCGGCCCGCATTACGCCGAGCAATCGAACGTCACGAACGCGCACAAATTGACGGGCAAGTTGCTGTTGACCGTCGGCGAACTTGACCGCAACGTCGATCCCACATCGACCATGCAGGTCGTCGACGCGTTGATCAAAGCCGACCGAGACTTCGATATGCTGGTTATCCCTGGTGCTGGACACGGAGCGGGCGAATCAAAATACGGAGTACGCCGTCGACGAGATTACTTTGTCAGGCACTTGCACGGCGTCGAACCTCGCAGCAAGCCGTGATAGACATTCGCAGCCGGCGCAAAAGATTTGTTTAACGGCAGGCCGCCGCCAGCGCTACTAATTGTTTCGCGTCGCGATATAATGGATCGCAACCCACTCACGCCAACCCCCGTCCCAGGAGTTTCGTATGTTCAGGTCTACCATTTGTGCCTCCATCTTTGTTGCCCTTTTGTTTTCCACGCTCCACGCTGACGACAAGGCGGAAGTGAAACGAAAACGTCTGTCGGCCCAAACGGAAAAGAAGCCCGCAAAGTCTCAGAACGAACCGTCCTCAAAAAAAGACAAGCCAAAAGCATCCAGCAAACCGGCCGTCAAGAAACCGAATCCTGAAAAGTCAGCACCCAAGAAATCAGACTCAAAGAAAAAGCTCGACCCCGCCGCGTTGAAGAAAGCCGCCCTGGCCAAAAAGCAAGCCGCGGAGAAGAAGGCGGGTACGACGAAAGACTCGCCAAAGAAAGACGCCACGAAACAACCGGTGTTAACAATCGGCACTGACACCGAGTATTACAAATCAAGTCCGGCACAAGCGTCCGCGCCCGACGGTAAACTCAAAGCCGGCACAAAAGTCTACTTGATCAAAAAGGCCGGAAGCTATACTTACGTGAAAACCGTCGACGGCATCGCGGGCTACGTTTCCACAGACAGTCTAAAGAGGTCAGACCCGATCAAAGCCAAAAAGCCCGTGCCCAAGCAAACGACTGCAGCATCGTCCGCCAAGTCACCGCCCGCAGGAGACTTTGTCAAAGTTTTTGTCCAAGGCAAACTGACAACTGGCATCGCGGCCATCGGCGGGGAAACCACCGGCACGACCATTTCGTCCAACGGCATCACTTGGGAGTTGGACTTCAACGGCAACAATGAACTCGCGAAACTTGCCGATTCGCTGAACGGCAAAGAAGTCTATGTTGCCGGCATGCTAAATCGAAAGCAAGGCGTCGAAATCAAGGAACGATGGATTGTGACCGTCAAATTGCTGAAAGGCAGCCCAGCGAAGAAAAAGTAATCTTTGAAGTGCGACGACGAATCGTCGCGCTCCAGAGCTTGTCAACTGATCAACCTATTTCTTCACCACCATCCCCGGCCCAATCGCCGCCAGATCTCCCTTTGCGGGCGCCGCCGCCGAGCCCAGGGCGAACGGTGATTGTCTTGCCCTCGGTGCCCTTCCACGTCTGGTGAATCTCGAACATCATGAGCGAGTTTGGGAACTCTCTTGAGCGACAGGCGTCAAAAAACAGCTACCAAAAACGTCATGAACTGGAGCTGCTTTCCCATTCGGCTCTCGTTCTGCCGAACAGAGGTTTGTAACAAGAACGTATTATCGTGGGACCCGCTCGCGATCTAGCTTAGAATAAACGCCCTACCAACACCACGTATTCCCTCGCGTGATCTCAAAGGAGAAGCAACCGTGAAACGGCTACTGCTTTGTACCTCGTTCTTTTTTGCACTTTCACTACCCACACACCTCCGAGCCGACGCTCAGGCCGACCTCGCCGCGGGCAAAGCAGCGCTTCAACAGGCCGACCTCGACAAGGCCCTCACTCTATTATTATCAGCCGCCCAGGCGCTGCCTCAATCGGTCGAAGCTCAACTTGCCTTGGCCGATGCGCAACTGCGGCTAGGAAACGTCGAAAAAGCGCTCACCCAATACGCCGCCGTTTTGAAACTCTCGCCCAACCACGCACATGCCCGCCGTGTCTACGATTCGCTGACGAAAAACAAAGCATCGTTCGACAGCCAAGTCTCCGCGGCCAAAACGTTGATGTCGATTGACCGCTTTGACCAGGCTTATGAGGTGTTATCTCAACTCCGTGTCGCGCCGGGCGACGTCGAGCAAAGAAACGCGGTGCGACTGTTGTCGACCGAGTGCCTGCTGTGGAATCGTTCACCAAAATCAGCGCTCAGTACCGCGCTGCAAATCATCGAACAAGACCCCGACAAATCGCGAGTCGCACAAGCACGTGTGATCGCCGCGCTGGCTTGGATCAAAGAAGGAAAACCCACGTCGGCACAAATTGACGAGTTGATCGCCCAGGCCGGCGAACTTGCCGAACCTTGGAAGACGCGAGCCGTCGCGGCGCGAGCGCTCATTCGAGTTGGTAACGAAGACGCCGCGAAAACTTCGGCCGATCTTCTAGCGTTGTCGTCACTTCCTCATGGCAATTATCGCCACTCGGCAATTGCTCGAGCGACCGGCCTGGCCGTCGTCGTTCAATCGTTGACCGGCCAAGGCAAGACCACCGAGGCGATGAACGTGCTCTGGCCGATGATCAGCAGCACGGACTTGCCCGCCGAAGACATCGTAATGAAACCCGTCGATTTGTCGGGCGGTTGGCTGATGAGCAAAACGGTCGATCAGAACTTTCGCCATTCGATCGTCGACTTGTTAACCGAAATCAGTTACACCAACTTTCAACGTGACGCGGCGACGACCACCTTCGCGGGCCATTGGCTGGCAGTGGAAATTCTCCGTCAATCACCCG
>CAYFJO010000073.1:0-33326 GCA_964343305.1 uncultured Pirellulaceae bacterium | reverse complement strand
CCTGCGACCTCGAGGTTATGAGCCTCGCGAGCTACCGGGCTGCTCCACCCCGCGTTAATTTCAGTTGTTAAAAGTCGATTTTATCCGAATCCCGGCTGCCGTCGAGGGGACATGCGGGATTCGGCGAACCATGCCGCGCACGGTTGTGGTTGTCCATCGCGAAGGGAGTTCTTGCTTGGCGCTAAGTAGGTCGACTGTTAGACTTTGATTGAAGGCTCAGGCGACGCATTTCGCGCTTTTCGGAACCGATCACGGCTCATCAAACATTACGGCTCCTCCCAGCGAGTTTTTCGCATGTCCGTCCCAAATCCTGACCAGCTCGGCGGACAGCCTATCCCACCCACGCCAGGCCAACCGATCGCCGGCAACTCGTCGATCGCCCCTAATCAACCAGTTTCGTCGAATGCGCCCGTTCCGGCGACAGCAAATCAGCCAAACATCCCAGTGCCGAACCAGCCGGTCATGCCCAATCAGCCGCTGATTCCAAACCAGCCAGTCATCCCAAATCAACCTGTCGTGAACGAGCCTGTGGTGGCTCCGAATCAACCGCGCCCTGTCCCCGTGACTCCGAAGAGTTCGCGTCCCATTCCGGTCGCTAGTGCAACGACCTCGACACCAAGCCAACCGCAGGCGCGAGGTTCGCGTCCCATTCCGGTCGATCCGTCAAAGACAAAGCCACACTCTGGGCCAGCAGCAGGTTCACGCCCTGTTCCGCTGCAATCAACGGGCGTAGGTGTTCGAAATGAAGATCCCGAGGGCGAGGAAGATGCCGATGTTACCCAAAAGGTCGTGCGTGAGGCTCCGCCTTGGGTCGTCAGTCTCGTCATTCATCTTGTGGGGCTGATTATCGTGGGGCTATTCACACTGCAAAATGCGTTTCAGGATGTGGTCGAAGTGGAGGCGAAATACTCCGAGGAAGAGGGCATGCAACTGGATGATTCAGCCTTTATGCTGGAGTCCTTCGATGCCAGTGAAATGTCGGAGGCGATTGTGGCGGAAGATCTCACAGAAGTCAACGATCCGTTGGCGGCGATGCCTGAATTGGACACGTCGCTGTTGGGGACGACGGCGTCATCAGACATCGACGTGCCCACGCCTGGGAACGCATTGTCGGGCCGTGAAAAAGGAAGCAAGAAATCGCTGCTGGCGAAATACGGCGGGAACGCGTCCACGGAAGAGGCCGTCAAGCGAGGCCTTGAATGGCTCGCTCGAAATCAACAACGCGATGGCCGGTGGAGTTTGATGGGCAAGTATGCAAACGGCGGCAGCATCGAAAACTATTGCGCTGCGACGTCCATGGCGCTGTTGGCGTTTCAGGGTGCTGGCAATACGCACAAGTCCGGCGAATTTAGAACGAACGTCGCCAAGGGAATCGAGGCACTGCTCGACATGCAAGATGCGGATGGCTTTTTCTACCAAGAGCGAGACAATGTGCCACAGCACAGTTTATATAGCCAGGCTCAAGCAACCATCGTGATCTGTGAACTGTACGGCATGACCAAGGACAAGCAGCTTCGCGGCGCGGCGGAATTGGCTGTCCAATTTGCAATCGACTCACAGTCACCCAAGGGCGGTTGGCGATATTATCCACGGGGTGATTCCGACACGTCTGTAACTGGGTGGTATGTGATGGCGCTACAAAGTGCAAGAATGGCGGGACTAGAAGTGCCGCAAGAAACCCTCGACGGCGTGACCAGGTTTCTTGATAGCGTCCAGCAGCAAGGTGGTGCGCGCTACGTGTATCAATCGACAAAATCGGTCAGCCCCACGATGACCGCGGAAGCTTTGCTTTGTCGCCAGTATCTTGGCTGGAAACAAGACGATGAGCGGTTGATTTCCGGGAGCCAATATGTTTTGCAGAACCCGATCGACTGGGAAGACAACCGAAACGTCTACTATTGGTATTACGCTGCTCAATTCCTGCATCACATGGAAGGTGAGTATTGGGACAGGTGGAACGAAGTGATGCGCGAGGTTATTCCGAAAAGCCAATTGATGACGGGTCGCGAAAAAGGAAGTTGGGATCCCTTTGTCGATCAATGGGGTGCCGCCCACGGCGGCCGGCTATTTACAACGTGTTTCTGTGTTTTCATGCTGGAAGTTTACTACCGGCACCTGCCGATCTATCAATATCGCGAGTAGGGGGTCCAAAGAGCCCAATGCCAAAAGCGGGACAGGCACACGCGGCCAAGGGAGCCGGCCTCGGTTTCGAGATAAGCTCCGAGGCGGTATCTGCGTGGATTGCGTGATCACGTTACCGCCACCACAATGCGGTGATGGACGAATTGGACCTCATCGCAACCTGTGCATTCGGGCTGGAAGCCGTCGTGAAACGCGAGTTGAACGCGTTGGGCTACGAGGCGCGGACATTACAACCCGGCCGCATCGTGTTCACGGCCGAACCGTCGGCAATCTGCCGTGCAAACCTGCATCTGCGTTGTGCCGAGCGTGTGTTGATTTGCGTGGGACGTTTCAACGCCCCGGACTTCGACGCATTGTTTGACCAAACGTCGGCTTTGCCGTGGCACGAGTGGATTCCGTCCGAGGGAAGTTTTCCGGTTTCAGGCAAATCCATCAAGTCGCAATTGTCCAGCGTCCCCGCGTGTCAACGGGCAGTCAAACGGGCAATTGTTGACGCACTAAAAGCAAGGCACGGCGTCGGCGAGTTGCCCGAATCGGGAGCACGATATGCTGTTGAGGTCGCGCTGCTGGACGACGTCGCCACGTTGACGATCGACACGACCGGCGAGGGCCTTCACAAGCGCGGATATCGCCCTCACGCGGGCAAAGCCCCCTTGCGCGAGACGTTGGCCGCCGCACTCGTTTCGTTGAGTTTTTGGAAAGCGAACCGGCCGCTGATCGATCCCTTTTGTGGCAGCGGCACGATTGCCATCGAAGCCGCCATGCTGGGCAGAAACATAGCGCCCGGTTTGCGCCGAACTTTCGTTGGGGAAACCTGGCCGTGGCTGGAAAACAATCTTTGGCAGGCAACTCGCGAGGAAGCTAAAGACCTGATCGCTCCAAATCTGGACGAGCGAATCATGGGCACGGACATCAGCTCGCGTGATTTAATGCTGGCGCGCGAACACGCCGCCGCGGTCGGAGTCGAAGACGATATCCACTTTCAAGAGCGACCGTTCGCCGAGTTGACGAGTAAACGCGAATATGGGTGCGTCATCTGCAATCCTCCCTACGGCCGTCGGATTGGCGAGCAGCGTGAAGTCGAAGAGCTTTACAGAAGTTTCCCTCGCGTCTTGCGGCGATTGCCGACTTGGTCGCACTTTGTTTTGACGGCGCATCCCGATTTTGAACGCGCGATTGGCCAGCGAGCGGACCGACGACGAAAGCTGTACAACGGGCGAATTGAGTGTCAGTATTTTCAATTTCACGGGCCCGAGCCAAGTAAGACGAAGCCGAGCGACACGCCGAAAGTCCAAGTTTTCGGCGGCCTTGATAGCACAGCCGATCGTCAAGCGGCCGAGTTTCGCAGCCGGTTAACGAAAAGGGCACGTCACCTGCGTCGTTGGCCGGGGCGCGGGATCACTTGTTACCGCCTGTATGAACGTGACGTCCCGGAAGTGCCGCTGGTCGTCGATCGATACGAAGATCGGCTGCATATCGCGGAGTTTGATCGCCCGCATGATCGCACGCCCGCGCAACATGCCGATTGGCTAGACTTGATGAAGAAGACGGCAGGCGAAGTAATGGAAATCCATCCGTCCAACATCTTTATGAAGTTTCGCGACCACCAGCGCGGCACATCCCAGTACGAGCGGCGCGGCAGCGACGGGCACGAGTTTGTTGTTACCGAAGGCGGGCTGCGATTCAAAGTCAACTTGTCGGACTACCTCGACACCGGGTTGTTCCTCGATCACCGCATCACTCGCCAAATGGTTCGCGATCAAGCGGCCAACAAACGCGTCTTGAACCTGTTCGCTTACACGGGCAGTTTTACGGTTTACGCGGCGGCCGGCGGAGCAAAGACAACGACCACCGTGGATTCGACACCAACCTACCTCGACTGGGCAAAGGAAAATCTGCTGCTCAACGAATTACACGATCGCCGTCATCGTGGCATCGAGTCTGATGTGGTGGACTACTTGAAAGGCCTGGATCGCGACGTTCAATACGACTTGGCCATCGTTGATCCGCCGACATTTTCGAATAGCAAAGACATCGGCCATGACTGGGATGTGCAGCGGGACTACGCCCAGTTGCTGAACCGGGTCGGCCAGCACATTTCATCTGGCGGAGCGATTTATTTTTCGACGAACTTTCGTCGCTTCAAGTTCGATGAAACCCGTCTCGACGGAATGAAGTGTCACGAGATCAGCAAACAAACCGTGCCGCCCGATTTTCGCAACCGTCGCATCCATCGTTGCTGGCGAATCGTCGCTGACTAGAATCACTTCGTTCGCTTCGTTGCCTTCTGTTTCAAACGTTCTGCGTTTTGCCACGCTTCCACTTCCCATCTCTTGAAGTTGGGTGAAATGATGGGTGCAACATTCGTCGTCGGCAATTCCCGTCGAAACTCATCGAGGAGTGCCCCGTGTTCGGGCTTGCCGGCAACATTGCGAAACTCGTGTGGATCCACTCGATGATCATAGAGTTCTTCGCTACCGTCGGCATATCGAATGTAGTGCCAAAATGTCGAACGGAGCGAATGGTTGTTGGGGCAATACGTTGTCAAAATCGGTCGGTCCCATTTTGCCTCGGGATCTTTCAGCAGCGGCACGAGGCTCTGGCCTTCCAAACAGTCCAACGCTGGCAACCCTGTGAGTTCCAGCAATGTCGGATAAATGTCGATCAGTCCCGCGGGCCGTTGACTGACGAGTCCGTGCTCAAATCCCGCTGCGGAAATGACCAGCGGTACCCGCGTGCTGTCGTTCCATAACGAGCGTTTTGCCCATCGCTCTTTTTCACCGAGATGCCAGCCATGATCCGACAGCAACACGACAATCGTGTTGTCTCGATACTTGCTCTTTTCCAACGAATCTATCACTCGACCCACGCAATGATCGACGAAAGCCACGCTCGCGAGATACGACCGCACGGCTTCGCGCCAAGCTTTGTTTTTCACAAACCACTCGTGACGTGGCGCGGGCAAGCCGATCGTCAATTCCTTGGCATAGTCCGAGATGTCGTCCTGGTCGCCAGCCACGACTTCCGGCAATTCGACTTTGTCCGGCGGGAACAAATCGAACCACTTGGGCGGAGTGAACATCGGCACATGTGGCCGCCAAAACCCCGCAACAAGGAAGAACGGCTTGTCGTGTTTCTGGTTGAGTCGTTCGACAGCGAAGTCCGCGATCTTTGTGTCGGGCATGTCTGCTTCGTTCTCAGGGAACGGCCCCCAGTCCCAAAGTTTCAGACCATCCGGATAAGCGATCTTCTTTGCCGGCAAAGGACCAAAGCCGCCCATGCCGCCGCCATACTCCTTGTAGTACTTGCCATCGTTTCCGCCGTGGACAAACTTGCCCGCACCCATCGTGTGATAGCCCGCATCGGCAAAATGGGCGAGCAAATTGGGATGCTCGCGCGCAACCTCGGAAGCATCCAGGCCCGGTTGTAAAAAGTAGAGGCCGGTCGTCGATGGATACATTCCCGAAACCATCGACGCGCGGGACGGCGTGCAAACCGGCGCTTGACAATGCGCGTTGGCGAACAGAGTTCCGCGTTTGGCCAGGCGATCGATGTTGGGCGTGTGAGCTTGCGGATGCCCTCGCAAACATCCCGTCCAGTCGTTCAAATCGTCAATCGAAATGACCAGGATGTTGGGACGCTCGGCAGCATCGACACTAACAATCAGTAGAGAAAGAAAAAGAAGGGCCAGGCGGGCATTCATTTCACACTCCATGGTTGAGTTATCATCACCACAGAATAGTCCGCCTCGTGGATAAAAGATACGTCGCCAAAAGAACGGAGGGCGAAAGCTCCAACTGGCACTCCGCCCTTGCCATATTCGAGTTGCCGACGTCGGCTTACGGCGTTTGGCTTCGCTGCTGCGTGCGTCGGAAGTTTGGCTGGCGGGACGCGGTCTTGTGACGCCAGCGTTCAACCAGGTCTTCCAACTCCTCGGCCATCCAGAAGCTGAAATTGAAAAACGCTTCCATGTCGACCGTGATGCGGCCGACAGCAGAATCGTTGGTTAAAACGAGTCGATTTGGGTTGGCTGGTTTCTCGGTCATGGCGGCTGTCCTCTCTGTTGGAGATCGCCGACATTCCCTGTGGCTTATTGATAACCGGTTCCCTCAGTTACCTGAATCGTAACAACTGGCAGCAAATCCGTCGCGATTTTGGTCTGCCAAACTTGTAGACGCACGAAATGCTGAAAAGGTTCAATTGAACGAAACGCGTGATTTCGCTTGCATGTTGGACTTGACCACGCTGATGGCCATTGATATGCCAAAGGGGTGAAGTACGACCCGCGACTACATATTATCTTGCACGAGCCCGATATCCCGCAAAACACGGGGAATGTCGGGCGGACGTGTGTTGCTGTCGGCGCGAAACTCTGGCTCGTTCGTCCACTTGGATTTCGCGTAGACCAGCGGGCGCTGCGGCGTGCCGGGCTCGACTATTGGGAACATCTGGAGTGGGAGGTGACCGACGATTGGGACGATTTGATTTTGCGGCTGGGCGAACGACCAATGTGGTTCTTTACGAAAACGGCTGAGCGGTTATATACAACGGCCAAGTTCCAGCCTGGCGATGCCCTGGTCTTTGGTAGCGAGACGCAAGGCTTGCCGGCGGCGATGCTGGAGCGAAATTCGCCCAACGTGTTGAGAATCCCAATTCGCCCGCAAGTTCGCAGCCTCAACCTTGCCAGCGCCGCCGCAGTTGCCACTTTCGAGGCGTTGCGACAGTGGGATGCCGTGGGTATGCTGCCAGACTAGATTGGAATGTCGAATTTCGCACAAGGAATTTCCAAGTCTGAAGTCGGCCCCACTTCAACTTTCGACATTCGATGTTCAATTCCCACCTCACCTCTTTCCATTCTCCAAGGACTCCCACCGTGCCTACTATCCAACCTGATGTACTTCAAGACTTCGCAACCAAATTACTCGCTGGCGGAGGAGCGACCGACGAAGAATCCCAACGCGTCGGCGCCAGCCTGGTTGGATCAAATCTGCGCGGATACGAATCGCACGGCGTGATGCGAATTCCGTTTTACGTCGACATGGTCGACAAAGGGACAGTCGTTTCCGGTGCGGAACTGACCGTCACCAAAGAGTCGCCAACGCATCTGGTCACCGACGCGAATTGGGGATTCGGCCAGGTACAAGCTGGCCGGTTGCTTGACCGCTTGATCGAAAAGTCGCGAGAAAACGGAATGGCCATCGGCACCATGATCCACTCCGGCCATATCGGACGGTTGGGCGAATATCTGGAAGCCGCGACGGAGCAAGGATTCGTCGCGATCGTGATGGTCAACTCGCACGGGGCTGCTGTCCGTGTTGCACCTCCAGGCGGGAAAGAACCGCGATTGAGCACTAATCCGCTGGCGATCGGAGTTCCCAACGGCGACGAGTCGTTGATTCTTGACTTCAGCACCAGCGCAACCGCCGAAGGCAAAGTCCGAGTGAAAAAGATCGCCGGCGAGCAAGTTCCCGACGGTTGGCTTCTCAACAGCGACGGCCAGGCAACGAATGACCCGAATGATTTGTACAGCGATCCGCCGGGCTCGATTTTGCCCATGGGTGGCGCGCAAGCTTACAAAGGATATGGCCTCAGCTTGATGATCGAGATCCTTACCGGCGCGCTATCCGGTGGAGTGACCGCCCGTGAGGACACCTATCCCAAAAAAGGCAACTGTGTTTTCATGATGGCCCTCGATCCGGACAAATTCGGCGGAACAGATCATTTCGCCGCGGAAGTCAAACAACTTGTCAAGTATCAAAAGACCACCACTCGCATTGACGGAGTGGATCGCATTCTGATGCCTGGCGATCCGGAACGATTTGTCTACGCCGATCGCTCGACCAACGGCATCTTTCTGGACGACGAAAACTGGCAACAACTGGTTTCACTGGCGGAAAGACTTGGTGTCGAGTTGCCAGTCTAACGTCACGGCCTGCCAAGGTAATCGCGGCGAGGATGCATAAGAAAGCTGCCACAAGTCGTTCTCACTCACGGCGTAATGGCAAGTTCATGAATTGACCGCACCAGCAGCGCCACGCCGATCATGATCAGCAAGCCGTGAACGTACCTCGCAAATCGTTCACCTTGAATTCGCCGGTTTAACCAACGTCCCACCATCACCGCGATCAACACGAGGGGCAAGCTCAGAAAAAAACAGTAAAGCGCTGCGTTTGTCACCAGGTCTGCTTGTGCGTGCCAGAAAATGATGCACAACGAAATTGGCAGAAAGGCGCCTTGCAACGTCGCGCGAAAGTCCTGGGCGTTCCAGCGTCGCGCCGTGCCGTAGATGACTAGCGGTGGTCCGGCCGTGTTGTAAGCGCCGCCCAAAACTCCGGAGACGAATCCAAACGCCCAAGCCAGTCTCTCGCTTTTCAGTACGGGCAATCGTGGACGCAGCAGGCAAAAGGTACTATAGCCGGTGATTATGACCCCTAAGAGCAGTTTCACGATCCGTTTGTCAAAGCTCGCAACGCCGTAGACTCCAATCGGGATCCCGATCAGCGCGGACACAACCAAATGCCAAACGCCGCTGCCCCGCACTTTTCTCCAATCGCGCAGCAAAACAACCAGGGCGACCGTGATCGACACCAACGCTACGATTGCGCGAGCCAAATTCAGTTCGACAACCAGCACCAGCAGCGGCATCGCCACCAGTGCGTCGCCAAATCCAAACGTCGACCGCACCAGCGTGCTGAAGAACAAAATCAACAGCAGTGCAATCAAAATCGATGTGTTCATAAAACTCCAAATCTGCCGCTACTTGACATCCTAACCTAATGGCCCGTAAAACGTTCTACATTACTACCTTCCTCATTGCTCTAAGTGAGTTTCCCACCTTGAACGATTTTCAATACGCGGCACCAACGACCATCGACGACGCCGTTCAACTGTTGGCCCAATATGGCGATCGGGCCAAAGTCCTCGCTGGCGGAACCGACATCATTGTTCAGCTTCGCGAGGGTCTGCGTAGCGCCGACATGGTCGTGGATGCCAAAAAGATCCCCGAATTAATGCAGCTCGACTTCTCGCCCACAACTGGTCTGCGGCTAGGCGCGAGCGTGCCCTGCTACCAGGTTTACGAAAACGCCGAGTTGCAGAAAGCCTATCCGGCACTTTGCGATTCAACTCGAATTATCGGCGGCTGGCAAATCCAAAGTCGTGCCAGTGTCGGAGGAAACCTTTGCAATTCGTCGCCCGCGGCCGATTGCATTCCTTCGCTGATCGTCCACACAGCGGTCGCTCACATCGCCGGTCCGGGCGGAAGACGAACAGTGCCGATCCAAGAGTTTTGCATCGCGCCGGGAAAAAACGTTCTGGCTCCCGGCGAGCTGCTCGTCGCACTGACACTCCCGCCGCCGGCCATCAGAGCGAGTTCGGCCTACGAACGTTTCACTCCCAGAAATGAAATGGACATCACCGTTGCCGGAGCCGGCAGTTGGCTGCTGCTTGAAGAAGGCGCAAACCAAATCAAGTACGCCCGTATCGCGCTCGCCGCGGTCGCCGCAACAACACAATTTGCCAAAGAGGCGAGCGACTTTCTCGTTGGCAAGGAACCGACCGACGATATTCTCGCGGAAGCCGGCGAACTAGCAAAGAAGGTAGCGTCCCCCATTGATGACATGCGCGGCACGATTGAATACCGTACGCATCTAGTCGGTGTCCTAACAAAACGCACTCTGGCTCGCGCGGCACAGCGGGCAAATGACAAGCGACCAGTGACAAATGACTAAAAGACAACACATCACATGTACGATCAACGGCGAGCAAACTGAACTGCTCTGCGAACCGCGCCACAGCCTGCTGGAAGTTCTCCGCGATAACTTGCGACTGACCGGAGCCAAGGAGGGCTGCAACAACGGCAACTGTGGAGCATGCACGGTCATGTTGAATGGGCGACCGGTCGATAGTTGCCTGGTGCTCGCGGTCGAAGCCGAGGGCGCGGAAATCACCACGGTCGAGGGCATTGTCGAACAAGGCCATATGCATGCTGTTCAACAGTGTTTCCTCGAAGGTGCGGCCTTGCAGTGTGGCGTTTGCACACCTGGATTCATTGTGGCCGCCAAGGCGCTGCTGGACAAAAATCCCACCGCCACCGAGGAAGAAATTCGCTTAAATCTTGCGGGCAATTTATGCCGCTGCACCGGCTACGACAAAATCGTACGGTCCGTTCAAGCCGCCGCCAAAGAGTTGCAGGAGTCCAACGGATGACCAACATTGTCCTGTCCAACAACGACGAGAGTTACAAAGTCGTCGGCACACGTCCGATCCGTCACGACGGAGCTGACAAAGTCACCGGCAAGGCGATTTTCACCGCCGACATGCAACTGCCCGGCATGGCTCACGCTAAGATCGTCCGCAGCCCGCACGCCCACGCCAACATCAAATCGATTGACACGTCGAAGGCCGAACAACACCCCGGCGTCTATGCGGTCATCACTTCGGCCGACTTTCCCGATCCCGAAGACAAAATCGCCAACCTCGGCGAAGGGGCCGTCAACTTGAGCCACCTCGGAGCAAACGTGATGGCTCGCGGCAAAGTCCTTTACAAAGGCCACTCCGTCGCCGCCGTCGCCGCCCGTGACGTTCACACGGCGGAAGAAGCCGCCAAGTTGATCGAAGTCGAATATGAACCGCTTGAAGCCGTGATGTGGGTCCTCGACGCGATGAAAGACGACGCGCCGTTGTTGCACGACAATGTCTACACCGATTCGCTGGGCAAGCTGTCGGAGAAACCCAGCAACACAGAGAAACATCTGCAATTCGAAAAGGGCGACATCGAAAAAGGCTTCGCCGAAGCGGACGTCGTGATTGAACGAGAGTTCAAAACAGCCAGTGTCCATCAGGGCTATATCGAACCGCACGTTGCCGTCGCCAATTGGAACGAAGATGGTCGACTGAAGATTTGGACCGCCACGCAGGGTTCGTTCACCTGCCGCCAGCAGACGGCCGAGTTGCTGCAAATTCCGTTGTCGAGTGTGACCGTTGTGCCCTGCGAAATTGGCGGCGGTTTCGGCGGCAAAATTGCCGTCTATTTACAACCAGTCGCCGCGGCGTTGAGTCGCAAATGTGGCCGTCCGGTCAAAATCGTCATGCAACGCAACGAAGTGTTCGAAGGCACTGGCCCCACACCTGGTTCGTACACAAGAGTCAAGCTGGGCGCCACCAAGGACGGCAAGCTGGTTGCCGGCGAAGCATGGATCGCGTTCGATGCCGGAGCCTATCCCGGTGGACCAATTGGGCCGGGATGCATGTGCGTGTTTAGTTGCTACGACATCCCCAACGCCAAAGTCGACGGCTATAACGTCTGCGTCAACAAACCCAAGACGCAGGCTTATCGCGCACCGGGCTCGACACATGTCGCGTTTGCGGCCGAAGGTGTGGTCGACGAAATCGCTTGCGAACTTGGCATCGACCCGATCGAATTTCGGCTGCTGAATGCCGCCAAAGAAGGCACGCGCCGTGTCGATGGTCCGGCCTATGGTCGAGTCGGACTGGTGGAGACTCTCGAAGCGGCCAAAGCGAGCGAGCATTGGAACACGCCGCTGGAAGGTCCCAACCGAGGTCGCGGGATTGGCTGCGGATTCTGGTTCAACTGCGGGCTCAAGTCCAGCGTCACAGCCAACGTCAATGCCGACGGGACTGTCACGCTGATCGAAGGCTCGACCGACATCGGCGGCTCGCGAGCAGCGATCGCGATGCAACTGGCCGAGGCGCTCGGAATCACCGCCGAAGAAGTCAACCCGCAAGTTGCCGATACGGACACGGCCGGTTACTGTGACGTCACGGGCGGCAGTCGAGTTACCTTCGCCACTGGCCTCGCCGCATACAATGCTGCCCAGGACATCGAGCGACAAATGAAGTTGCTCGCCGCCAAGGTCTGGGAGTGTGACGAGTCGGCCGTCCAAGTGGCCGGCGGCACATACAGCCACAACGGCGACTCGCTGTCGTTCAAAGAGTTGGCTGGCAAAATGCTCCCCACCGGTGAGGGCATCATCGGCCGTGCGTCGGTTTCGCCTGACTGTTCAACAGACAGCTTTGGCACTCACATCGCCGATGTCGAAGTCGACCTTGAAACCGGTAAAGTTACGATTCTGCGATACACTGTCATCCAAGACGCCGGCAAGGCAATTCATCCGAGCTACGTCGAAGGCCAAATGCAAGGCGGCGCGGTCCAAGGCATCGGCTGGACACTGAATGAAGAGTATTTCTTCGACGACCAAGGCGAAATGAAAAATGCCAGCTTCCTCGACTACCGCATGCCGACGTCACTGGACGTGCCCATGATCGACACCATCATCATCGAAGTTGTGAACCCCGATCATCCCTACGGTGTGCGGGGCGTCGGCGAAGTCCCCATCGTTCCGCCACCAGCAGCGCTTGCAATGGCAATCCATCGGGCGACAGGTGTTAGGGCGCGGGAACTCCCCATTTCACCTCCGAGGCTGTGGAAGGCGCTGTCAGAGCGGTAACGATCGCACGGCGTTGGGCGGCCCAGGAGTCCGCCGCGAGACGATTCCACCTCAACCGTAACAGGAACGGCGATGCGAAAACTGTGCTTTCTCTTTCTTATCGCAAGTTTTGCACGCGTTGAATTCGGCTTATGCACTGAGCCCCCGCCACTTCCCCAGACGACGCCGTGGAATGTCGAGGAACTTAGCAACGCACCCAAATTCGAGTGGCTTCACCAAGAAGGAAGTGTGCATGCGCTGACCTATGGCGGAGAACCATACAAAGGAATACCTACGAGCGTGTTCGCGTATTACGCGTCGCCCGTAACGCTGGGTGAGAAGACTGGTGGGAAAAGGTCTCCAGGCATCGTACTGGTGCATGGCGGTGGCGGAGCTGCGTTTTCCAAATGGGCGGAGGTCTGGGCACGACGAGGGTACGCCGCCATTGCAATGGATCTTGCCGGGCGCGGCGAAGGCCGCAAGCGTCTGGAAGACGGTGGCCCGGATCAATCGGCTGCCGACAAGTTTGGTGCGATCGATGGACCGATCAGAGACCAATGGTCCTACCACGCGGTGGCGAACGTGATTCTGGCGCATTCTCTCTTGCTGAGTCTCGATGATGTCGACGATGAACGTACGGCGTTGACCGGTATCAGTTGGGGTGGCTATCTGACTTGCATCGTGGCGGGTGTGGACCAGCGATTCAAAGTTGCGATGCCGGTTTACGGCTGTGGATTTCTGCGGGACAACAGTGCCTGGGTCGCGTCGCAGTTTGACAAGATGAAACCTGAACAAGTCGCGAAGTGGCACACCCTTTGGGACCCGTCCCAGTACATCGGATCCGCGACGATGCCTGTCATGTTTCTCAACGGGACGAACGACTTCGCCTATCCAATGGATAGCTATGCTAAAACATGTGCTCTCGTACGTGGTGAAAAGAATTACAGCATTCAACTCCGCATGCGCCACGGACACATCTTTAATTTCCCGGAGTTCTTCTTATTCATCGATCAATACATCAAGGGCAGCACACCAATGCCTGTCGTTGCCAAGCCCGAAATCAAAGACGGTCGATTAACCTCCAGTGTAAAGACCGAGACAAAATTACTTTCGGCACAACTTCATTACACGATCGGACCACATCCTGAGAACAAGACGCGACTGTGGGTTTCGGTCCCACTCACGATCGATGGCAAAAAGATTCATGGCGACGCCCCACCGGCCAACGCAACAGTTTGGTACATTGATGTGACTGACCAGCGCAAGGCACTCGCCAGCAGCGAGGTCATCGTGCCATTACCCAAGCAAATACCAAAATGATCAACGAATTGGGATCGTCAATGTGTGATTTTGTGAAACGAACAAGCTTCGTAACGTACTTGGTCGGAATTGTCGCCATCCATGGAATGGCGATTGCCAAACAGCAGCCCAACATCATTCTTCTCATGGGCGACGACCACGGTTGGGATGAGACAGGTTACAATGATCACCCGCATTTGCGGACGCCGGTACTTGATGAGATGGCAGCTTCCGGACTTCGCCTGGACCGTTTTTTCTCGGCGCATCCTTCTTGCTCGCCGACGCGGGGCAGCGTGATCACGGGTCGCCATCCGAATCGGTACGGGACCTTTGCTCCCAATTGGTCCATCCGGCCAGAAGAAATTAGTATCGCACAGATTCTGGGCAAAGCCGGTTACACGTGTGGGCATTTTGGCAAGTGGCATCTGGGACCGGTGAAAGCCAAGTCACCGACCAATCCAGGAGCGATGGGGTTTGATGAGTGGCTCTCGCATGACAATTTCTTTGAACTGAATCCGCACCTCTCACGCAATGGCGGGCCGCCGGAACAATTCCAGGGAGAGAGTTCCGAGATACTCATCAACGAGACGATTCGCTTCATTGCCAAGGCGAAGAAGAGCGAGAAACCATTCTTCGCCGTTGTTTGGTTTGGCTCGCCCCATGAGCCGTATAGCGGGTTGGAAAAAGACCTGGCGCTGTACGACGATCTGCCGGAAGAGTATCGAGAGCAATCTGTCCGCCTGACGTCCAACGAAACCGGCAAGCCTACCAAACGGCCGCTCGACAAGGTGTTGCAGGAGCGGTACGCGGAAATCACCGCGATGGACCGTGCGATTGGCCAGTTGCGCGATTGGCTGAGAGAGAAGGAGCTTCGTGCGAACACGCTTCTCTGGTACTGTGGCGACAACGGCACGCCAAGCGGCGGAAGCATCACGACGCCACTGCGCGGCAAAAAAGGCTTGATGTATGACGGGGGTATTCGAGTGCCAGGCATCATTGAGTGGCCGGCGCGGATCTCCAACCCTCGCGTATCTCAGATCAATACGGTCACCAGTGACATGCTTCCCACAGTCTGCGAATTGGTCGGCCAAGCCGTTCCCAGTCGCCCGCTTGATGGCATCAGCCTGAAAACTCTCATCGACGACAAGATGTCGCACAGACCGAGCCCGATCTTTTTTTGGAGTTACAATGCCAGCCAATTAATGAAACGACAGCCGCGTCCCTACATTGATGCAAAACTCCAGGAAGGGACAACTCCTTTGGTCAAAATGATGGATGGTCGATTCACGCGCAACTTCCGCAATGTCCATCATCACGAATTCAGCGAGCATGACTTCGAAGGTCCACGGGTCGCATTGCACAACCGTTACAAGCTCGTCATCGACGGTGGAAGCAAATCGACACGAGAACTGTTTGACATCCGCAACGATCGGGCTGAAACGAACAACCTCGTCGATCGGGAGGTTGAGGTCACAGAATTGCTCGAGCAGCAACTCCGGACCTGGCAGCAGTCGGTCCTCAAGAGCCTCGCGGGTGCCGACTACAAGTAAAGAATGGATCTCTGCCAACCCGCTCAACGCCGAAGCTGGTGGTGGCCCATTTGAGGGATTGTTGGCTTAGGGACTGACCTGACTGTTTTGAGTGTTCAAGAAACCACCGTTGCGCATAACTTGCGAGACGTATTACGTTTACAAACGCGCGATGGACCAACCGCGGGGGTCCCGGTTATAACGGTCGAAGACGTCATACCAACTGTTGGACTTCTAGGGAATCGACCGGAAATCTGGCTTCCACGCAACGTTCTCGATCTTCTGCGTTGGCCGGTCGAATTATTTGTAACAGAGACATACCAATCCCAACATTTTTAGTTTGGAAAAGTAAGACTGCCCGTGCTTTTCGCTTCGAGCCCTTTGTGAAGGACCACAAAATGGATGCCAAACTTACTACCGGGGCGGCAGCTTTCATTACAACCATCATGGTGACAATGTGCGTGGCGACGGCGGCAGAACGGGGCGCGAATCGATCAACGAAGCCGTTGCTTGATCCGCCATCGCGGACACCTCGTACTATTTCCGTGGCAGAAGACGCCAAGCCAACCGAAGTCAGTTCCGATAAGAACACGGTTTACGAACGTCACCCCAATGGTGCGCCAAGAGTGATGCGACAAGTGACGCAGGATGCCGTTGGAAACTACGTTAATCATGGTGAATGGAAGTATTGGGATCCGCAAGGAAACGTGATTGCACAAGGTGAGTTTCAATTTGGCAAAAAGCGCGGTGAGTGGGCGCGTTTGTATCAACGCTGCGAATCGCCGCTTTTCGATACGCCTGCCTTTCGAGCTTTTCAAACCCCGTTCACTTCCCAAGCAACCTTCAAGAACGGAAACCTGCATGGTGAGTGGATCTTTGTGGATGCCGACCAGCACATTGTTTGCCGCTGGAAGTTTGTCGATGGCCAGCGTGACGGCCCGTCGATCTGGTATTACAAGGAAGGGATGAAGCGACGACAAATCACGTTTGTGGCCGGACAGCTCGAAGGACCCTATCGAGAATGGGGGTTAAATGGAATGCTGACGCGAGATGATCAGTTCACGCAGAGCCGACAACTGGAGACTAGATTGATCACCGATAAGGACACGGACAAGGTGCTTGCAAAAGGTCAATTCCTACAGCCGCAACTCATCATGAAAACGCCAGACAACTGGTGGAACGCGTTGCCCGCGGCTTATGTGAGCCAGGGCGAGGGTGTTCGACACGGCAAATGGATCTCGTGGCACTCCAATGGCGAGATCAAGCAACAAGTCGATTACGAGATGGGCCAGCTTTCAGGAAAATTCATCGTGTGGCATCCCTCGGGCGAGTTGGCGATTGACGGGAGCTACCATTATGGAAAGGCGGTCGGCGAGTGGACTTGGCGACATCCCAATGGGCTAAAGAAAAGCCAGGGAGAATTTGTTTCCGGGACGCCCCGCGGAGAGTGGAGTTGGTGGACGGCCGACGGTCGTTTAGCCGAGTGTGTGGATTACTCTAAAAAGAGACTGAAGCCCAAGGAGATTGCACGTCTTTTGCCTGATCAGCGCCGTTCCCAACACAAGCCCCGAGTGGCATTGGGCGCACCACCGATCTTCGACTGATTTGAGGCTCACTACCATCGCGGTTCCACGATCTTTTGGAACGATACTCTAACTGTGACGATGATCAACCTTCAGCGCTGTCCTGACGGCGTTCTCTTGCCAGTTCGAGCGATGCCCGGCGCTTGCAAGGCCGAGATTCGCGGCGAACACGGCGGAGCCTTGAAGGTTGCCGTGACCCAGGTGGCGGAGAAAGGAAAGGCCAACAAGGCGTTGGCCGCGCTTCTGTGCAAATCCTTGGGGCTGCGACGCTCTCAGATTGAACTGGTTTCTGGTGAAACGTCCGCGAACAAAGTGTTCTTGGTCCGGGATATGCTTGACGCGGACTTGGCCGCGAAAATCACCGGAATCCTCTCCGGGTAAGCGTCTCTGGCGGACTCGCGAACATTCTCCTAACCGCTTTGCACAGGCTGAGTTGAGCCCACTGATTTAACAGCAGATCGGACAATTAGCGATTGAGGCGTAACGGATTGAGGTTCATACTTGAGTAAGTTAGCTACGAGCTTTCATTCTCTGTAAGATGGACTGCCACCAACCCTGCCGGCCTCACGCTCATGGATTTCGAAACTTGCCCCCGCCCGGATGTCCTTTCAGCCTTTGTCAACGGCGAACTCGCTGAAGATACAGCACAAACGGTCGCCAAGCATGCCGAAGGATGCGCGCTGTGTGAGCAGAAAATCGATCGCATCATCCAACAGGGCGACAGCGTCATCCAGCATCTGCGCCAGCCCGCGGCGGTTCACACGGTCGACGGCGGCCAAACCGTCGACCGACTGATGGCCAACGCGGCCCAGCTTGTCGCACCGCGCACAAAACACGCGCCAGACTTTTCTAGCAATGTCGCAATGAAGTCACCTTCAGGGGCCGTTTCGTTTAACGTTTTTATGGAGGCGTTGAAAGCCAGCGGCTTGATCGACAAAGATGAGATTTATCAGGCCATGCTGTCGATCAAAACGCGCGACACTCAGGAGTTTGCTCTCGAACTCGTCAACCAAAATAAACTGACGCTTTACCAGGCGGGACTGCTTGCCCGTGGCAAATCCAAGGGACTCGTGCTCGGAAACTACGAGGTGCTGGAGAAGGTTGGCCAAGGCGGAATGGGGTTGGTTTTCAAGGCTCGCCATCGACGCATGGGCCGTATTGTTGCGCTCAAAATCCTTCCGTCCGCGGCCATGAAGTCGCCAAACGCAACGAAACGATTTTACCGCGAAGTACAAACCGCCGCAAAAATGCACCACGAAAACGTCGTCGTCGCTCACGATGCCGACGAAGTCGAAGGCGTTCATTTTTTGGCGATGGAGTTTGTTGACGGTAAGGACCTCTCGCGGATTGTCAAGAAGCAAGGACCACTACCCGTTCAGCAGGCAGTCAATTACGTCGTGCAAGCGGCGCGGGGGCTTGCGTACGCGCATGAAAATGGCATCGTCCATCGCGACATCAAACCGCAAAACCTGCTGTTGGACAGCCAGGGCATGGTGAAAGTGCTGGACCTTGGCTTGGCGCGTCTTGACCAGGAGTTCGATAGCGATTTGGATGAAAGCGGCGAGCCCAACGAAGACGTATCCTTGACTAAGACAGGCACCGTGATGGGCACGGTCGACTACATGGCTCCTGAGCAAGCGGCCAATTCTAAGACGTCTGATGCTCGCAGCGACATTTATAGCCTGGGATGCACGTTGCACTTTCTGTTGACGCGCAAAACCGTTTTTGGCGGGTCATCGGTGATGGAAAAACTGGTCGCTCATCGTGAACACGAGATTCCGTCCTTGCGCAAAGTTCGCCGCGATGTGCCTCATCAGGTAGAGAAAGTGTTCCAGCGGATGGTCGCCAAACATCCGGACAACCGCTATCAATCGATGACCGATTTGCTCGCCGAACTGGAACCGATTGCAACGGGAAAATCACCTCCCGTCGTGCCACCGCCGGTCGTTTCCGACTCGTCCGACAGCTTGCCGGACCTTGCCGACCTGGAAGCGGAAATGCAACAAAGCTTTGCGTCGCCGCTGAGCACGCCGTCGTACCCGCCGCCCGTTTCGATGCAGGAAACTTTGACTCCAAGTCAAACGACGCCTGGAATTTTTTTCCCCGAGACGCCCTTAAACTCAACTCCGTCGAACTCGGGCAGTTTTCAATCGCCTGGTTTTGCACAACCCGCGCGCCCACATAAGCCACCCCGTGATTACTTGGCGGTGGTCATTGCCAGCGTCGTCACGGGAGTGATCTTGTTGTTGGTTTCGATCGTCATTTACGGTGCCATCACCGACGCTGGCCGGGCGGATCTTTTTGAGAATGATGGTCCTGGCCGTGCGTTGATCGTCATTCCTGAGGATAAGTTCTATGAGGACGAATTCCAATGCGTTCGCGACGCACTGATCAAGGAAAACATTCAATACGAGATTGCAACCCCAACTGGTCGAAAGGCAAAGTCAAAGCATGGAAAAGAGCCGGACGTAACTGCCAATCGAAAACTCACGAGTGTCAATGCGGCAAACTATGACGCCATCATATTCACCGGTGGCGCTCAACTGACCCCTTTCAAAGACAAGTCCAACGTCAAATTCATGGACGAACTGGTGCGTGACTGCGACAAGAACAACAAACCCGTTTTTGCGATTCGCGAGGGGCAGTACTTGCTGCGCGACGTGCCTAGTAGTTATTCCACACTTAAGAAACGCACGGACGGTTACGCGATCGCAGACGAAATCAAAAAGTTACGGGCGAAAAGATAGACCCCCAACAGCGATCATGCTCTCCGATCGCTCGCCACAATTACCCCGCCGAATAAGAACGAGGAATCTAATGAAAAAGATTATTGTTGCACTGTCCGCCATTTGCGTCGTGCAAGTGATGTTGATCGTGTCTTGTGTCTTGGCTCGCACTTGGACGGATTCGACCGGCAAGTATCAGGTGCAAGCGGATTTTGTCAAATTCGAAAATGGCCAGGTTTTTTTGAAAACACAAGATGGCAAAACCCTGGCCATCCCGATGAGCAAGCTCAGCACCGCCGACCAATCATGGGTCCGCGACGAATTGCGTCGGCGGCGGGACGGCGGTGGCTCCACCAACTCGACACCCGGCAGTTCATCAGGCTCTGGTTCGTCGAGTGGCGAGTGGGCTCAATGGCGCGGTCCCAATCGTGACGGCATTTCGTCCGAAACTGGTTTGCTGGCCTCTTGGGATAATGATGGTCCACCGGTTGCCTGGTCGACGCGCGGCGCGGGACGCGGCTATTCAAGTGTGTCCGTTTCTGGCGGACGCATCTTCACCATGGGCAATCGTCGTGGCGGCGAGGAACTGATCGCATTCAACGCCCAGGACGGTGAGTTCCTGTGGTCGGCACCGGTGGGACAGGGCAAAGATTGCAACTGTACGCCCACCGTGGACGGCAATCTGGTTTTTGGTCTGGGGCGCAACGGGGATCTCGTGTGTGTGGATGCGGAAAGTGGCCGAGTCATTTGGAAAAAGAACTTCGGATCCGATTATCGTGGCCGCATGATGTCGGGCTGGGGTTACAGCGAGTCGCCGCTGGTTGATGGCGACCGTTTGATTTGCACGCCCGGCAGCGACGATGCGATTCTCGCTGCGCTCAACAAACGAACGGGACAAACCATCTGGCAAACACGCATGCCAAGCAGTGGTGGTGCCGGCTACGCGTCGCCCGTCATCAGCAATGCGGGCGGCATCAAACAATATGTCACGTTGGTTGGCCGAGGTTTGATCGGCGTCGCGGCGGACGATGGCCGTTTGCTGTGGCACTACCAACGCATTGCGAACGGCACAGCCAACGTTCCCACGCCGATCGTCAAAGGCGACTATGTGTTCGGTTCTTCGGGATACGGCGACGGTGGCAGTGCCCTGCTGGAACTTCGAAAGTCGGGCAACTCGATCCAAGCTCGCGAAGTGTATTACAAATCCAGTAAGGAGTTGCAGAATCATCACGGTGGCATGGTTTTGATTGGAGACCACATCTTTATGGGGCATGGCCACAATAACGGTTTCCCTGTCTGTGTCGACATGCGAACGGGTCGGGCAGCATGGGGACCAGAGCGTGGCCCCGGAGGAAACTCAGCCGCCATCACGGCCGCCGATGGCCATCTGTATTTTCGATACGAAGATGGCACCATGGCGCTGATCGAGGCGAATCCCCGTCAGTACAAATTGAAAGGCTCGTTCCGCATCAAGTCCGTCAACGGCAAGAGTTGGCCGCACCCCGTGATCGCCGACAAAAAGCTGTATCTACGTGACCAGGACGAATTGCACTGCTACGATATTGCCGCACGCTAGTTTCGCGTCAAAGCGGCCATCATGCCGTACATTGACGACGCGATTGCGTTCGACTCCGAGTCGTAGATCGTCCCTGGCGAGCCAACTGGTGACACTCGCGAATTCGAGATTCCACTTCGCGAGCCAGTTCCTCATCGGTCATCGTTTGAATGGACTCCCACGAAATCGGCTGACCGACGTGAATGTGGATCTCGCCCGTCGATGGCAGCATCTGGCTGCGCGGCCAGGCGTCGTATGCACCGTCGATCCCGATCGGAATGATCGGCACTTTGCCACGTCGCGCGAGCGTGGCGAATCCTCTCTTCATCGTGGACACCTCCCCGTTCCTTGTTCGCGTCCCTTCGGGAAACATCACCAGCCATTCACCACGCTTAAGCCTTTTCAGCGACTCTTTGATTCCCGACAACCCCAACCCCTCGCGATCCACCGGAATGGCGTCCCACCAGTCGATGAACCGGGCGAACAACCGAAACCTAAACAGCGTCTTCCTAGCGAAATAACTCAACCGCCTTGGCGCGGACATGCCAACCAAAATCGGATCTAAATGACTTTGATGATTTGAACAGATCAGCCCGCCGCCGTGCCGAGGATAATGCTCCCGCCCAAAGCACCTCCCGCGAAACGCCACCGAAAAGACAACCCACATCACCCAGCGACAGAGGTTGTGAGTCAGTTTTTGGGCCAAGGTGCATTGGTGCATCGCAACGAGTTCACTCCGTCGCGTTTAACCGCTGTGCCCAACGTGCCGCGCGCCGTCCGCGCCGAAACGCGAGCGGCCCGTTGGAGACTGCTGAAAAAGTCGGTTCTTCATGTAGGGTGCGTGATTGGTGCTTTGTAGATACTGACTGATGCGTTTCCAAGTATGGCTAATTCGTGCCGACTCAACAAGGAAAGAGTGGGTGATATCTTGGTCCGTTGATCAATTCATGTATCATACATCCAGGCCGCGCACGTCCAACCTCGACAGATTTGACATGAAAATCGATCGCATCGAAATGTTTCACCTCGCCATGCCGCTGATCTATCCGTGGCGAACGGCTTATGGCGAAGACGCCGACATTCATTCCGTCTTGTGCCGCATGTCGAGCGGCTCGGTCGACGCTTGGGGCGAAGCGACACCGTTCGCCGCGCCGTGCTACTGTCCAGAATGCGGTGGAGGCGTTTTCGGAGTTGTTCGCGATTGGCTGGCTCCGGCAATTCTCGGAAAGGATGTCTCGTCCGGCGACGAATTGCAGCAACTCCTTTCGATGTTCAAAGGCAACCAGTTTGCCAAGGCCGTGCTGGATACGGCGTGGTGGAGTTTGCACGCGAAGATTTCAGACACACCACTCCACGTCGCGCTCGGTGCGACTCGAAACGAAGTCCCCGTTGGTGCCGACTTTGGGGTAATGGATGCGATCGACGAACTCCTGCCGCTGGTTGGGCAAGCTATTGACGAGAAATTCCCTCGCATCAAATTGAAGTTCCGCCCAGGCTGGGATGTGCCGATGTTGGAAGCGGTTCGTTCGCAATACGCAGACCATCCGTTCCATATCGACTGCAACAGTGGCTATCGATTGACCGACTTGTCGTTGTTTCAGCAGATCGACAAATTCAACCTGGCAATGATCGAGCAGCCCTTGCAGCACGACGACTTGATCGACCACGCTCAATTGCAAGAAAACATCGAAACGCCGGTTTGTCTCGACGAAAGCATGACCAGCGTCCGGCGCGCCGAGCAAGCGGTATTCTTGAAAAGCTGCCAGTACGTCAACATCAAGCCCGGTCGCGTTGGCGGTTTGACAAATGCGGTCGCGATCCACGACGTTTGTCAGCGAGCCGGGATTCCGTGCTGGGTGGGCGGCATGCTGGAGAGTTCAACCGGCGCGGCACACTGCGCGGCTCTGGCGATGCTGGATAATTTCACGTACCCCGCGGACATCTTTCCCAGCAGCCGATTCTATCACGAAGATCTCGCGGACTTGCCGCTTGAGTTGCACGCGTCGGCTGATGGCCTTCCGTCGGTTTGCGCGTTCGACGAGTTGCCCGAACCCGTACCCGAGCGGTTACGCCAGCGAACCGTGCAACACGCGGTTGTTGGTTGACGGAGCAGAGCGACTTGTCAGGCCAACTCTACGCCGACAGCTTGGGGCACAAAACCTCGCATTGAACAGAGCATAGAAACAGCCGGGACGAGATCATTCAGCCAACTCTCGAATGACGTCCATCAATTGCTCGACCGATGGGCGATCCGTCGATCGCTTGCTGCGAAAGATGTATTTCAATGTCCCGTCCGCTCCGATAACGAAATCGCCGCCTAGTTGCAAGACATCGTCGCCTTTGGGCGGCGTCGAAAACTTGGTTCGTCCAGAAAACATCAGGCGTATGTAACGCGGAATCACCCCCAGCCCCGCGACTTGCCACCATGTGCCCTTCGGTAGACCAAAGTTTCGATAGGCTGCAAACTCCGGATCGGAAACAACTGGAAACGACCACTTGTGCAGCGCGACGTAGTCAGGAATTCTCTCGGGCGCACTAAACGTTACGACCAGCACTTCTGCCCCCAACCCCTGAACTTCCTCATAAACATCGTGCACCTCGCCGAGGTGCGCTTGGCAGGGCAGTCAGGCGAGGTGACGCAGAAAAATCAATGCCAGCGGTTTGTCCAGAAAGTCAGAAAGCCCGATGGTGCTACCATCCGCTTGGTGGAAGACACAATCGGGAACGCGGTCTCCGATGTTCAACGTCATGATGCAATCCAAGATCCAGATGCGGGTCCAACGTATGCGACGGCAAACTGATCTCGCCGCGACCAGCGTTCGCTGTGGAAGTTCATTCTAACAGAATTCAAAATCGCACCGGTCGTGCATTCGTAACGACGATCAGCTATGAGGCCGCGGACGACGACTCGCTGCAAGATGGCTACGAAAAGGTTGCATTGTTTGCGAAGGATGGTCGAGTTACACATGCCGCACGGCAGTTGCCATCGAGCCTTTGGACCAGCAAACCTGGCTCCGACGTCGATATCGAGCATGAACTGCACCGGATCGAAGGAGAGGTCTATGGCACCATTGTCCGTGTGCTAAAGCAATCCGTAGCACCGCCAACCCAAGACGACTCATAGGCTACGCCCCACGACTATCTTGCCCAAAGTACCGCGCAAATTCGGTGGGAAAGACAACGCAGAGAAACGAAGAGCGCAGAGTCTTTTCTTTGCGATCTTCGTTTCTCTGCGTAGCCGCATCATCTTGGTGATTGTCGTTCACGAATGATCCGAGCTAGCAGTTCTTCAGATTGATTCGCCACAACAAGAGACTCTGATGTTGACAGCATTTGCGTGCCGATCTAATTAACCGCACGCTATACCACGGCCAGTTAGTATTGTCCGCACACCTCGTTTAACGCCGAGCCGGCAGGCGACGGCTATTCGTGCGCCGTCGCCTGCCGGCTCGGCGTTAAACGAGGACATTTTCTACTGGCCGCGGCATATTTCATCCAATCGACTATTGCTTTCCGAACGAACATGAAAAGAGTCCAGACCGCTTCGCTTTTGATTCTCGCAACGCTCATCGCGCTCTCGACGGGCTGCAACAGTTCCCGTTATGTGATGCGCGACGGCGAAACTGGCATCGTCGCGATCCCAGCCAACACTTCGTCATGGCCCTTCTATCACCGAACCAAGGCGGAAGAACTTATGGCCGAACACTTTCCCGCCGGTTATGAAGTCGTCCGTGAAGAAGAAACCGTCGTTGGCCAGACCACCTCGTTCAACGAACAACACAATGATCGCCACGTCGAAGTGCACGACGGAGTCGAAATTGGAACGGCGTCATCTACCAGCTCAGCAACAACGACTGACGAAACGGAATATCGTATTTTCTATCGACGACGCTGATTATCGAACTGGCCGTGACATCGGTGGGCGAGACTTCTACGGCAAATGTTCATGAACGATCTTCAAAATGTGATCGTGAAGGTGTCCGTTTGAAGCGAGGACACTTGACTTGTTCATCGACAGAGGCTCGCCGGTGCAGGTCGTAATTGTCCCTCCCGCTTCCTCCACGATTAATCGGCCCGCGGCATAGTCCCAGGGCGACAGTTCGTATTCGAAGAACGCGCCGAACCAACCAGCGGCCACATGCGACAGGTCGAGCGACGCGGTGCCGAAGCGCCGGATGCCGTGGATGTTTTGACGGAACAGGTCGCGAAGGGCGTCTAACGTCGCCTCCATCATCGCGCCGCGGTCGTAGTAAAACCCCGTGCCGATGAGCACTTCGTCCAGCCGTTGTTCACTGCCAACGGAGATCGTCTGACCGTTGTGACGCGCGCCTTGTCCAGCGGCCGCTTCGAACCAATCGTCGCGGACAGGGTTGTAGACGACACCACATTGAGGCTGGCCGTCGCGATAGTACGCCACCGAGACAGCGAAGTGCGGCACTTTGTGGGCGAAATTGTTCGTCCCATCCAGCGGGTCGATGATCCACAAATGCTCGGAGCGTATGTCGTCGTGATGCGACTCCTCGCCCAAGAACGAGTGGTGCGGAAAACTGGCCCGGACCACTTCGACGATCGCTTTTTCCGACTCCACATCGGCATCGGAAACCAGATTGTAAGATTCCTTCTTCCGCATGGCGACGCCATCCCGATAGTATTTGGCAACGATCTCGCCACCGGCTTTCGCGGCGTCTCTAGCAATGTTCAGCTCTTCCATGCGATATTTCCTGCATTCGTTGTGATTGTCACACTCTGGCGATAAACTTACTTACTGCCCCGCACAAAGCAACCTGTTGGGGAAATTGCGTGGCCAGCAAAACGCGAACTAGGTAAGTTATTCTTTTCCCTTCATCGGAAAGAAGTCACGTGTCGATTGCTGCCACTTGCCCGCATTGCGGCCATTCTAATTCCGTGCCAGAGCGATTCGCCGGCCAGCGAGGACGCTGTTCCCAGTGTGGTGATGTTTTTGAAATCGCGACGGGAACTCCACCGCCAACTCCGGTCGCGACCACAACCGCGCCGGTCAAGCAACCTGCCTTGAAGGACATTGAGTCACCGCCTACAACGTCGAGCCATTTGAGGCATCAGCGTGCCAAGTTATCGTCGAATTCTGTCGTTTACTTGCTGTTGGCATGCGGCGTTGTTCTGGGGGTGGGTTTGTTAATCATCGTGGCGACCACATTTGCGACCGCTGAAACCGAAGTTGTTGATGTCGCCCCAAACGCTCTTCGCCAGAATCCTGCCGTGACACCGACACCGACTCGCAAGGAATCGGAGGAGTTGAAGAAGCCGGAGCCGGTCAGCCGTCAAGAGAGATCCAGTTGGGTTTCGTCCGCAAAACCATCCAAAGGCGAAGCATCCGTTGCCGAAGATCTTACGAAAGTTGACCCCGATGCGCTCGAAGAGGATGCGGCACGAAAGCAACTGGCAAGATCGATCGGTGCCGATCCAACGGTGGATGCGGGCGACAAACCAGATGAACCGTATCGATTGACCAAGCGAAGGCCGGTCGAAGGTCGTCCGGATGTGCCGGCGGTGGCTGGTGTCGCCAGGCCCGCGCCGGCTGATCGATTCGCGGGACTTCCCGATCCGACTTGCGAAGTTTGCCGCGGTCGAGGAATGGTTCCGCTTGACCCGCCAACGCAGTTTGTATTCTATGACGAGCTGGGCGACCGCGATCCCAAGGCGCTGGCTGGCTGTCGTCACTGCCCCAAGTGCCAGGCTGACAAAGATGCGGAGTTGCTCAATCGTGAAGCTCTGGCCCGATTGCCATTTATCGACCAGCGGCACAAGTATTGGCAGGAAGTGGCCGCCCGGCCCATCATTCGTGCGCAAACTCCGCGAATCACCATTTTCTCTCAACTCAGTGCCACGGAAACTCGGCGGGTTGCCCAATCCATCGCGAAGGCGACCGCTCATTTGGAGTCGATCACGCGTTCGCTGGACCTGGTGCAAAATAATCCAGACGATTGCGAGTTGGTGATTCTGGCCACCCGCAACGATTATCTGCGTGTGATCGACAAGTTCGAGGAATCTGGCGAATTTGGTGGGCGCGATTGGACGCTGGCCCGGCAACTCAGTGGCTTCACGCAGAACAGCAATCTGTCGGTCTCGTTTAAAGCCAGCGTTCCGGCACCCCAGCACGCGGTCAATTCCGCCGGCATGCTACTGATCAATCGCTCGACAAATTACAAGGGTGGCGATTGGTTGCGCGTCGGATTCTCGGCGTATTTGGAGTACACGATTTTCAAAATGAACGCCGTAACTTGGGCCGACTACGAGTTGACGGATTTCAACATCGATAACAATTGGCGTCTTGCGTTGCGGCAACTCTTGACGCAACGACGCATTCGGCCGTGGGATGAGATGTCCAGCATGCAACTTCGAAACTACGGTGCCGCCGAACACATTTCAGCATTCGGCATGGTGCGGTTTTTGATCGAAACAGACCGCAAGGGCTTTCTCGATTTCATCCAGGCAATCTCAGAAGGCACCGAGACACAGGCTGCGCTCGAAAGTGGATACGGGGTTGACCTTCCAACGCTAGAGAAGCGTTGGACGAATTGGATCTCACGCGGCCGGTAGTTCTGGCCCGCCTCCTTGCCGTTGCGCGATGCTCACTCTTGAGGATACGCTCGGGGATCTCTTTTTTGGGAGTGGGGATACTTGGTTCGCCACAGATCATAAGCGGCATCAATCTCGCTCTGTTCCGCTTTGATCAATTTCAAGAAAAGCAAATACTCCATGTAGAGGTCCTCACTGTCACTGTCTTTCGCAGCCAATTCAATGGCCCGCTCAAAATCTTCGCGAATCAATTGTTTGATATCTTGACCTTTGAAACGCCAGCATAGGATCGGGACTTCTTCGTTGTCCTGCGCGCGAACCAAACACTCACCGGCCTGACGTGCCTTAGCAAGATAAGTCTCGACTCGATTCGGCAGTAGCTCGGCCAACACGTCGGTATAGTTGCCTTCGGTAGCCAGCACCAAGTCGACTTTTTCCGGTTGACTCAACTCCCAAATGGCCAGCGGTACAAACACAAAATAAAGGATCAATAAGAAACGAAACTCAGCGATCGTTTGCCAAGGCGTACGTTTGCTTGCCTCGAATTCTGTTGTTGTCTCGGTCATCAAAGCCCCTCACGCGTCTTGCTGTCGCGCACCTTCCAGATGAACGAATCGAAATAGTAATGGGTCAGTGCCGCGAGTTGGGAAACCGCCAATGTAAACAGGGCATACGGCGTTTCCTTGCTGGCACCACCGAGTCCCAAATGGTCGAGCGGGTAATTGAACGCTTCAGGAATGCGAAACAGCCCGAATCCAATATCGTTCATCGGCTGATTGGTAATCAATTGAAAGCATAGCGCGTAGAACAGCCCGCACATGCAAAACGCAAACAGATGACCAGGACGAACGAGCCATGCGGCCCAGTTCTCGATCCCCGTGCTGCGCCGGCGAGTGTACACGTAAGCGATCACAATGTACTGAATTCCATGCATGATTCGATGCGCAATGGTGTAAATCAGCACGGAATGCGTGTGCCAACTTGAGTAGTACCACAAAAAATAACTCGCAATGATGAAGAGATACTTGATTGGATTGAGTTGATAGCCGTTGGCGATCGACCAAACGATATGGCCGACGTAGATGATGGAATAGACGACCACGATCGACATGCTGATGTTGTGAATCGTGTGGACGGTTTCCACCGACAGCGGAAAGTTCAACCGATAGAGTGTCTTGAGCCATATCGGCGTAAAAAAAGGCGACGTCAAGAACAGGTTCCCAAACAGGATCCAATTCAAGTAGAAATCGAACTTGCCAGTCGACGGTGTCCCGGTTTTCGCCTTGAAATCGTAGATCCGGGCAAATCCGTGTTGCTGCATGATCGAATGCTGGTGATCCCAGAAAATGCCCAACAACAGCGTCGTGATCGGTGCCCAGATGAGACCCGTCAGGCCCATCGTGAAAATAATAATGGGCCCGACAACCAGCCGCAGCAGCCAACGCTTGCGGTCTTCAGCGATGCCGAACGCTCGCACCCAAGTCGCATAATGATGTGGCACGGTGATCCAGAGAGAGACCGAAGCCAACGCAACGACCGTCATTTTACTCTGGCAAAAAAGCGCGAAGCCCAGCGCAATAAACGGAAGAGCGATGAACCAAACCAAGTCGGCGCGCCCGTTAATGATATAGCCGCTTCGAAATGCGCCTCTTACGTTACCTAACACGTGCGTGGGATTTCTTTAGAAAGGATGAAACAAAAAGAGTAAAGAATTATAGCGACAACCATGGCTCATTGCAAAATGGGATGCCCGCTCGACAACACCCCACCCTTGCATCGAACTTCGGGCGCGGCTGGCCTCGACCCACGCTGCTGGCGAAGTTATGAACCCGGAGCAAGGCTGGTGGTCAGTTCTTCAAGCCAAAACAGCAGGTTGGCATGTTTGTCGTTCGCGTTTTCACTTAGCAACCGGCGTATGTCTTGCCATGCATCCCCTTGCTGATGCATGCTGTGCAAGAACGTTTCGTCCTCGCGGTATACCGCTTCCGAAATGTGTTTTAGCGATTGATATGTGGCGTCGCGAATTTGGCGATCTGGAATGGAAAAGAGCGCGCGTTCAATTTCGTGTACAATCGAGTAATAACTTTCCCACGGACAGAGATGACCGACAGGAATGTGTTGAAAAACGTGATACGATCCGGCGGACAGGTTTCGAATGTGCCGATCGAGAGATGGATGGATGAAATAATAATCGACGTTGGGCAGGGCCGATTGCGAATCATGAATCATGTCGTGCGGCTGTTTGAATTCCTGCACCATCCGCTGGCTGTCGAGATCCTCGCTGAGTATGCCGAGCAGCCCCGCGCTATACATCTCCCAGAATGGGTGATCGTATTGGTCCGCGTGCGGATCAATTGCTCCAAAGTCTGCGGTGGCGATGTCGTTAAAACGGCAATAAATGCTTTCCGCTTCCTTTCGAGTCAGGATGTTTGACGGCAACATCGAGAGAAACTTCCGTCGCCGCGACTCGTTGTTCAGCGAATCAAGGAAGACCCGCATTTCGGCGAAAATATTACCCGCCAAGTGCGATGAACTCGCCTCGCCGACTGTTCGGCGGTAATGGGCATCGTCCGCGGGCGTGCGCCGTTCTGATAGCGATGCCGAGATAATTACCAGGTCCCTCGGTCGGCCAAATGTATGCCGATGGACGAAATCAAAACTATCTTCCGGTTCGCGGCGGGCCGGATGAGTGATGCTGTCACGACCAATGAACTGCTTAAATGACTTACCCTCGTAAGTGCGCGACAATTGATCGAGAAGTTCAATCAATTCGTCTTTCGTGTATTCGAGATTGGTCACCGCGCTACTGAAATTGGCGCTAACGTCCGACTCGGAATTCGAATACGCCTCTTGGCGTATCGACGCATAGATCTTTACGTGGTTGTTGGTGCTCCACAAATCCCAAGCGGCATTGATCAAACCTGCTTGGATTGCAATCCACGCTTTCCGCGTCAAGTGCCGCAATCCGTGATCCACCTGGTCGATAAACATATGTGTGGCGCTGTGAATTTGTCGGAAGCGCTGGTCCAACAACCGCCTCAGACCGTCCATGATCTTATTGATGGCCGACACGGGACGGCTCAGAATCTCACAAAACACCGAGGTTGGCACGACTTTGCCCGTACCCGTCATCCAATCCGTTAAACGTTGGTCGATGGTTTTCAGTTCCGGTTCTTTTTCGGACACCAGCAGCGAATGGTGGGACAGCGCGGAAACGCGCAATGCAAAGCTCCACAATCGCTTGGCATTGACCACGTCTTCTAGAAACTTTTGATGTTGTCCCGGAATGGAATCCAGGTCGTCCAGCAAGTCCAAGTAAGGCGCATTTTCAGGGATGAAGAAGACGTTCGATTTTTTGCGTTGATGATCCCGATATTGATCGGCGAGCAGCGATCGTTTGTATCGCAGCAAAAGTGTTTTGCCCAGACCTTTGTTGGCCGACAAAAAGAACTTCGTATCGCCGTTGAGGAACCACTCGACCAGTGGTGTTTTGAAAACAATTCCGCCCAAGTGCCCGATGTCAATCTGGCTTGCATCGGCTAGCCAGCGGTCTTGCATTGTGCGCGTGTTGCTTTCCGCGGCCACTGGTTCATTTGACGGTTGAACACCGAGGGCATCGAGGGCCTTAAGAATTCTTGTCACGACGTTTTCCGTAACGTTTTGGGAAATCTCCGTCGTGACCACGGTCCCAATGATCATGTCCCAGTCAGGCTGCACTTCCCGAAATTGCTGATCGGATACTTTGACACGCACCGGCACGATGGGACGGTTCTCTCCGTGAGCCTTGGCAACTTCCTTGTTCACCTCGTTTGATTTAAGTGAACTCTCGGTGATCAGCAGCAAAAAGGACTCCGACTCCTTGATGGCTCTCCCTGTTTGCGACAAATGCGTAATCGCCGGTTGGGAGTCGCGCTGATAATACCATGTCGAATATCCGCGATCCTCCAAGTTCTCAGCGATTCGAACCGCGACCCCCTCGTCTTCTTTGGCGTGACTGATGAACACTTTCGTCATAAAACACCCCTCTCAGTATCGAGTTGCACGAGCGCAAGCACTTCGATCCACGGATGCCGAGCCTGGCGCATAGCGGAAGGAAACACCATTTTCGCCGACACTCCGGCGATGTCAACTGACCGTGCCATGCGTCGATTACTTGCGTGCGGCGGCTAAGGAGCGATAATGGATTCTGCTTTGTATTGTTCTCCAACCCTCCCAAGGAATTCCTCTATGTGTTCGCGAAGATCTGTCCGCAGCTTGTTGATTCTGTTCTCGGTCGCGGCATGCTTGCATGCTGCCTTGTCATCGTCGAATGCGGACGAGCCTGCGGATCTGGCGCGAGCAATTCTCAACGAGACCGCGGTGCAAGGTGGATTTGTTGTTCACCTAGGCGCGGGAGACGGTCAATTGACCGCCGCGCTTCGAGCCAACAGCCGCTATCAAGTACACGGACTTGATTTTGATCCAGCGAACGTCGCCAAATCGCGCGAACACATCCATTCTTTAGGGATCTATGGCGATGTTGCGGTCGATCGCCTTTACGGCAGCCAACTCCCGTACATCGACAATCTCGCCAATTTGATCGTTGCCGAGAATATGGGAGATGTCACGTCCGATGAACTGATACGTGTTCTCGCTCCGCAAGGGATCGTTTACATCAAGCAAGGCGACTCGTGGAAGAAACTTGAAAAGCCGCGTCCCGACAACATTGATGAATGGACGCACTTCATGCACGACGCCAGTGGCAACGCCGTCGCTCATGACGACGTGGTTGGGCCGCCGCGGCATTTGCAATGGCTGGGCAGTCCACGTTGGTCGCGGCATCACGATCGCATGGCGAGCTTGAGCGCACTCGTCTCATCCGGCGGTCGCATTTTCTATGTGATGGACGAAGGCTCGCGGATCTCGATCCAGATGCCGCCCAAGTGGACGTTGATCGCCCGCGATGCCTTCAACGGCACGGTGCTTTGGAAGAAACCGATTTCGAATTGGATGAGTCATCTGTGGCCGCTGAAGAGTGGCCCAACGCAAATGGCGCGACGGCTTGTTGCCAGCGGCGATCGAGTGTACGTGACGCTCGGTTTTCTCGAACCGCTGGTTGCTCTGGACGCTGCGACGGGGAAGACGGTTCGGACATACGAGGAAACTGATCCGACCGAGGAAGTGATTTACTCGGACGATGTGCTGCTGGCGCTGGTCAACAAAGGCGCGGCCGAAGTGGCCGATTTTGCACCAGCACACAACGTTGGCGACCAAGGCCGCGTCGCTCGTGAGTTTGCGTGGAACGAAATGCCGCGGGAAGTTGTGGCCGTCGAAGCCAGCACGGGCAAAGTGCTGTGGAAAAAGAAGACCCGCGTCGCACCAATCACGCTGACTTCCGACATCAAGCGTGTGACATTCCACGACGGCGAGAAGATTGTTTGCCTCGATAAAAAAACAGGTGATCAACTTTGGTATTCGCCCATCGCCAGCCGCCGCCCGAAATTCAC
>CAYFJO010000072.1:0-33341 GCA_964343305.1 uncultured Pirellulaceae bacterium | reverse complement strand
CTCCTGTGGAATCGTATGGTGCCATCGACCACTGGCAGCCCGTCCGTTTGATGGCGGAAGGCCATTGGACGCGTGTTTTTCAAGCACGTCCCGAAGGCTCACCGGACGATTGGCCGTCGGACTATGTCCTCAAGGTGCTCAAAAGCGAGTACGAAGACGATGCCATGGCGGCTCGGCAGATTCAACAGGAGGCGGTCGTTGGCAGCCAGGTGACGCATCCGAATCTCGTTTCCGTGCTCAGTTCTCGCGTCGAAGGCTCGCCGTTGTACGTCGTGATGCCGCATCTGGAAGGTGTTACGCTGGCATCGCTGTTGATGAGCACCACCCAACTCTGTATCCCACAAGCACTGTGGATCGCTCGACAAACCGCCGAGGCACTTCGCGCCTTGCACCTTGCCGGCTGGATGCATGCGGATGTAAAACCGAGCAACTTACTAGTCAATCGACAGGGTCATGCAACGGTCGTTGATTTGGGATTCGCGCGCAGTTTCGAGAAACCAAACGAGCAACGCATCGAACTCGTCGGCACCATGAACTACGCCGCTCCGGAAGTTTTTATCGACAACTGTGGCCGTGACGGGCAGTGTGACGTTTATAGCTTGGGAGTGACGCTGTTCGAAATGCTGACCGGCCGTTTGCCATTCGTGGAAGAAGACGCCACGCAATTGGCGCTGGCCCACTTGCGCGAAGAACTACCCGAGCCGCGGACATTCAATCCCAATTTGCCGCCGCGCCTGGTGCGTCTGCTGAAAAAGATGATGGCCAAAGAACCCGTTCGCAGACCACGTGTGGACGAACTGGTCTCGATTCTTTACGAGCTAGAAATCGACACGTTTGACATGCGGTCGGTGGGGTAAGTGTAGAGCAATTGTCCCAATTGCTCCGGAACAATTGAGACAGTTGTTCTACAATGTTTCGCCACGATAACTCATATCGAGCAAATCCATCGGATGGACGATCTGCAACGGTTCGCCTTGTTTGCGTGCTTCGCAGGCGATTTGCATCAGACACCCGGTGTTCGCCGTCACAACGACTCGCGCGCCCGTGTCCAAAATGTTGTTCATCTTGCGGCGACTCAACCGCTCGGCCATCTCTGGTTCAGTCAGGTTGTACGTGCCCGCCGCTCCGCAACATAGCTCTGATTCGGCCAGGTCAACTAGTTTTAAACCGGGAATCTGCTGGAGCAAGTTTCGAGGCTGCTGACGAACATTCTGAGCATGAGCCAAATGGCAAGCATCGTGATAAGTGGCCGTGACGTTGATCTCGCCTTTCGGCGGTATCACTCCGAGTTCGTCGAGAAATTCGCTGATGTCCTTCACTTTCGAAGCAAACTTTTCGCGCTCGCCTTGACCGCGGTCGGACCAGAGATGCCCGTAGTCTTTCAGCATGGATCCGCAGCCCGCGACATTGGCGACCACCGCTTCGACATCATCAACGTCGAACGCGGTCACATTCTGGTCCGCAAACCGGCGAGCTGGATCGCTGCTGCCAGCGTGAAAATGAACCGCTCCGCAGCATGCCTGATTCTCCGGCACGACCACCTCGCAGCCGTTCTCTTGCAACACACGCGCCGTCGCCCAGTTTGTGCCGCCAAACAGCACGTCCGACACGCAACCGGTGAACAACGCAACGCGTGCTCGCTGTTTGCCCTTTGCCGGCAGAACCGTTGGCAGTGGCGGCGGTGGCGCCTTCAACTTCGGCAGCATGGTAAACAGTCGGCCAAGCCGCGGTGGCAACAATCGCCACAAGCCCGTGGCCATAACCAGTCGGTCGATTCCCAGCAATTGCATCAATCGTGCCGGCCAAAGTGCGACTTTCAGACGGTGCGGCAGGGGAAACAACCCGAACAGAATCCAGCGATGAAACCAATCGTTTGTTTTTTGCTCGCCCTCGCCCGATTGTTCCATCTCGACACGAAACGGCTCGATCAATTTTCCGTACTGAACGCCGGATGGACACGCCGTTTCGCAGGCGCGGCAGTCCAAACAAAGGTCCATGTGCCGGCGTACGTTGCGACTCAATTCCAAACGCCCGTCCGTCACGGCTCGCATCAGATAGATCCGCCCCCGCGGACTGTCGTTTTCGTTTCCCGTCTCGACATAGGTCGGACAGGACGAAGTACAAAGGCCACAATGCACACAATCCAGGAACAGCCCGTAATCGATGCTTGCACCTTGCTGTTCGGATGCTGTCTGGTTGGCAGCTTGACTCATTGGAAAACAAACCGTCCTGGATTGAGAATGTTCTTTGGATCGAATTGTTGTTTCACACGATTCATCAATCGAAACGGCGCATTGATGCCGCCCCAGGCGCATTGATGTGTCAATGCTTCACCGCTCAAATTCGCCAGCACGACCACGTTTCCTTGCAGCGAATTGGCGAGCGGTTGAAGTTGGCCAATCAGCACTCGCGAAAGGCCATCGTCCGGAATGGTTGCGAAATGAATTGTGATCACGCCGTTGCCTGCTTGAGCTTGGATTGAACAGTCTGGATCGATCGATCTTGCTGCGGCGACGAACTTGGTCGTGCCGCTGGGTGTGACATTCGCTTTGATCGTGAGCGGCGATTCATGGGCTGAGAATTCCGT
This sequence comes from uncultured Pirellulaceae bacterium, assembly GCA_964343305.1. Classification (GTDB taxonomy): domain Bacteria; phylum Planctomycetota; class Planctomycetia; order Pirellulales; family Pirellulaceae; genus CAYFJO01. Next base: position 30,754 of record CAYFJO010000072.1, on the reverse strand, counting down.
CAGTTGGCTCCACAATCGATCCATGTCTTCGCGGGAAACGATCGTGGGATTGCCGATTCCTGATGATTCGAGTTCTTCGGCTAGCTGACGCTTCATCCACTCCACTTCGGTTGTCGTCCCTTCGAATGCGACGATGATGAAATCTTTGCCGGATAGCGGTGCATTGTCCCACATCGGACCGCTGACAAACTCGATGGCAGTTGGCGTTGTCTTGGTGCGGACCAATCCGGCGAGCACAGACTCGGCAGACTCTAGACCGGCAACTTCGATCACGACCAACGCCATCGATTCGACGGTTGGCTTGAGTTTAAGAGTTACTTGCGAAATGATGCCGAGCGTACCGAAGGATCCGGTCAGCAATTTGCAAAAGTCGTATCCGGCGACATTCTTCACGACGCGACCGCCGCCGTTAAACTCGCGTCCCGTGCCGTCGATCGCTCGGATGCCAATGACGTAGTCGCGCAGATTTCCAAGACCGTAGCGACGCGGACCATTCCAGTTCGTTGCGATCACGCCGCCTAGGGTTGCACTGTCAGCAACGGGAACATCGACCGGAAGACGCTGGTTTTCGGTGGCCAAGGTGTCGGCAAGTTGTTTCATGGTGATGCCGGCTTCGACTGTGATGGTCATGTCGCCGGCTGGGAAGTCGATCACCCGGTTTAAGTTCGCCAGCGAGAGGCCGATGCCGTTCTCTTTCGCGGGAAAGCCATAGTCGAGACTTGTGCCGCCGCCGATGGGATAGAGTTTGGTGTCCGAAGCGAAGGCATCGCGCACTATTTCGGCGAGCGATATTTGGTCGTCGGGCGTGATCGTCTCAGTGGTGGGGAGTGAGTCGGTTGGCACAATGTTTCTACAAAGCGGCTCGCCGGCCGGGGTGTTCTTGTTCGATGCCACAGGCACCCGCGGTGGGCAGCATCTTGTTGGGGCTCAGGTTGTTGTTGGGATTGAACGCCCGCCGCAAATTCTCCATCGCGGCAAGGTCGTCTTCGGTAAACATCTTTTTCATGAAGTGAATCTTCTCGACGCCGATGCCGTGTTCGCCCGTGACGCTGCCGCCGCAGGCCAAACACTCATCGAGGATCTCGCCGCTGGCTTTCAGGACGCGGTCGATTTGATCGGTGTCACGTTCGTCAAATAGGATGATCGGGTGCAGGTTGCCGTCGCCGGCGTGAAAGACGTTGACGACTCTTACATCGTACGATTTACAGATCTCTTTGATGCGTCGCAGCATGTGTGGGAGTTTCGTTCGCGGAACCACGCCGTCTTGTGTGCAATAGCTGGGACTCAAGCGGCCGATCGCGCCGAATGCTTGCTTGCGGCACTTCCAGATTTTTTGTCGCTCCTGGTCATCGGCTGCTTGGCGCACTTTGCGGGCGTTGCGGGCCGTGCACATCTCGATGATTTGGTCCCGTTGTTCGTCGAGTCCTGCTTCGAGGCCGTCGACTTCGATTAATAGGATCGCTTCGGCGTCCAACGGAAAACCGAATTGGAACGCGCCTTCCAACGCGACCAGGATGCCTTGGTCCATCATCTCGAGTGCCGCGGGAACAATGCCGGCGGCAATGATGTCGCTGATTGCGTTGGTGGCGTCGTCGACGGATTCGAAGATGCCCAGCATTGTGCGATAGCCTTCGGGATTGCGTGTGATGCGGACCCAGACTTTCGTCACGATTGCCAAAGTTCCTTCGCTGCCAACGACAGCTCCGACCAAATCGAGGCCTACCGGATCTTCGGTCGGGCCGCCGATTTGCACAATGCTGCCGTCGGCCAACACGGCTTCGACTCCCAAGACGTGGTTGACCGTGACACCGTATTTTAACGTGTGCGGCCCGCCGGAGTTCGTCGCAACGTTGCCTCCGATCGTACAAGCACCTTGGCTCGACGGATCGGGAGCGTAATGAAAGCCAGTCCCTTTGAGAGCTTGCGTGAGCCAAACGTTGACAACGCCGGCTTGAACCACTGCATAACGATCGCGCTCGTTGATTTCGATGATTTCCTTCATCCGCGTCAAAACGATCATGACTCCGCCACCCACGGGCAGGCATCCGCCGGCAAGACTTGTTCCGGCACCGCGAGGCAGGTACGGCACGTTGGCTTCGTTACAGAGTTTGACGATCTTTGAGATTTGCTGCGTCGTAGTTGGAAAGACGACAATATCTGGACTGTTTTTCTCAATCGTAAAACCGTCGCACTCGAACACTATGACTTCGGAACGCGCGGAGAGTACGCTCTCGGTGCCGACGACTTCGCGCAGTTGGTTGACGAGATTGTTTTGAATGACGGCCGACATCGATCGATCCTGGTTTGTGATGAACGTAGATTATAGGGCAGATGCACTGCAGATGAAGGCTGCGTTAGGAATCTGAATCCGGCGAGAGTGAGCACGTCTCCGCAGGGTCCAGAGGGTACACGGGCCGGCGTAGATTTGCGTAATCGAAGCAATGGATGTCCGGCCGATGGATGCCGGGCGTGTCGCCGTCCAAAATGACTTTGGCCAACGGCCCAATGTCGGCCCGGAAATGCACGGCGCTCTTGAGTACGAGTAAACTTCGATTGGATGGATCAACGTTGACTGTCGCCAGCATCGCCCTGTCGATCAACTGCCGCCGAATGCTGCAAACCACCATCTCGACCGCGCCAACACGAAGCAACGCCGTGTCGCCCAGCGTTTCTTTCAACCCACGAGCCATCGCTCCGCTGTGTTCGAATTCACCGTCGCTTAATGCCACGACTTCCGCGCGAGCATGAACCGGCGGGCCATGACGGTCATCGGTTTTGCCGCCAATCACCGCGTCAAACGACTGGCCTTCGCCAGCCACCTTTGCCTGCCGGACGGTTTCGGGATCGCAAATCAGGCCGACAACCCCATCCTCAAAACCTGCATCGATCATTGCCTTCAGAGCGACCGTGCCGTCACATGGCGCTCCGCCGCCGGGATTGTCGGAACCATCGGCAAAAATCACCAGCCCATCCGTTTCATCAGCGATGCGCATCGCTTCGTCAATCGTTGTCAACTTCGGCTGCAGTTCACTTCGCAACTTCCACAAACGTGTTGCTAGTCGATCGACGGCGGATTCAGCAAGTTCCGGGTCATTGTCCGCCGTTGCCAGAACGGTGACTCCCATGTCACGAATATCGGCAAACGGAAATCCCATCGCGATGGTCGCCGTCAACATGCCCGGCGCGGATTCAAGTTCGTGCAGCTCCGCGATGAGCGACTGCATCGGCTGGCGTAGCGTGCATTGCATCGGAGGCATCGTCAGAAGCGGAAGCTGACGATAGGACTGAACCGGCGTCACTTCACCGCGCACGATGCGAGCGATCAACAAAGCCGCTTCGCGCCCTCGGTCGCCCATGTCCACGTGCGGATACGTGTCGAATCCAATGATGACGGTTGACCGTGCGGCCAACGCGGCCGAAATGTTGGCGTGCAGGTCCAGAGTCACGACGATTGGAATGTCGGGGCCGGCGATTTCGCGAACGGCTCGCACGATTTCCGCTTCCGCGTCTCCATGCTCTTGCGTGACCATTGCCCCGTGAAGATCCAAGAGAATCCCATCCGCTGGCAAAGCTTGTTGGATGCGACGCACAAGCAGATTCGTCAGATGGTCAAACGACTCACGTTGAACCATCCCCGATGGATAGGCCCGCACGTTCAGGACCGGCATCAACTCGAAACCAGCCTCCTTCGCGCCCGCGATGTAGCCGCCATGAATTGTTTCCGTCCCGGTGAAACGTTGAAAGATCGCTTCGCCGCCCGGCAAGCCGTCTCCAAGATGGCTGTCGCGAATAAAATCCTCAAGCGTCGTCTGCTGATTGGCAAACGTGTTGGTCTCGTGTTGAAGTCCGCCACTTACGATCTTCATGGTTGCCCAGTGCTACTTCCAAGTGTTTTCCGCAAGCGACAACATGACGCCGAATCGGGATGCGCGGTTACGATACCTTGCCAATTTGGCGGCTGGTTCTTGCACGACTCAATGGTTCCCGTTGATCATTGGACAAATGCGGCCGATGCACAGTCTATCTAAAACTCGAGCTGCCAGCGCTACGCCTGATTGACTTTGTGCGGAGATTCTTGGTTCTCTTCGCGGTTCAATGCGATGTCTGGGCCGTGGTTTAGCAAACTAGGTTCTTTCTGGAACACCAAAGATGAAAATCCCTGTATAATCAGAACGTGACAAACGGTTCGATGTAACCGGCTTGGCGGTCTCGGTGAATGTTATCGCGGTGAATCATCCGCCATTCACTGGGCATGATGAAGGATTAGATGGCCGATGGATAGTTCGCTTCGAGTTGTTGTTATCAAGCCCAGCAAATATGCCGTGGACGGCAGCGTGGAGCGCTTCCGCTGGGGATTCATGCCGAACAGCACCGTGCCGCACATGCGCAGCATGACGCCGTCGCAGGTCGGCAGTACGCGAATCGACGTCCATGCTGTCGACGAGTATGTTTTTACTGACCTGAATTACTTGTCGTTGCTCAAGCGGCAAAGAGGTGGTCGCACGCTCGTGGCGCTGGTCGGCGTACAGAGCCACCAGTTTCATCGCGCGCTCGACCTGGCGGCCTACGCCCGAAAAAATGGCTGCATGTCGATCATTGGCGGACCGCACGTGATGACGTGCGACACGTCGTTGTTTCACGACAGTGGTGTGAGCTTCGCTCTGCCCGAAGCCGAGTTGGCATGGCCGCAAATCCTCGAAGACGCGGCGAGGGGCGAGTTGCGTCCGGTCTATGGACGAGAGCAGCGATGGCAAGAGGAACTGCAAGCACCTGTCATCGTGCCGCCCAATCGTACGGAACTTGGCCGATACATCCATCCCATGCTGGGACTTTATCCGGCACGTGGGTGTCCGTTCATTTGCAACTTCTGTTCGGTGATCAAAATCGCCGGCCGGCGGATTCGCACCCAGAGCATCGATACGACGATGGCCAGTCTTCGCGCGGCAAAGTCGGCGGGCGTGAAGTTGATTATGTTCACGTCGGACAACTTCAACAAATATCCCGACGCCGAAGCGCTGCTCGAAGCCATGGCCGAGGAACGCCTGGACATGAAGTTTTTTGTTCAGTGCGATACGCAAATGGCCAGGCAGGAGCGACTCGTCGAGCTGCTGGCCAAGGCAGGCTGCTTCCAGGTTTTCGTGGGTGCCGAGTCCTTTGATCGCAAGACGCTGCTCGCTGCGAAAAAGGGACAGAATCGGCCTGAGACGTATCGCGACATCGTGAGGCTTTGCCGCGAGTACCGAGTTGGCTCACATTTCTCCAACATGATCGGCTTTCCCCAACAAACCGAACAGGAAATTGACGAACACCTTGATACCTTGTGCGAATTGGAGCCGACGATCGCCTCGTTCTATGTGCTCTGCCCGATTCCCGGCACCGAGCAATATGACGACTTCATGTCCGACGGGCTGATTACGGAGAAGAACCTCGATCGTTTTGACACATCATGTCTGACTTGGCGGCATCCCCATCTGTCGCCTGAGCGGATGTCCCAATTGCTGTTCGATTGCTATCGCAAGTTCAATTCCTTCCCTCGCTTGTTGAGCCGCGTGAAACTGATGAAGGCTTCGATCGGCAACATTGCCATCTCGTTGTTCAATCGTTATTGCGCATGGCAGCGAGTTCATCCAATGTCGGGCGGAGTGTTGAGCGTCCGCCGGGACCACATGAGAGACTATATTTCGCTGCGCAGAGAAGCCTACGGTTTCGAGTTGGCACCACTGCCACAGAGTATCACGGTGCAGCCCGAAGAGAGCCTCAAGCGCCGAAGCGCCAAGCCAGACATCCGGTTAGCCACGGCGGCCGGCTGACCACTTCGTTGCCGCTCGACGAAGCCCGTCACGATTTTGGAATCGGAGCAATAACCCGTGACTGGTGCGTTGCGCTATGATGAACCGCGTTTTGCGCCACGGCGGCCTTGTTTGGCCATTCGATCGTAACAGGTTCTCCGGTGTTCGGATTCGGTTCGTAAAAGGGTGCTCCCGTGCTTGCCACCGTGACTCGAATGCGATGACCATGGTTAAAAACCTGGCTCATCCATCCGACTTGAAAGGCGACCTTGTAAATCTTGCCGGGATGCATAAAGGTTTTCTCAAGATTTCGTTGCGAAATGGGGCTGCTCATCGTAACATCAGGGAGTTGATTGGAATGGAATTGCTGAAAACGCAAACTTGCTCAGGAGTGAATACGATGCTGGCTAGATCTACCGTACTTTCGTTGTCGTTGATGGTTGTCACCTCCGTCTGTCCGGCGGCGGATTGGCCAACGTATTTAGGAAACAATGAACGAACCGCGACGACCGATGAGCTGTTGAAATTGCCGCTCAAGTTGTCGTGGAAATTCGCATCACCCAGCGCGCCGAACAAAGCATGGTCGGGTGCCAAGGGACGCACGATCGAAGGACGTGTATTAAGCGACCGCGTCAAGTTTGATGATGCTCTGCAAGTCGCGATCGTTGGTGGACGCGTTTACTTTGGCTCATCGATCGATCATCAAGTGCGTTGTGTCGATGCCAAAACGGGCGAGCAATTGTGGACGTTTTTCACCGATGCACCGGTTCGGCTGGCGCCCACGGTTGCCGATGGACATGTTTTTGTTGGATCCGATGATGGTTATGCGTATTGTCTGGAAGCCGGCACGGGGAAACTCGTCTGGAAAATGCGACTGGGCCCGGCAGACGAGCAGATCATTGCTCGAGGCGAAATGATTTCACGATGGCCGATTCGCACGAGTGTGCTGGTCGACGACGGCGTCGCGTACTTTGGAGCGGGCATTTTTCCGCATGAAAATGTCTACATGTGTGCCGTCAAAGCGGACACGGGAGAAGTCATCTGGCGAAACGACAACATCAGCCATCAAGACGCGGGCCGAAACGATCTTACGCCGCAAGGTTATCTGCTGGCGACCGACGAGGTGATCTTTGTGCCGAACGGCCGTTCACGTCCCAAAGCCGTTAGCCGAGCCACGGGAAAACTGAGTGGCGGCAGCACAACATCGTTGAAGTTCAAAGAAACGATCATTGCGGGCACCGATGCGCTGGTGGCCGACAACCGATTGAATCTGTATTCGCTCGGTACACGGTTGGCCGTTTCCGGCGATACGTCCTACGCGGCCAACGGCAAAGAAGTGATCCGCATGAATCGCAAAAAATTTGCCGCTGCAAACAGCCGTCGCGCGAAAATCTCATCGGAGTTACGAACTCTGACTCGATCCTTGCGCGGAGCGGGCGACAAAGTTGAAGAAATCAAAGCAAAAATCACCAAACTGCAAGAGGAAGCGAAGTCCATCGCAAATGAAGGGATCGATTGGCAGGTGGCCTGTTCAGCCGAGGCAAGTTTGGTTGTTACGCCCAACTTGGTCATCGCGGGCGCGGACGGCAAAATCATCGCCTTCGATAGCGAAACCGGCGAAGAGAAATGGTCGACGGAAGTCGACGGCACTGCACGAGGAATTGCCGTCGCCGACGGAAACCTCGTCGTCAGCACCACCTCCGGCAAAGTCTACCGCTTCGGCACCGAGGAAACCCGAAGCGCAGGCGAGGCGAAACTAGTCGAAGATCCATTTCCAAAGGATGAATTGACCGCAACCTATGAGCAAGCCGCGCAAGACATTCTCAAGCACTCGGGCATCACGCGAGGCTATTGTCTTGTCATCGGAAACGACCAAGGCCGACTGGCGTTTGAATTGGCCAAACGCAGCGACCTGAAGATCTACGCGGTCGAGCCGGACGACGAAAAAGTCCAACGTTCGCGCCAGCTGCTGTCATCGGCCGGTCTGTACGGCAACCGAATCACGGTCCACCACGTCCAGGAGTCGACGATTCCCTATTCCAATTACTTTGCAAACCTGATCGTCTCGGACGTGTACATCAACACAGGAAATGTACCGATCAAACCGAAGGACTGGGTGCGACATTTGAAACCGGCCGGCGGCGTCATTTGCATCGGAGGTCGAGGTGTTGATCCGTTTGGTTACGTTTACAAGGAACTCGACAAGCATCTGCCCAACAACGATCTCAAAGTGGTCGACGGTTGGGTCAAGCTGAATCGCGGCACGTTGCCCGGTGCCGGCAACTGGTCGCATCAATACGCCGAAGCCGGCAACACGGCCAACAGCGGGGATAAGCTGGTCAAAGGCGGGCTCGGTGTGTTGTGGTACGGCGATCCCGGGCCGGGAATGATGGTCAACCGCCACCAAGGCGCCGTCGGGCCACTCGTGGTCAACGGCCGCATGTTCGTCCAAGGCGAAGACAATTTGATGGCGTACGACGCGTACAACGGAATGTTCCTCTGGCAGGTTAAGAACGCCGAAGCGATTCGAACTGGTGTCTTTCAGAACCGCAGCCCCGGCAATCTCGCGGCCGACGACGTTTGCCTGTATCACATGGCCCGCGAAAAACTGTACCAGCACGACGCCGCAACCGGCGAAGTCCAAAGGACGTATGAGTTGCCGGAAGGCGTCGACCGCGAAAAACACGAATGGGGTTACTTGGCTGTCGACAACGGTTTGTTGATCGGTACGGCAACGATGCGTGGCGAAGTCGCTGAGTTAAATCGTCGGCGACGCGGCAATCCAGGCGACGCCGCGACCGACAGCATCTTTGCATTCGACACGAAAACGGGCAAACATCTGTGGACGTATCAGGGCAAGAGCATCAACTTTCAGACAATCGCGCTGGGGCCCGATCGTGTTTATTTTGTCGACAGTTCCGTCACCAGCGAGCAACGCGCCGCCATCCTTCGCGAAGACAAATCCGAGTTAAAGGAATTGAAAGGGGAAGAGCGCAAACGAGCCGAAGAGCGAATGAAAAAACTCGACGTGCGGCTGGCCGTCGCCGTCAACGCGAAGACAGGCGAAGAAATCTGGTCAAAACCGATCGACGTCACCGACTGCAGCAACATCGGCATTGGCGGCGGCAAGCTGACGTTGATGTACAACGAAGGCACACTGATCTTTTGCGGTGCCAACGCAAACGGACACTACTGGAATCAATTCGTCTCGGGAGAGTTTTCCCGCCGGCGACTCGTGGCGTTGAATTCCCTGGACGGTTACAAACTTTGGTCCAAGGATGCGAACTATCGCCACCGGCCGATCATTATTGGCGACCAAGTGATCGCGGAGCCTTGGGCATTTGAACTACGCAGCGGCAAGCAAATCACGCGCACGCATCCGATTACTGGCAAGGAAGAGCCGTTCAGCATCATGCGGCCGGGACATCATTGTGGCATGCTCACGGGTTGCGACAACCTGGTGCTGTTCCGCAGTGGTTACACGGGCTTCGTCGACTTGAAGTCAGACTCCGGCACGCGCCACTTTGCAGGCCATCGACTTGGCTGTTGGATCAATGCTATTCCAACAAACGGCCTGGTGGTGATCCCGGAAGCAAGTGCTGGTTGCGTCTGTATGTTTTCGATTGCGTCAACCATCGTCATGGAACCGCGCGAAGCTCGCCGGCCATGGACGTTGTACAGCGGGGTGGGCGCCACGACGCCCGTGAAACAAATGACGCTCAACTTCGGTGCCCCAGGTGATCGCCGCGACGCACACGGGAAACTGTGGCTGGCGTATCCGCGACCGACACCGAATTCGCGTCTGGAGACCAGCCTCGATATCAAAATGAACCTGAACGTGAAGTTCGCGTCCGGCGGCGCGTTTTTTAGCCGCGATGGAGACGAGGCGGAGCAAAGCGAATCGGAACTGGCGTGGGTCGCGTCGTCCGGAGGCCGGGGCCTGATCCATTTCGAGTTGCCGCTGCTCGGCGACGGCGACAAGCCAGCGAACTACAATCTCCGGTTACTGATGTCCGTCGATTCGGAGAAATCGCTGCCGCTGGCCATCAAGTTGCAAGGCGAGACGATCGATGCCGGGTCGATCACCACGATTGTCGACAAGGCGAATCCGAAGCTCGTCATCCGTGAGATTAACAATCTTGTTGTGCAGGACAAACTAACCGCGGATATCGGTGAGAGTTCAGGGGTCCTCAATGGTATCGAAGTGACACGTAATGAATAGGGCGGAACGTGAATTCGGGTTTGATTCCGCCACCCGCCATCCAGATGCTGCAACGGCCCGCAGACGCATGTACTCACCACGCCGTCCAGCCGCCGTCGACGACAATGTTTTGGCCCGTCATGTAGCTGCTCGCGTCGCTGGCTAACAGGATGGCCGCGCCTTTCAATTCGTGAGGCAAACCCATGCGACCCATCGGGCTTTTGGTGCAAAGCCGCTCGACCAATTCGGGCCAAACTTTCGGTTGCGGAAACGGGCCGGGGCTGAGACAGTTGACACGCACTTTGTCCTTGGCCCAGTAGGCGGCAAGATGTCGCGTCATGTGAATCACGCCGCCCTTCAGTGCGTGATAGCCGACACTGCTCGCCGGACACACGCCTTCGTACGTGTCTGGATAAGAAGCGACCATGCCGTACATCGATCCGATCATGACGATACTGGCCGGTTTGTCACAATCGACAGCGTGGTCGCGCATCAATCGAGCCAACGCGAAATAAGCCGTGGCGTTTGACAGATGGTCTTGAAAACCATCGACAGTGATGTCCGTCCAGTCATTGGCCGGTCCGCCTTGTCCGTTGTTGAACAAGATGTCGAGGCCGCCCGATCGCTCGACCGCTTCGTCGAAACCGGCTTTCGTGGCCGCTTCGTCTTTGTGATCGAACTCGACTCCGAAGTGGCCCGCGTCGCTGTTTGGTAATTGGGCCGCGGCCGTTTCGGCGCGGTCTCGTTCACGGCTAGAGATGACGACCCGTGCGCCGGCTTCTGCCAATGCAGCGGCAAATGCCTGGCCAAGATAGCCCGTGCCACCGGTCAGCAACGCCGCTCGTCCCGTCAAATCAAAGAGCTGTTGAATCGTTGGATCGCTCATGAATTACTCCGGTCAATTGACATCTTGCCAGCTACGAGTGTCGGCGGCACGCAAAATCGCCAGATTCGATTTCAATGTCTGCAAGCCATCTTCCACGGAACATGCGGCCCGCGTGTTCGAGTCGATGGCGTCAAGAAACATGTTCGCTTGGCTGACAAACATGTCGTCGCGCTGCAGCTCGATTTGCGAACCTTCTTGCCAATCTTGTTCGGGTTCGCTTTGCCAAATCCAGCGACAGCGATGAAACTCGATCTGAATCGTGCCACGTTGACAAACAATCTTCATCGTTGTTTCATTCGGTGCTTGGTGTTGGTTCATGCTGAAACTCGACTGGACATCGCCATGCCGCGCGATCACGTTCACCGTGTCTTCTACAACGACGCCTTCGAGCACTTGATGCGCCGCGTCGGCCGCGACACGCGTGATTGGACCGACCAGCCATTCGACCGAATTGACTTGATGGGTCAATGCGTCTTGAATCGCTCCGCCGCCCTTCGCACGTTCGGTGTAATAAATCTCGCGATAAGCCGGCCGATAAGTTGGAAAGTGTTGGCCGGACATTGTTGAAACTTGAACAGGCTCGCCGAATCGCCGGTCGCAGATCACTTGCCGCACTTCGGCCAACAGCGGATTCATTCGCATCACATACGCGACCGCTGCCGTGACATTTTTTTCACCAGTCAAATCGATCAGCGATTGGACGCCTTCGACGCTGGTGCTCAGCGGTTTTTCAATCAGCAAATGCGTTCCCACACTTGCCAGTTTCTCCGCCATCGGAATGTGAAGATGAGCGGGAGTGCAAATGACGGCCGCGTGCGGTTGTGAATCCACGACTTCGTTGAAATCAGCGAAGGCTTGCTTGACCGAGTACCGCTGGGCGATCTCGTTGCGCAGCGTCTGGTTGATCTCGCAGATCGACAAATCGGTGCGATCTGTATGCCCAAAGCAACGTAAGTGGCGTTCACCGATCGAGCCAACTCCGATCACGACGACATGCGGACGGCTCATCACTGCGCGCCTTCTTGTGATGTATCGATGGAACCGCCGCCGCAGTCTTTCAACACATAACCGCCATCCACGCGTAACACCGTGCCGGTAATATAGTCGGCGTGGTCAGAGCACAGAAACGTCGCGGCTTTGCCGATGTCTTCGGGTTGGCCGAGCCGGCCCCATGGTAGTTTCGCGCCTTCACGCTCGACGACTTCGTCGCCAAAATGTTTGCGTTCGCCCGGAGTGTCAATCCAGCCGGGCTCGATCGTGTTGACGTTGATTCGGTGCGGCATAAGTTCCGCAGCGATTGTCCGAGCCATGTGGTTCAAACCTGACTTCGCGGCGTTATAGGCCACGCTTCGAGCATAGGCCGTATGTGCATGGACGCTGGAGATGAAAACGATCTTGCCGCCACCACCGGTTGCAATCATGTGCCGGGCGATGAGTTGGCTCATGTGAAAGCCGCTAGTTAATGCACCATTGATGACACGGTCGAAGTCGCCGGGATCGTAGTCTATGAAATCTCCGCGAATGCTGGCGGCAGGATTGCTGACCAGGATGTCGATGCGTTTTGCGCCGGCGGTGACAGTTTGCACAAGCGACTCGCAGCCTTCGCGCGTGAACACGTCGGCGGGAATTGCGGTGCAACTTCGACCGAGGCCGCGGATTTCTTCCGCTGTTTGATTGAGTTCGGGGCTGTCCGGGCGATCGTTGATGATGATGTCGGCCCCGTGACGGGCGAGTTCTGTCGCACAGCCTTTTCCGATGCCGCGACCGGCGCCGGTAACGAGTGCTTGTTTGCCGGTTAGGTCCATGATTTGATCCTGTGTCAGACTTCCGAAGTTTCGGGAAACTTCGGAAGTCTAGGCGTACGCTTGTTCCAACTCGCTGCCAAAGTCTTTCAGCATATTCATGAACGCGCCGAATTCACCGCCGTAGTTGATTAACTGGGCGCCTTGGTCGCGATACTCTTTTACTTTTTCGATCGTACCGGCCGGAATTCCCCACGCTTTGTCGTGTCGTTCTGCTGCTTCGGCGACTTGTTGAATCGCCGCTTCGAGCGTCAAATCCGTTTCATGCTTGAGTCGCAAAGACAAATCGCCTGGGCCGACGAACAAACCATCGACTCCCGTGACGGCGGCGATTTCATTGACATTGGCGACGGCTTGCGGCGTCTCGATTTGGACGACCAGAAAAGTCTCGCGATTTGCGTGTTCGACATACTCGAATGTGTCGGCGAGGTAGAAATCGGAATCTAAGCTGGCCCCATCCAAACCTCGATCTCCGACCGGCGGAAACTTCACCGAGTCGGCCAGCATCCGCGCCTTTTCGGGTGTCGAAACATGCGGGATCATCAAGCCGGTCGCGCCGTCTTCGAGGTAGCGGTACAAACCCGTCTTCTCAAGCTTCGGCGACCGCACCATGCAATCGATGTCCGCGAGTTGGGCGTAGGCGAGCAAGGCCTGAATCTCACGTTCGCTGATCAGTCGATGTTCCAGGTCGAGCCAAATGCAGTCGTAGCCAAATTCCGCGGCGTGATGAATGTAGGCTGGAATGTAATGTCCCAACGCACACATCCGTGCCGGTTCACCTGCTCGCCAGCGTACCAAAGTTTTGCTTCGTCGCACTATGGATTCCTTTGTTCAATACGCACTAATTCATTCGTCGCTTCTAGGTGACACGAGGTTAACGACCCAGCAGGCCGCCAGGCCAGTAAGAATGTTCACCAGCAATGCAAACGGGCCAATCCATTGGAAGCTGACGGGATCACGAAAGATGAGTTTCCGTTCCCCCGTTTTCCGATCCACTTCGTAGACCGCGGTTGTGATCGATTGCTGTGGCGTTGCGCCGGCTGGATCAATAGGAACAAGGTTTTCTTTTTTGGTTTCCGGATCCATCTCGCGTGTCGCCGTGATGACGCCAAAGTTTTCGGGCGCGACATCGTGGTGTATCACCAGGTAGACGACGATCGGACCGGCGAATGCAATCACCACGGCCGTTGCTGTGCCACAGATCGCCCCGATCCAAACGCCCAGCGTCCGAGAGGATTTGATGAATAACGCGAAAAAGAACAGTCCGAAAATGGGCGTCGTCAGCAGGTTAACCGTCTTGCTGGTGACGGCCGTGATGTTGCCGTCGATGTACTTCACGAGCGAGCTGCACATCACCACAATCACACCGACGGCCAAGGCGATGAACTGTGCGAGTCGCAGGTGTCCCTTTTGTGTTTTTGGCTTCCAGCCCATGCGATCAACGTAATTCGTTGTGACGACCGCTGTGATCGAATTGACGCCCGAATCGATGCTGGACATCGCGGCCGCAAACATCGCCGCGGCGACCAACCCGGATACTCCAACAGGCAACTGATAGGAGATGAAATGTGGAAACAAATCGTCCGCATTTTCGCTGATGTTGAATTCATCGGGAAACTGTTCGCGCTGTTGGAGAAAGTATGCCAACAGGGCAAATCCGACGGCAAACAACGTCAACTGAACGACAAGGCCGACGCACAACTGCACTCCCACTGCACGGCGCGCGGTGGCGGCGTCTTCGGTTGCCATGAACCGCTGAACCGAAGTCTGGTCGCCGGCCAGCGTCGCGATATACCAGGTGAGGATTGTCAAGAACGAGCCGACAACAGACACGCGCGTGTTGATGCTGGACGGCAAAAACGGCTGCGGATCCCAGTTGTCTTGCCACCGCGTAGGAAACCAGCCGAAGCCGCCGAAATGGTACGTCACCGTGATCAAGACCAACACTGCCCCGCCAAACAGCAGTACAGTTTGCATAAAATCCGTGATGACGACCGCCCGCAATCCGCCTAGCGAAGTGTAAATCAGTGCCACGGCTCCCGCCACAAGGACCACGATCGGTCTTGTCGCGATCTGCAGATTGCCGTCCTGCCAGCGAGTGAATCCGCGGAAGTTGTTCTCATCAGCTTCACTGCTGAACTGAATAGAATCGATTGACCACGGATCCTGGTGGACAACCCAATAGTCCATTCCCATCATCACGGCCATCGCATTCGCGGCGACGTACACCAGCAGCGTCATCCACACCAGCCGCAACGCCAGGAACATGGTCGCGCCCAAGATGCTGATGCTGAGCCCAAGCCGCTGTTCCAGCAGTTCGTAGGCGCTCGTTACGCGTTGTTTCATGTAGACAGGAATGATCCAATACCCTACGACGAAGAAAATCACGGGATAGCAAAGCATACCGATCATCGCGACCGGGCCTTTGCCTGCTCCTTCGCCCGGCATCGACAGATAAGAAATGGTGCTCAGCAACGTGGCGAACAACGACACGCCGATGAAAAACGACCCCATCTTGCCGCCGCCGGTGAAGTATTCGTCCGTCGAATTTTGCTTGCGAGCGAAATAAATCCCCAGGCCGATCGTCGACAGCGCGTAAGCGGCGATGATAACCCAGTCGACAAATTGCAGTCCAGCGTTCATGCGAGTTCGAGCGAGTGTTGTTAGACGATGGTTATTTCTTCCCGACCACGATCAGTTTCGATCGAGTACGAACGAACAAGCGGCCATCGGCAATCGCGGGCGTTCCAACGATACTGTCGCCCATGTCGTTTTTGGCCAGCAATTCGTATCCTTCAGCGTTCTTCAAAACGACAACGAACCCATTTTCACCCGCGACAAAAACTTTACCGTCGCCATAGATCGGCGAAGCAAAGTACTCGCACGTGTTTTGAATCCGCGATGGTCTTCCAAGCGGCGCGCCATCTTTCGTTGCGAAAACGGTTGAAATCCCGCCGCCTTTTACGAGCAACATGCGGCCGTCTTTGACAAACGGCGAGACGATATGGTCGGTGTGTTTTGTCTCGTGTTTCCACAAGATGTGGCTTTTCGTCACGTTGCCACGACCGCCGCCTCGCACGGCAAGCACGAACTCGTCGCCCGCGTCTTCGCCGGCCTCAAACGTCTTGCCGGCAAAGTTGTCGGGGTGCAAAAAGGCAAGATCGAGTTCTGCTCCCTCGAGCTGGCCGTCTCGGTTTATGTCGCCGCGGTCAAATGTCTTCTTGTAAAACGCTTCCGGGATTTTTGTTTTGCTGCCGACGAATGCTTGCATTTCGGCCTTCGTCAACTTGCCATCGTTGTTGCCTGTTTCGCTGCGATCGCACGTCGCCAGCCATTGGTTGGCAATGCCAGCACTTTGCAGCGAAATGTAAATCGTGTCGCCCTCGACGACCGGCGTTGTCTTGATGTTTCGCAACAGCGTTTTGGCGTACCACAGACGTTTGCCGGACGCTGGATCGTAGCCGATCAGCATTCCCGTGCCGGCCACCACGATCTCGTCACCCTTCTTCGTTTGACAAACAACCGGATGCGAATAGTTGCAAGCCATGTCGCTGCGGTCGTCCTTCCACAGTTGCTCGCCGGTCTTGCGATCGAACGCATGGAAAGCCGGGAACAAGTCGTCATCTTGGACAAACAGCACTTTGTCTTTGTACAAAACCGGCGACATCGCGGGCCCCCATTTGAAGACGAAGAACGGCGTCGGCAACTCTGTGTGCCAAACGTCGTCGCCTGTCTTGGCGTCCACCGCGATTAGGCCCAGTGTGCTGAAATAGAAGTACACGTGATCGGCATCGGCGGCGGGCGTTGTGCTGGCGTGGCTATTTGTCTTGTGCACATCGGGCAGCAATCCCGTTTTCCACGAACGATGCCACAACGGGTCGCCTGTTTTCGTATCGTATGCAAACAGCCCAACAGTCTCATCGTCGACCATGCCACACACAAACACTCGTCCCGCCGCGACAACCGGGCAACCAACGCCATCACCAATCTTCTCGGACCAGACGACGTTCTTTGTTTCGGAAAACTCCGTCGGGAGCGACTTCTTCGAGAGCGAAATGCCGCTGCAATTCGGTCCGCGAAACTGCGGCCACTCTTCGGCCATCAACTGGGCCTCCAGCAACACAACGCAACTGGCAACGCAGATTCGCATATTCATTGATTCGCTCCTCACGGTGAAGTAGCTAGATCGTAACCCGTTCAGAGTGCCGATACAACGAGTGGGTTCGTGGCGTATGCTTCCAGCCTGGCGGATCGTTGCAGAGGCAGGCAGGTAGCCTCCCCCACGTTGAAGAAAAACTGGACGCGTCGTTGAATATCTTCGAAAATCGAATCTTCAACGTTGTAACGCGGCGCGAGTCCCAGCCCTCGACTTTGAGTATCTGAGGGATGTTTATTGCGTTGGCGATTTCGGCCCAAGCTGCTTTGTTAGGAACAATTTCGCATGGCCGTGAGAGTCCCAGTCTTCCAATCGGCCCACGATATGGTAACCCAGCTTCTCGTAAAATTCCGGAGCCTGGAACTGCATCGTATCGACGAAACTGTATTTGCAACCCCGCCCAATGCCGACCCGCTCAGCTTGTCGAACAAGCATCGTTCCGATGCCTTGACCACGCAAGTCCTTCCTAGTAGCCATGACCTCGATCTTCAGCCAGGCGAATTGCGTGGAGCCAAACAGCCCGCCAACGACAACTTGATCCCGGTCAAACGCAAACAGACTCAACGGCAGCGGGCGATTCTCGCCCAGTCCACTGGCTTGCCAATAAACTGGGCTCGAAATCTCATTGTGCGTTCGCAGTTCGAAATGGACCGCTTCGCGGAGTTCATCGTCCGGGTCGTCGATCATCTTCAAGATGTAATCGTTCGACTTCAAGGAATGTGTTTTTCCTTAGAATCGTGCATCGTCACGGAGCCAGCAACGACTACTCTTCAAGATCTTTCATCAACTCGTATTCGTCGCTCAAATACTCGATCAGATTCTCCGCGTCTTCGACTCCGGCCGCGGATGCTTGCTGCCAAAGCCGGCTGGCATCCGCTTTGTAATCGGGGTTCTTTTCGATGTTGATGGCAAACAAGGCTCCGTGCATTAGGTAGGTCTGCGGATCATCTTTGGGCAATACCATGTTGGAGATCACAATCGCCAGTCCGTCGCCAAGTTGACGAGGCGGCCGGCGGAAGTTCGTTCCGGCAAATCGATAGATGATCAAGTCCGGCGACGCTTCGACGATGGCAACGGCATTACCTTTAGTCTCCAGCACGTCGCCACCGGTCAGCTTTTTCGTCCCCTCCACGACCGCGTCCCAGAATTGATGCAGCAGTTTAGTGACCATCTGCAGCCGCTCCAGCTTTGCCTTGTGAGCTGGCAACTTGGCCAGCGGGGCGGCCTTTAGCAATTCGGCCTCCGCGACGTCAATATTCTTTTCGAACAACGCTTGGCGTGCCGTCTTGAGCGCCGTTTCCAACGCGGCAACTTCCGCCGGCGTTGGCTTGACGACAGGCACGGGTTCCGGCATCGGCGGAACTGGAGGTGGCATCGGTGTTGGAACCGGGTCGACCGGCTTTGGCACGGGCATCGGATCAACCGGCTTTGGCATCGGGTCCACGGGCATCGGTGTGGAACGTTCCGGCGGTTTCGTCGGTGGCTCGATGGAAACCGTTGTATCGGCGCGAGGTCGCAAACCGCTGTTGCCATTGTTTGAGTCGTCATTTTTCGCCACATTCCTTGACTTGGCGGTTTGCGAAGGTGGGTTGTTCCCGTCTGGGCCAGAGGCATCTGTACCATCATTCGAAGCAACTTCGGGATCTTGCGTCATTTGCATCGCCATATAGGCAGCACCTGCAAACAAACCGAACAAAGCAAGCCCAATCGTGATAATCATCGGGGTTTGCATTGCGCTTTTACGGCGCTGGTTGGCCATCGCAGCGGGCGACGATTTGCTTTCGACTTGCGGTTTTGGTTCGTTCGTAGCGTTGCCCGCGACCAGCCGGCCTGTTCCACCGAATCCCGGATCAGCACCGATGGGGCTGGCCACCGCCGGCGCCATTGGATTTGCGCCGACCGGCGCCATCGGATCTGCGCCGACCGGCGCCATCGGATCTGCGCCGACCGGCGCCATCGGATCTGCGCCGACCGGCGCCATCGGATCTGCACCGACGGGTGCCATCGGGTCGACCGGCATCGCCGCTGGAGTCGCCATGGGGGCTTGAGGTGCATATGCCTGAGGAACGGGCGCGCCGGCGGCAGCGACTGGAGCCATCGGGTCTATCATTCCGGGCGTTGGCTGAGGTTGATACTGCGGCGCGGTCGGTTGAAACGACGCGGGGGCTGGCGGCACGGCAACAGACTGAGGCGGCAAGGCCGCGGATGCAGCCGGTGACAAATCGGTGTACTGAGGTTGCGCGACGGGTGTCGCCATTGGTTGAGGCGTCGGAATTGCCGTGGGTTGTGGCGTAACGGGAATCGCTGCTGGCTGGTCAAGAGGTGCAGGAGTCCCAGCTTCGAGCACCGGGACACCTCCGGCTCCGGGCGGCATCATCGACGGATCCACCGCCGGAGTTTGGGGCTGTTGAACCGTAGGCGTCGGCGTGCCGATCGGAGCGCCCCCCATTCCCGGTGGCAGAAGATCACTTGGAGCTTCACTTGCCGGCTGTGGAACTGGCGCAGGTTGCGGGGCAGCCGCCGGCACCTGTTGTAGTTGTTGCTGATAAGCTTGTCGCTTGGCTGGATCGAGCAAACACGATTTTGCTTCCTTCAGCAGATCGAGAACTTGTGCCCAAGACGCGGCATGTTCACCAGGCTTACAAATTCGCACCGCGGCAACCGCCTGATCTGCGGCTTGTGCGATGACCGACTCATCCGCCTCCGTGGGGTTGATCTGAAGCAACTGAAAGTAGTTTGGCTCGCCGACACTTTCGTCCAGCCCCAGCCACTCTTTGTAAGGATTAAAAACGGTGGACACGGGTTCTCACTCTCCGTTTCAAACAGGTGGGAATATGCGCACGCACGGTAGTTCGACGCTTGCGGATCGCACGAAGTTTCATGATACGCGGAAAACGCTCATCCGGCAATCGATTATTGAATATGGTAGTGTCCGATTAGTGTGTTGGCCCGAACCAGACTTCCGAAGTTCTCCGAAACTTCGGAAGTCTACAACTCAAGACTAGGACACTACCAATAATGAGTGGCGTTTCAGTCTGAATTCACTGGTGGAAGCCTCATCAGCGGCGGGCGACGCGTGTCGTATTTGAATGTCGAAGGGGCTGATGGCTGTTGCACCACTTCAAGCCACCGCGTTGGTATTTGTGGTGGAAGCGGCAGCTCTTCCTGCGACGACGTGTCCGTGTTTGATGAGCTGCCGTGTGGAGTATTGGCAACAGCATGGTCCAGCCAGCGGCCGTTGTAATCGAGCATCATGACGCCCAACTCACGAGCCAACCGCATGCGAGCGGCGTAATAGTTGAGCCAGACACTCATGAAGTTGTTCTGGGTGTTACGCAGGTCGGACAAGGCTGTCAGCAGGCTGGTTGCCGCGGTGGGACCAAATCGAACGGCGGGTTGTCCGGGCAGCGGCGGCGGGACGGGGCGGTTGAGTTCTTCCCGAGTCTGGTCGACGCGCCGAATCGAAATGGCGACGGCGCGGCGTTGAATTTCGAGGTTCGAATGAAGTTGCTCGATTTGCCGCAGTAACGATCGCAATCCTAAATTGAGCGAATCTTGCGCTTGGATGAATCCACGGCGACTGCGTTGATAATCGATCAGTGATTGACGATAGTTGTTGCGCTCCAACAACCGGGTGAACGGCGCATCGAATTGCAATCCGGCGCGGGCGGTTGCGTTTTGTTTGTCAAAACTTAGTGGGTTGTCGTGTGTCGTTCGCAGATCGCCGCTTAGTGCGACGGACACGTTGGCTTGCAGGGCGTCGGCGTTGAAAGCGATGAGCCGCCAACTGTCAACCAAGGATGCCCGGCCGTTCATGAAGTCCAATCGATTTTGCAGCGCCACATAGAACGCTTCGTCGGGACTCAAGTCGATGGATTCGACGGTGATCGCTTCCAGTCGCGCTCGCGCCTGGACCAAGATCGAGCCTTGCACGAGTCGATACGCATCGCCAAGCCAGACAACCAACTCACCGACCGTCGCATCCTTGTTCGTCTCTACGAGGTTGTCACTTAACGTTGCAAGCTTGACCTTGGCTTGGTTGAAGTCCCTTCCCAATCCTAACAGACCTTCGTGGAGTTGTTTTCGGTCGCGCTCAAACATCTTCCTCTCGGCCTCGACCATGGTTCGTTCCCGAGACGGCACGGCACTTTCCATGCGTGCAATGTCCGCCTTGACGTTGGAAAGCTGGCCGTAAATGCGAGCGACCGAGGCATGGCAAACAGCGAGGGCATCGCGAACCGATTTAAGGTTGGCACCGTTCGGTATGTTTCCAATTCGATCCTGCATTTTTGCGATCGAGTCCTGGACCTTGGTCGCTTCCGGTGCGACGAGTTGGAATTGACGGATGAGCCGGTCGTCCAGTTCCATGGAAAGACTGGGCGGCAGACCGAGTGTTCTGGTCTTGAATCGTTCCAACGAAAATTCGTAAGCATTGCGTGTTTGTAGCAACGTGGCCTTTTCCGTTTCGATGCTTTGCCGGAATTGGTCGACTTGCGTGAGGTCGATGACGCCTGCATCGAGGTGTGCTTCGAGCAGCGATAACGTGCGGAGCTGAAGATTCAGACTGTCCTCGGTGTTGCGAATTTGTTGAAGCTGTTGCAGCAGTCCGATATATCCGCCGACCGTTCCCGCGCCGCCCCCGGCGAACCCAGTTCCACTGATGCCACCGCCACCTCCACCCGTGAAACCGCCTCCGCCAAATGTCGAGCCACCGACGCCGCCGAAACCACCTGCACCTTGCCCGGTGAATCCAGTTAGTCCCGTGCCTCCGAAAAACCCGCCGCGACGCTGTGGTCCGGGAACTCCCAATTCGCCTATCGCAACCTGCGTGTAGAATCCTTGTCGATACTGATGATAGGCCCGCAAGTTTGCCAGCAGGGCGCGCTCGACGATCGTCAGTTGTTCGAGTGCCACGTCCTTGCCCGCTCCGCGCAACAATGGTTGCACGATGCTGGCGTTGAGAATCGAACTGGCAAAGTTGATGTCGCCTTGCGTGAACTCCCACGTAAATGAATTGGCGATGCCGACCATTAGTTCTCCGGCAGTCGCGAATCGACGATTCAATTGAAGCACGTTCGATCCCGATCCACCGCCGGGGAATGGCAACGCTCCGGAACCACGTCCCACGGTCAGCGTATTTTGTTCGCCGCCCGGGCTCAGTTGGCCATCGTGCTGATAAACCGCGTCCGCGCCACCGAAGTACTGCGTTTGCAATCGAAACCGCTCGGTCGTGACGTCCAATGCCGAGAGATAGAGTGTTTCGAGCTGACTTTGATGCGCCGGTGAGTGAATGTAAGCCAGCTTGAGCGACGATTCGAGCGTGAGTTTGACCGACCCGTCGTCCAATACTTTTGTGTACCTCGGCAGCGCATTTCGCCAATCTGGGTTCTCCAAATCCCAGCGTTGGCCATTGTCGTACCAATGCTTCCAGCCCCCGATGCCATTTACGCGTTGCATGTACTGATGCGACGACGGATCGTCCGGCGGCATCGGCGGCCGATCCGGATCGTATGGGTCGAAGTACCGGCTGCGCGGATCGATTTCGATGTCGTAGTCGTCGACCTGCCATCTTGGATCGGTGTTTCGTTCAGCGATCGCACCATACGCCTGCTTGTCGGCATTGAGGCGGTACTTGGTGCGCGAACAACCGCTCAAGCAAAGAGTGGCGCAGACGAACAGCACGGTCGTCGCACAAAGTAAGCGAGCGTGTGGGGAAACATACATTGGTGGGATATCGATCAACAAACTTCGAACCGTAGCACATCGGTTCGTATCGTTTTGCAGGAAGTACGGTCTTTAGCGATTGTGCGGGATTACCGATGCTGCGAGTTATTCAACCACCTGGCGCCGTCAAAAGCGCGACATGCAGCAAAGCCGCTACAACCCGATCAAGCCGCAAGGCGCGGCGAGCAGCTTCGGTTGTCGTTATAATGCAAAGGTGTCGTTCACTTCGTGATTACGCGCGCCTTAAGCCAACCTCAACATCCCGCCAAAATGAAAACTTCTCCGTTGCGTCAGAGTTTCGTTCAGCGTTCCGGTCGCTCCTTGGTCACGGTCATCATCGTGATCGCTCTATGCATTGTGCTTGCATTTGTCATGGTGCCGATCGTGTTCAACTCCGACCCGTCCGCGGCCGATAGCGATCCCGATCTATTGCTCTTGCACACCGTTCAGCGCGGGACGTTTGAATCATTTGTCACTGAATCGGGCGACGTCGAGAGCATTGATCCCGTGGCAATTCGCTGCAAAGTGAAGTCTGAAGGAAAGGCGGCATCGACGATCTACTCCGTCATTGAAGAGGGCGATGTGTTTGGCCCACGAGAGATCAAGGCTCAAGGCAACGAAACGGTCGAGCAATTGGTGAAGCAGTACCGAACCACCGAAGAGGCACTACGAAAGGCGAACGCAGACTTGGAAGCGAGCATCAACGCCCGCAAGACGCTGCAGATCCCTGGCGAATTGTTGTTGAAGTTTGACGACTCGGCTTTTGTGTTTTCCAAGAAGCAGCAGGAAATCCTCGTGGCGTCGGACAAGAAACTTGTCATTGATGCGCAAAGCGAACTCGAAAAAGCCAAGTTGACTTTGAATGAGTACAAAGATGGACTGTTTGTCGTCGACCAGGTGGCATTCGAGAGCGAGGTTCTTCAGGCACAGTCGCAACTTAAAACCGCCGAGGAGTTCTTGAAGCACTCGCAACGCGTGTTCAAGAAAGGCTACGTATCACGACTCCAACTGGAAGCCCAGGAAGTGGCCGTCGAAATGGCAAGGAAGAATGTGCAAGTCGTCGAAAAGAAGTTGGACGTACACAACAAATACACGTTGGCGAGAATGGTCAATGAGTATCAAGCGGAAATTAGAAAACAAGAAGCGGCGTTGGAAATGGCCACCCGCACCTTGGAACTCAGCCAAAAACGACTCGATGAAATCGACGGCCAAATCGCCAATTGTCAGGAATTCGCGCAGGGAGCGGGACAGGTCGTTTATGCAAACGACTTTGAACGGCGTGACAATATTGTGATTGAAGAGGGGGCGCAAATTCGCGAAGGGCAGGTCGTCCTTCGTCTGCCCGATCCGAAACAGATGCGCGTGCGTGTGCGAGTCAATGACTCCAAGATCAAACAGATCGAGGAAGGCGATTCCGCGAAGGTCGAACTCGATGTGAATCCCGATCTACCGGTAGCTGGCGAGGTCATCAAGATCAATGATTTCCCTTACCCTCGGCAATGGTATGGCGGAGCAATCGAGTACGGCATCGAGATCAAAATCAATGATCCACCGGAAGGAATCACCCCCGGCCAGCGCGCAAAAGTTCGAATCCTGGTCGAAAGAAAAGAGAATGTTTTTCAAGTGCCAATCCAATCCGTGTTGGAACAATCAGGCGCTCACTACTGCCTCGTTCGTGCCGAGAACAGCAGTTGGATGACGCGCCAGGTTGCCGTCGGCTCCAGCAACGGCAGTTTTGTCGTGCTGGACGATGGCATCTCCGAGGGCGAGCAAGTTGCACTCAACCCAGACTTACTTTGGGCCAAAGTGGCACCCCAAGAAAACACCACAAACGCAGCCGACGAGAAGTAGTCTGGACCGACAAGAATGCTGTTCGACTATCAAACCTGGAAACTGAGCATCAAGAGCTTGCTTCTGCATCCGATGCGGTCATTGTTGACCGTGCTGGGGATCTTTATCGGCGTCGCCAGCGTTGTTTGGTTGCTGGCAATCAGCGAAGGGATCAGTCAGGCTGCACAGGAACAGATCGAAGACCTCGGCGTCACCAACATCATCCTCCGCTCGGTGGTGCCCGACAATGACTCGGCGGAAAACACGGAATTCTGGTTTCCGTATGGAGTCTCGCGATCAGATTACCAGATCTTGATGGATACCATTCCGTCGATCGATCAGGCGTTGCGAATTCGCGAAGCCTATCGCGAAGCCTACTACCGAGACAAGTCGCTCAATGCTCGCCTCGTCGGTTGTACTCCCGAGTACGACGACATGATGCATCTGAATGTCGAACGCGGGCATTTTCTATCACCCATCAACATGGACAACAACGACAACGTATGTGTCCTTGGTGCCGGCATTGCTCGCAAGTTTTTTCCGTTGAGCAATCCCCTTGGGCAGGCCATTCGCATTCGACAAATGTCGTACCTGGTGGTAGGAGTGATGAAATCGCGTCTGCCGATGGCGGGCATCGCCGGTTCGCTGTCGTCACAGGATTTCAGTGATGACATCTACATTCCGATCACGACGTTTTGGCGCAGGATCGGCGATCGCACATTGACACTCAGCGCGGGGCAACGCAGCGGTCAGCAGGTGCAAATCAGCCAGATCACGTTTCAAGTCAAATCGGCAAACGAAGTCGTCAAGACGGCGAAGTCCATTGAGAACACAATGGAGCGGCTGCACAGCGAGAAGGACTTCGCTGTCGTGACGCCTTTGGAACTACTGGAACAGGCTCGCACGACGAGGATTCTGTTCATGGTCTTCATGGGACTGATCGCCGTCATATCACTGTTGGTTGGCGGCATCGGCATCATGAACATCATGCTGGCCACGATCACAGAACGAACTCGCGAAATCGGCGTTCGCCGTGCGCTGGGTGCCAAGCGGTCGGACATTGTCCGGCAATTCCTGGTCGAAGTTACACTGTTGACCACCACCGGCGGCTTGGTGGGAATCCTCGCGGGCTTGGCTTGCCCGTTTCTTGTCGTGCAAATTCGAGAATTCCTAGAGCGATCTTCACCGCACATCATGCAAGGTTTGCCCGAAGTCGTTCAGACCGCCAGCCCGGTTGTGCTGCCCTGGTCCATCGCTTTGGCGTTTTGCATCTCGGTGATGATCGGCATCGTCTTTGGGTTGTACCCGGCGGTCCGCGCCGCTTCGATGGACCCCGTCGAAGCGTTGCGCCACGAGTAAGGCGAAACTTTTACAACGACCATCAAGCCGACCCAGATCACTTCGCGGCCAGTCGCTGCAACTGCTCGCGCTGAATTACCATGACGATTGTCTGGATCGTTTTTTCGAGCGATTTTTCGAAACAAAACGTGCCATAGCGAAATCGTCCATCGGTCAGTCCACGCTTGCTTTGCACACGCACATAACCGTCTGCGGCCAAATCGTTATATCGCAATGTTGTCGGCACGACGCAGCCGATTTCAAAAATCTCGGTTGATATCACGGCGAAACCCGTGTGGCTGATGTCAGCGAGAGGGCAGTCTGAATGCTGGCCAAAGCCGATCGAAATCCCCTCCAGCACTGTTGAGACACGAAAACATGCACGAGACTCGGCAAGCATCGGCTCGCCCGTTTTTTCGATCGTGACCTGAAGTCCGTCGACGTCGTCACTCTCATCACAGAGAACATCGACGATTCGAGCATCTTGTCGGACAAATTTCTGCCTCAAATTGTAATAGATCGCCACTTCCCGCCCGATTGGGATTTCCAATCCTGGGGCTTCAAACACCGCGGTAATGGTGGTCCCTAGTCCGCCGGTAAGTCGACCCGGATGAAGAACACGTTCGGACGCGTTTCGAGGCATTTGCAGAAACAGATCTGCGAGTGCCGTCAGTTCCAACATGGATTCTGCCCCATTTAAGTCAAAAGAAACGCGACAAAGATCTGCCTCTCGTCGCTTGCCTTATCAAAATATAGGTCAAGATAGTGAGGCGTTTCATGGATCGCATGGTTCAACTGCTTTCTGCACAGCAATGTGCGGTGTGAGTTGTAGCGGAATTCGGGATCTTTCCGTGTAGTCGTATGAATCGCAATAATATGATTCGTCCTGTCGCAGTGGCGCGTTAAAGTTTGACCGCCCTGCGCGAATGAGCCCGCCTTCTTTCTTCATTCAACGAGCCCTCACTTTGTATAATCATTTGGTTGGCCAGCGTCTTTCGCTTCCTACGAGACGGCGTTGGCAAATCCTGCCGTTGTACGCGCGGTAATAACCCAATGGCACGTGGTTTCTCATTGACGTGCGATCACTGCGGCCACACCAAGAAGACGGCTGGCTGGTGGGCGTTCTACACCGATGACAAAGGCTATCGTGTCCGCATATCTCGCCCACGCGGCCGCAAGCGACCAATCGAAGGCCATGAAGCGCGCATGTACTGCCGCGGGTGTGGTAAGACACGAATGATCATCTCACCACACCCACGCGAAGACGATCCGCGATGTCCCAAGTGCGATTCAAGCGACCTCGTTTTTGCGATCGGAGACGATGAGGACGTTGTGTGTCACAAATGCGAACAGGGTGTGCTGCGAGTCAGCAAACGCTGGATAACATAGTTCGGCGCAGCGGCAGCAATACATGAAAACTCGTAAAACCAGTTTCGGTGGGCTATCTTGCTTTGAAGTCGATTCACTTCAAAGTGATGCCGAGCCGCAACACTTCGGTGGGTTTTCTCAGGGGCGGTACAGACGAAGAACGAGTCAAGTTCTCGGTCCCGCGTTGGCATTCAGGCCCAACCCGCAACCACACTGTAATTTCATGTTCGCTCGTTTATACTCAGACCCGACTACAAGGACAAACCATACGGGAAATTAACAATGCTATCTTGGAATTACGTCATGAGAATTTGTGTCACATCAATTGGATTCTTGTTCGCATTTTTCATGACATCTCTATTCACAAGTGTCGTGTCCGCCGCGAAACCCAACATCGTTTACATCCTGCTCGATGATGTCGGATATGGCGACGTGGGGTGCTACGGCCAGATAAAGTTCGACACACCGAACATCGACCGATTGGCAAGCGAAGGAATGCGTTTCACGCAACATTATTCTGGTAAACGCGGTGCAAGGATTGGCAATTGGAAGGCCGTGCAACTAGACGTTGCATGTTGGCCCTATCAATCGCTTGAAATGAGACACGAATGAAGAAACAACGAATATCGGCCACACGTCTGTTCGTTCTGGTGGCGGGGATGATATTGATGACGGCAAGCAACGTGATTGCTGTCGACCATCAACCAACCGCCAAACCCAATGTTGTCCTTTTTTTGGTGGACGACATGGGTTGGATGGACAGCACGCCTTACGGTTCGCAGTACTACGAAACTCCAAACATGAAACGGCTGGCAGCTCAGTCGATGCGATTCACGGATGCGTACGCCGTGCCGTTATGCTCGCCGACTCGCGCATCGATATTGAGTGGTCAGTATTCGTCTCGTCATGGCGTGACATCCGCCAGTGGCCATCAGCCGGCAGCTCCCGCAGATGCTTCTCCGTATCCTGCGAGGGCGCCAGCCAATCAACAATTTATCTATGCCAGGAGCAGGAACTATCTTGATCTCGATCTCGTGACTCTTGCCGAGGTGTTGCACGGCGCGGGCTACCGCGCGGGACATTTCGGGAAGTGGCATCTCGGCTTGAGCCAGGAGCACTGGCCCGAGCGGCACGGATTTGAAGTCGCCTTCCACGCCCAGCCCAGTCCTGGGCCTCCCGGTTCGAATTACTTCTCACCTTATGGAGTTCACAAGACCGGTGAGCCCAGCCCCAGGCACCCTGTGGGGACGATCACCGACGGACCCGACGGTGAGTACATCACCGACCGTCTCACAGATGAAGCGATCAATTTCATCGAGGCGAACAAGGACGAACCGTTCTTCCTCAACTTCTGGCATTACGCCGTTCATGGACCGTGGGGGCACAAGGAAGCGTACACGAAGCGATTTGCCGAGAAGACGGACCCGCGCGGCAAGCAGCGGAATCCCATCATGGCGTCGATGCTGAAGAGCGTGGATGAAAGTCTCGGCCGTGTGATAGACAAGCTTGATGAACTCAGGCTGACGGACAACACACTGTTCATCTTCTATTCGGATAACGGAGGTAACACGCACAGCAACGTGCCCGGTAGCCGAGGGATGAACGTCAAACCGGGGCACCCGAAATGGGACTTCGTGCAGGACTGGAAGAAATGGGCCGGTGATCAGCCGCCCACAAACAACGCTCCGCTGCGTGAAGGAAAAGGAAGAATCTACGAAGGGGGACAGCGCATTCCTCTGATGGTGCGCTGGCCCGGTAAAGTTGAAGCTGGTTCCCTCAGCGATTCCGTCGTCGGTCCGATTGACCTTTATCCAACGATTCTCGAAGCCGCCGGGCTGGAGAAGCCCGCAGGACACATCGTGGATGGTGAGTCGTTGATGCCCATCCTGAAACAAACTGGCCGGCTCAAACGTCAGGCATACTTCACCTGGTTTCCGCATCTGATTCCCGCGGTGTCGGTCCGCCAGGGAGATTGGAAGTTGATTCGACGGTTCGAGCCGCATCCCAAATATCCGGAAGTCCGCGAGTTGTACAATCTCACAGAAGACATCGGCGAAACCAGGAATCTAGCGAGCGAGAGTCCGGACAAAGTGAAAGAACTGGACGCATTAATCGACCAGTTCGTGAAGGACACTGGCGCCCTATACCCCAAACCGAATCTTGCCTTCAACGCCGGGGCAGCAGGTAAGCCTGACGACAAGAATCTGGATCCGATCGCGGGCCTTGTTGCCAGAAAGTGCAAAGTGGTCACAGCGGACGATGCGATCCGCGTCATTGGACAAGGGCGTCTGCCTTTCCTGGGAACGGCCCAGGTGAAGTTCAATGGTCCGCTGACAGTGAAACTTCGCGCCCGCAGCACGGCTGGCGGCGAAGGACGAATTCAATGGAAGACCGCCAGCCAGGAGACGTTTCCCGAGTCCGCACAACTTGTCACGTACGATCTGCCCGCCGGAAAGAACTGGCAGGACGTCTCGGTTCAGTTACCCATCGAAGGCAAAGTCAGCGTTATCCGGTTGTACTTCCCCGCCGAAAAGACGGCAGTGGAAGTGCAAACAATCCAGTTCCTGGACAAAAGCGGCCGGGAGAAGTCATGGGACTTTGCAGGAGTGACACCATGAGCCACCAGACTGGTTTAGCGCTATTTGCGGGCGTGCTGCTTTGGTGTTGTCCCGCCTCATTGAAGGCCGCTTCCGACCGTCCGCCGAACATCGTTTTCATCTTTGTCGATGATAAGTGCGATGCTATGCCGTACTGAGGCCCGAAACCGCCGGGAAAAGCAGGATTTTGCGGCGTTTTGGCACCGTCATCAAATCCCCGGCGATTAGGCCAAATTCAGTTGGTTTCGAGGCAATTAACTACACTTTGCTACACGCTTGATGAGCCGACGCTGAGGGAGCGGGTTGAGCATCGACTCAGGATTTGTGAAGTGGACCCCGAAAACTGGATCAGTGGGAAAGCGAGAGTTTGGCCGTTAGATTAGCCCGGCGGAGGGCATGGATTTGAGCAAGGAAAGGAGTCTCAGATGGCCAAGCGAAAATGGGGAGCGGGTAAAGTCGGACTACCTGGTGTTGCAAAGTTGGCTGGATGTGGTTGCTGATGTCGATGCGGGCTACTGCGAGTATGCCCAGAAATGGACCAAGCTCGCGGAGCGGGAGGGCATCAAAGTGATCCTGTATGTCACGGCCCCACACGCGCAGAATCAGGAGTCGGTGGCGAAACCAGTCGGCCTGGAGCGGACGGAGATGGAGTTGAAAACCGTTCAGAAACTGGCCCAGCGTATCAAGCCCCATGCGGTGGTGGCGGTTGGACTGGGGATCAAGAAGATCCAGCAAGGCGGAACCGACCTGAAGTTCCGCTATGTCAATGACGGGCATCCCAATCAGTACAGCGCTTATCTAGCTGCAAACATGTTCTACGCCGCGTTCTTCCGGGAGAGCACAGAGGGGTTCGCTTTCGACACGGTCGTGGAGAACAAGTCCAAAGGAAAAGATAGTTGGATTCTTGTCAGCCTTCGGTCTCGCTCATGAATGGCCTGACTAAAAACGAGCTGGAGAAAACGCGGTTGCATCGATGTGCGTTGGTTCATCTTGAACAATTTCGGCAACGAGTTTGCCTGTCGCAGTGGCGAGACTCAGCCCGAGCATGTTGTGGCCCGTTGCA
>CAYFJO010000071.1:0-33349 GCA_964343305.1 uncultured Pirellulaceae bacterium | reverse complement strand
AAAAAGGGGTCAGGTACCGTTGTGCCAAGCACCCTTCGGGCCGTTCCGGCAACGGTACCTGACCCCTTTTTGAACCATCATCACCAACGGATTGGACGACCAAATGCAGATTCTGCTGACCAACGACGACGGCATTTATGCTCCGGGGCTGGCCGCTTTGGAACACGAATTGCGTCAAATCGGCGATGTCGATGTGGTGGCCCCGGCGACCGAACAAAGCGGCGTGGCCCATTCGATCACGTTTTTGAGCCCGCTGATTTGCAAAGAGCAGTTCGAAGGCGATCGACATCGCGGCTGGGCGGTTGAAGGCAGCCCGGCCGATTGCGTGAAGCTTGGCATTTTCAAATTCTGCCGCCAACGACCGGACCTGGTTGTGAGCGGAATCAATGGCGGATTGAACGCCGGAATCAACGTGCTGTATTCCGGGACGGTCGCCGCCGCGATTGAAGGAGCGTTTTTTGGAATCACCAGCATCGCGGTGTCGTTGGAGTTTGATGAACACGCCCAGTTCGACAAAGCGGCCCGCATTGCCGCCCAAGTTATTCGGCAAATCCTCGACAAAAAAGATAGTCAATCACAGCTTTACAACGTCAACATCCCAACCGTGGCGGTCGAAAAAGCGGCGGGAATCCGTGTCGTTCCGATGGGAGTGGCACGATACGGCGAAGAGTATATCGAACGCCAGGATCCGAAAGGACGCACTTATTACTGGGCAACGAACGAGCCTCCGCCGCCGCCCAGTGAAATGGAAACGGATATTACGGCCCTGGAAAAGGGATTTATTACGCTCACTCCGTTACAATACGACATGACAAAAACGCCAGTCCTGGAACAGATGTCCAACTGGCAGTTCACATTGCGCGAGTAAGACACGACAAGCACGGAGATGGTGAAATGACTGGTCGCTGGTTATTATTGATTGGTGTGACGATTTGCGTAGCGGGTTGTGGCGGTGGCACTAGCCAAGCACAGAAGGAAGCATTCGACGCAAAGATCGCAGCACAGAGAGAGCAAGACGCCGCCGAGAAAAAACAAAACCCAGATTCGAATTTGGATCGCAAGGAAGCCGAAGTGGGTGTGGGTAAGAGTACGCGAAATCTGTCTGGCGATGAGATAAACGAAACCGTCGCCGCACCCGTCAAGACCTTGTTCAATGTAAAGGAAGACCTCGCCTTCAAGTTTCTAGATGTCAATTTACGACAATACGAGGCGCTACATGGTCGAATGCCGGAGAGTCATGAAGAGTTCATGAGAGAGATTGCCGACAAAATGTCGCCCAAGCTACCGAAGCTCAATCCAGGCGAGCGGTATGAGTGGGACCCCATTGAGAAAAAACTGTACGTGTGGATTCAGAAGAAGTAATCGTACGAAGTTCGATAGAAAGCACGGGGGTGAGGATCGCGTTGAATTGAAACTTTGACCCGTTTCACAGAAGCGACCCTGACCATGAGAAACCTTTTCGTTGCGTTGTCGGCATTCGCCGGCTTGTTTGGAACATCTGTTGCGACCGCGACCGATTGGATCGCATCGCCATCGTTCTATACACACAACCCGCAAACTGGCGAGCGTGTCTGGCAATACGAACCGATTGCACCTGTCTACCACTATCCGTCGAACAGCCGCAGTGTGTATCGCCAATCGCGCAGCAGTTTGCAGATCGGCGACAGCGCGGATCACTATCACGCGGTCGACCGGTATGGCGGCCCCGTGCGACCCTACGGCGAGTGGCGTTTTCCCTATCGCCCGTTTAGCGTGCCTTACGGTTTATGGGGACCGCAACCCGCCCCGGGATTTGGTTTCGGCAATCCGGGATTTGGTGCCGGCAACTTTGGCGGCGTCGGCAGTCCGTATGGACCGTTCGGCGCGGTCAACGGAGCAGGCTTTCCCGCGCCGTGGAACGGCGGCGGTTATCCCGACGTGCGTCGTCGCCAACTCGCGCCCCAGCCATTCAATCCCACGTTTAATTCAACCAATAACAACATCAACGGCAACAACAATTCTCCCACCACGAATGCGAACAGCCCCAACAACGCGGTCACCGGCGACAATAATAACGTGACAAACAACTGATCGTGTGTCGGACATTAGTCGCCAGCAATCTTGAACAGATTCAAGCTCGGGCTGGTGAAAACTTCTTGCGACTTGCCGTCGACCTCGCGCGTCATCCAATCGATCAACGCCCTTGCAAACTTTTGGTTCGTGCGCATTACAATCCATGCCCCACCCATCTTTCTGATATTGTGCTTGAAACCTGGTAGGGGATGTTGGATGGTATGTCCAGCAAGCGAGAACGGTTCAATGGTTCGCTTGTCAGTGTCGATGCGATAGATCGACGTCACCGGGAACAGGCAGTATTGACGGAATTCTCCATCAGGAGCGTTGGACAACGCGTGGTCTTCGAGCAATCCCGATCCCACGTAAATTGGCCAATTGCGGCACTGATCATCCTGGTTGATTCGCTCAACGACGAGCGGCCAGTTCTCATTGCGGCGGTTATCCAAGCGGCCATCTTGTCGCCATTGATACAGCGTGCTGCTCGTGCAAAGGGCAACGGTCAACAGAACGCCCGCGAAACCAAGTCTCCATCGCACAGAGTCCATCGCCGCGCAACACAGGCCCGCGACGAAGATCGGCGCCAACGCGGACACGACGACATAGCGGAACATTGCCAAGGGAGCAACGTTGAGTATTGTGACCAGCCACGCAATTGCCGCGGGCGCGAGGAGCCAGCAAGCTACCAAGAGCGTTCGCGTCCACGGCAGTGGTTGGACAACGCGACGCTTCACGCATCGTCCAAGCAGCACGCCAACACCAAGTCCTATCAAAGACGTCAGAAGATAAACTTCGACGAATCGGATCATCTGAGGTGACGGCCAGAATTCGACGATCGCCTTCCAATCGTCCGCCCGACCACCGATTTCCCAAAGATGGCCATAGGCGGGGATGATCAGCAATCCGATGACCGCCAAGTCGATGACAAGATTCAACCAAGGACAGTTGGGCGTTTCCGTTCGCGTGCACTTCAAAATGACGAAGCACAAAATGTATGCACCAAACAAAAGCGCCGCGGTGTAGTGCAGGTAAAACAAGATTGTCCCAGACAGAACAAATGCAATCCGCCAGCCGATTCGCTTGCCGAGCAAGCCCGTGTCGTCGCGAGGGCGTTCGTCGATCAGTTTCGAGAAACTGAACACTTGGACCAGACCAAACAACTGCACGGCGACATAGGGCCGCGCCTCTTGAGCATAGAAATGACAATCCGCATCGATCGCCACCAGCAGCGAGGTCAACGTCGCCGCGATCGACGATGTGGTCCAAGAATATGTAGCGACGAAAACGGTGGCGACCAGCAACGTGCCAAACCCAATCGAGGGCAACCGTACGGCGAGTTCGTGCATTCCCAACCATTGCGTCGAGAACCAAACAAAGTAGAAAAACAGCGGACTTTGATTTCCAATCGCCGCTCTTGGCGAGATCTCGTCCCATGATTCGTCGACGATCCAAGCCGTGTGCAATTCGTCGAGCCATAACGGGTCACTGGCACGGTAAAACCGAAGACCCGCCGCCAACAACGTCACCACAATCCCTGGCAAGAGAAATTTCACCGTCCAAACACGAAATGATGAAGAGGTGGTCACGATGGTTCATCATAGAATGCTTGCAATTCGAGGGCCAAGGGCAGACTGGATGTTTCGCTTGGTGCGCGATCACGATTTCTTTGCTTGCGACATGCGGGAAAGTTTTGGATAATTACCAAACACTTCCACTTCCCGCCCGGTTACCGCCTGCTGATCCAATGCGCCTGATTTTCAAAACCGTTGTCTTCGTGCTGGTTGTCGCTCTCCACTGCGTCACGCTTGAGGCTGCCGATCCACCTCGTTACGAATCTGACATTGCCCCAATTCTGAAAGCCAGTTGCGTGCGTTGCCACAGTCCGCAGTCGATGAAGGCCGAGTTGGATTTGACAACACCTGCTGGGTTGTTCCGCGGCGGCGAATCGGGACAAGTGATCGCTCCAGGTGATGTTGAGGCAAGCTCGCTGTATGACTTGATTCACGAAGGTGAAATGCCGCCAGAGGAGGGCAAACATCTCGCCGATAAAGATGTCGAAATTATTCGGCATTGGATCGAAGCGGGAACACCGTTTGTTGCCAAAGTTGACCCGCAAGAGTTGCTGGCCGCCGGTGTGGTCAGCAACCATGTGATTGAGCCGCTGATGTTGCTCCGCTGCGCCGTTTGCCACGGTTTACGAAAACAAGAAGGTGGGCTCGATGTGCGCACGAAGGCGTCGATGCTCAAAGGCGGCAAGTCTGGTCCCGCGATCGTGTTGGGCAAGCCGAAAGAAAGCCTGCTGCTGAAAAGAATTCACGCGGGCGAGATGTCGCCACGAGAATTGATGATTCGATCCGGCGTCCGGCCGATGACGTCCGCCGAGATCGAGACGTTGGCTCGTTGGATCGACCTGGGCGCTCCCGAAGTGGACGTTCAACCCGATGTCGCGACCTCGCAGCCCGATCCGCTCGTCACCAGCGAAGACCGTCAACACTGGTCGTTCAAGCCGCCCCAACGACCGCCCGTGCCGGATGTCCATGACGATCGCGTTCGCAATCCAATCGATGCGTTTATCATCCGGCGGCAACTGGAACACGAATTGACGATGGCCGATGAGGCCGATCAACGAAAGCTGATTCGACGCGCGCACTTTGATCTGCTTGGCCTGCCGCCCGATCCGAATGCAATCGACGACGCGTTGGATAACAACGGTCCCCTGGCGTTTGAACAACTCGTCGATCGGTTGTTGGCGTCACCGCGCCATGGCGAACGCTGGGGACGTTTTTGGTTGGACGCCGCGGGATACGCCGATTCCGAAGGCAAACGCAGCGCCGATCCCATTCGTCCCTATGCGTGGAAATATCGCGACTACGTCATTCGCGCGTTTAACAGCGACAAGCCGTATAGCCGGTTTCTTTTGGAACAAATCGCCGGCGACGAACTGGCTGACTACGAAAACGCCGAAACGATTACGCGGGAGATTGCCGACAATCTCCTTGCCACGGGATTCTTGCGGATGGCTCCCGACGGAACGGGCTCGGACATCGTCAACTCGGTGGCGGAACGCATCGAAGTGATGGCCGACGAGTTGGATGTTTTCGGATCGACGGTGTTGGGACTGACGATCAAATGCGCCCGATGTCACAGCCACAAGTACGATCCAATTCCGCAGCGCGACTACTACCGATTGGTCGCCGTTTTCAAGGGTGCGCTGGACGAGCACGATTGGCTGAAACCCGCGTCGGTCCCCGGTCAAACCAAAGGTGTCAAGCCTGGCCGATATTTGCCCTATGCGACGGACGAAGAGCTTCGCCAGTTGGAAAAGCAAAACCAAGAGATCGATGAACAGATTCAGCACCAGCGCGATCAACTTGCTAAGCTCGGTCACGAATACCGCCTGAAGTATCTTGAGGAACAACTCAAGTCGCTGCCCTCCCAACTGCACGATGATCTGCGCAAGACGTTCGACATTCCGGCAGGCAAACGCAACGAAGTCCAACAATACTTGGCCGGCAAATTCGGCAAACAACTGTGGCTCGACGACGCACGGTTGGCCAAGCAGGATGGTTTCCGCCGTGCGAAGATCGAATCGGATCGACTGGTGAAGCAACTGGAATCTGAAAAAAGCGGAGGGCCGACGATTCGCGCGCTGTGGGATCGCGGCGAACCGTCGCCGACGTACATCTATCGCCGCGGCGATTTTCGACAGCCGCATCGACTGGTTGGCCCTGGCGTTCCCTCGGCACTGACCGACGGCAAAACTTCGCTCGTGGTCGAAAAACCATGGCCTGGCGCGAAACAAACGGGTCGACGACTTGCACTGGCCAAGTGGCTTGTCCAGCCGGACCATCCGCTGACGGCGCGCGTCATGGTCAATCGCATCTGGAAGCACCACTTTGGCGAAGGCATCGTCCGATCGCTGAACAATTTTGGCAAACTCGGCACACCGCCGACACATCCCGAGTTGCTCGATTGGCTGGCGGTCGAATTCATCGAAAGCGGCTGGAGCGTCAAGCACATGCATCGCTTGATCATGACTTCGTCAACCTATCGGCAAGTGTCGTCCACCGCGGAAACCCAACGTCAAAGTGATCCGGACAATCGCTGGTTGACGCGCATGCCGCTTCGGCGCATGGATGCCGAGGAAGTGCGAGACTCGCTGATCTACGTCGCTGGGCGCATGAACTCCCGGCCGTTCGGCCGACCCGATTCCGTCGATGTTCGCCAGGACGGGCTTGTCACCGCCTCACCTAGCGAGCGAGGCTATCGACGCAGCATCTATCTGCGTCACCGTCGCAAGGAAATGCCGACCGTGTTGGAAACGTTCGACTTGCCGCAGATGAATCCAAATTGTGAGCAGCGAGTCAACTCAACCGTTGCTCAGCAAGCCTTGTACTTGCTCAACAACACGATGGTCCGACAGCTCGGCAATCACTTTGCCAAACGCGTCAGCCAGCAGTCGCTCGATCCCCAAGTACAAGTCACGCTAGCGTATGTTTACGCCCTTAGTCGTCACCCAAGCGAAGAAGAACGCGAACTTGGTGTGGAAGCGGTTTTGCAACTCACCGAGCAATGGAAAGAGCATCTTGCCAAGTCCAGCGACAAAACTACCGACGCGGCTGAAAAAGCCCTGGCAACCTTCTGCCACACAATCTTAAACTCCGCCGAGTTCCTGTACATCGACTGAACTAGCATTTCAGTTCAAGGTCTTTGAAACATGGCCACTATCTTAAGTTGCCGATGTTGATCTTGCGATTACCGAACAAATGGGGCGAGACTTCGGCCTAGGATTTGTCGACCAGATGCTGCGCGAACGAACCAAGCGTCGGCGGGTCGTCGAACCAATGTTCAACGTTTCGAAACTGCACGTCAAAGTGCCGTTCGACAGTAGACAGCAGTTCGGCACCTTCGAGCGACGATAATCCAACACCGGCTGAGAAAAGTGGCTCGTCCGCCGAAATCGAATCCAATGACTTCGCCAATTGAAATCGATTCACCATGATCCGCCGCAGTTCAGTGACGGTTCCTTCCAATCCTAGTTGGTGTGCGTTGACCGGCATGCTGTGAGGCTCTCCTTCCTTGAGAGAAACAGATTTACCAATGAAATGACGAAGTACCCAAACACCCAATGACGAAAGAAGCCCGAAATCTGAATTACCAAAAAGAAGCGATGGATTTAAAACATCTTCGGGTTTCGTGCTCAATCATTCCTTCGTTATTGGGTATTTCGTCATTCGTCATTAGATATAATACATCTTCTCCGTCTGACCGCTAACGCGTTCCAGCAGGTCGGCGAACGTCACGTCGTCCAGCATCTCGCGTTGCACTTGCGAGACGTGTCGCCATGAATCGAGCAGCACGTTGGATGTCGCGGTGGCGACTCCTGCCGAACTGGTCACTTCCTGCGATTGGCCGTCGATGACTGCCATGACGTCGCCGAGTGAAATGTCATTGGGGTCCTTGATCAATTGGTATCCGCCGGACGCTCCACGGGTGCTGTTGACCAGCCCGGCACCCTTGAGTTGCAACAGAATCTGTACGAGAAAGCGTGATGGTATCCCGTGCAGCTCGGCGATCTTGCGAATTCGCACTGGTTCGCCGCTTCCGTAGTTCGCCGCCAACTCAAGCACGGCGATGCACGCGTATTCGGTTTTTGCGGAAACATTCATGCTGGTGAATTGAGCCGACGGCGCTAGCCGCGGTTTTTTTGTGAGTACACGTCCGACGCTAGTGCGTTCGGCTCAAAGTAAAGTTAATGTCATGGGATGCTGTCCGCTCAATTGTCGTCGTCATCATCCAGCGAGTGCAGACCACACTCCGTCTTCCCAAAACCACTCCAACGACCGGCTCGCTCATCTTCGCCCAACAACACCGCACGTGTGCAAGGCCAACAGCCGATGCTCGTGTAACCCTGGTCGTGCAACGGGTTGTAGGGGATGTCGTGATCGAGAATCATCTTCCAAATATCGCCCTTGTTGCAGTTGGCAAGCGGGCTGACTTTGACCAAATTGAATTTCTTATCCCAACCAACGATCGGTGCCTTTGCGCGATCCGGACTTTGGTCGCGACGAATCGCACTGGCCCAGGCGTGCATGCCTTGCGTCGCATCGTGAAGCAACTTGATCTTGCGATCCTTGCAGCATTGATCTGGCTGTGTCTTGTAAAGCGGCCCGCCGTGAAGCTGCTCGTACTCCTCGACGGACAACTCCGGCTTCTTCAACTCGACTTCGATTCCGTAACGCTCTTTGACCCGCTCGCGCAACTCCAACGTCTCTTGAAATTGGTAGCCGGTTTCGAGGTTGAAGATCGGAGTATCGGGCGCGATCTCGGCCAGCATGTGAATGATAGTCAATCCTTCGGGACCAAACGCCGTCGCCATGGTGAAGCGAGGAGCAAACTCTTTGACCGCCCACTGCAGGATCTCCCGCGGCGTCGCCGATTCGAGTTCGCCACTCTTTTGCTTTAACTCAGCTAGAAGTTCCGGGGTCGGCTCCAGCGGTTGGAAATCGTCGCGTTCTGGCTCCCCATCGGTTGAGTCTGGTGAAACAATCTTCAGTGTTGGTGATTGCAGTTGCGAGGGCATGGCGGGCTTCGAGGTGTGTTGAATCTGGAATGCGTGGCCCATCGTCAACTTCTCACTTCATGTTAATTTGCGACGATTGCCGTGATATCGCGGGAATAAGGCAATCATACGAATGTTAATCATCTAAGTCAACTATCCGATTATCCCGTCTTCTTGTCATCGGACCGGGCTGCAACGAATCTGCAGTTTATAGCGGTTGGGGTGGCCGAATTCCGCAGAATTTGGCGGATTTGGATTGGGCTAAACTTAGGCGAGTTGCGCTATTGAAGCATCCGGCGTGATGCTAGATTCCATACATCCGCACACCTGACAGCGTCTCAAGAAACAAGAAGCGACCATCAGAAGTGATTCGCATGTCAAAGTGACTGTTGCCGCCCGAACCGAGTGTCGAAACGTCTTCGCCGACCGGGAACACGTCGATTTCCTGAAACGTAATCGTGTTGATTACGTGAATCGAGTCAGTGGCAGAATCGCCAGCGATGTTGGCTGCAAACACGCTCCGCGCACTTTCGGCCGCAGCGCTGATCAAAATCTGTTCGCCAAAATCAGAAGATCCCCGCGCCGTTGACGTTCAGCGCGGTGAGCAGCATTCGCGATTCCAGTCTCTCCAGCCGCCCGATGCACCGCCTCCGCTTGCCTGATGACGTCTGTGTCTGTCCACGAAAGAACTCGACCAGTTTCCGAAGAAATGGTTGCCCTCTCACATGCAGATGTTCGTTATGAATTTAGCTCGCTGCTGGGTTGGCGATTACAATCGCGGCGACCTGATGCGACAAATCAACAACGACTTTGCCCCGCCAATTGAGGGTGACTTTTATCCCCAATCGCGAGGCCGTATTGTGGTTGCACGATGATGGAGTTTCAAGAGTTCGAAACAATCGACACACCAACTTTCGAAGTCTTCCGAGACTTCGGAAGTCGGCGGTGTAGAAATCGGCCACACACAGACACCGCGCATTAGTTACAGTCAAAATCAATAGCTGATATATTGGTGAATATCCATCTCACACGTCTTCATCCCATCATCGGAGTGCCTCTTGTGCGTCGATCTTTCGTTGGATTACTGGCCCTTGCCTTGTTCGTGAACTCAAGTTGGGCGGCTGAAAAGGACGCAGAGCACGCGGCCAAAATGACGAAGGGGCTCAAGCTGTTTAAAGCCGAAGTTCGCGGCGTGCTCGTCGGTCGCTGCGTCAAATGCCATGGTGGCGAGGAAACCGAAGGTGAGTTCGATCTGGCCACGCGCGCGGCGTTGCTCACAGGCGGTGCGGAAGGCAAAGCCGTTGAACTTGGCAATGGCAAAGCAAGCCGCCTCTACAAACTCATCGCGCATCAAGCCGAGCCGAGCATGCCGGAAGACGGCGCGAAGCTCGACGACTGCATCATCGCGTCGATCGCAAATTGGATCGACCTTGGCGCGCCTTACGATCGGCCGCTTGCAGTCAAAGAGGATGACCCATTGGCTTGGACTCGCCGAACAATCGACGAAGGCGCACGCGACTACTGGGCATTTCAACCCCTGCAAGTTGCCGAGCCACCGGTTGTCGAGAGTGACAGTTGGAGTCGGACGGGGATCGATCGGTATATCCTCGCGAAACTCCGCCAGAACAAACTCACGCCGAACAATCCGATCGATCGGCGTCGGCTGATTCGCCGCGCGTACTTCGATTTAATTGGCTTGCCGCCGACGCCCGCCGAAATTGAGCGTTTCGAACAAGAATCAGTCCGCAATCCGCAATCCGCATTCGACAATCTCGTTGATCGTTTGCTGGACGATCCGCATTACGGCGAACGATGG
Source organism: uncultured Pirellulaceae bacterium (assembly GCA_964343305.1). Classification (GTDB taxonomy): domain Bacteria; phylum Planctomycetota; class Planctomycetia; order Pirellulales; family Pirellulaceae; genus CAYFJO01. The sequence goes on along the minus strand of CAYFJO010000071.1, from coordinate 22,919 downwards.
GGACGCCACTGGTTGGATGTCGCACGATTCGGCGAGAGCCATGGGTTCGAACAGGATTACGATCGACCGCACGCGTATCATTATCGTGACTTCGTCATCAAGGCGCTCAACAGCAACATGCCCTACGACCAGTTCGTGCGTTGGCAGATCGCCGGTGACGAAATCGAACCCGATAGTTCGCTGGCCATGATGGCGACGGGCTTTCTCGGTGCCGGAGTGTTTCCGACCCAGTTGACCGAAAAGGAGTTCGAGCAGGCTCGCTATGATGAATTGGACGACATGGTTGCGACGCTGGGCACCTCCATGTTGGGATTGACGGTCGGTTGCGCCCGCTGTCACGACCACAAATTCGATCCCATTCCGTCGCGCGATTACTACCGCATGATCTCATCGTTCACCACGACGATTCGCAGCGAAATCGATCTGGAGCTAGGCACGAAGTCAACGAAACAGGCCTTGGCCGAGTGGCAAAAGAAACACGATCCGTTGGTCGCCGCGCGAACGCAATTTGAGCGGGACGAGTTGCCAAAGCAGTTTGACAAGTGGCTTGCCAGCCGACCCAAGGGCCAGTCGCTCGCGCCCAAGTGGATCGTGCTGGACATGGTCGAACACAAATCGGCTGGTGGTGCAACGCTGTCGAAGTTGGACGATGGCTCCCTGCTGGCAACGGGGACGAATCCGGATTTCGACAAATATACCTTCGTCGCGCACACCAACCTGTCGGGTATCACGGCCATTCGCTTGGAAGCATTGGCACACGAATCGATGGTTCGCAAGGGACCCGGTCGCGCGGGCAACGGAAACATGGGGCTGGGCAACTTCACCGTTCGCGCTGAACCCTTGTCCGGCGAAGGCGAATCGTTGACGCTGAAACTCGCAAACCCAGTCGCGACGTTTCAACAAAACACCAGCAACCTGTCGATCGCCGCGTCCATCGACAAGGATGTGCGAACGGGCTGGGCCGTCGATTCGCAATTCGGCAAAGATCACGCGGCGGTTTTCGAGACCGTGGGTGACATTGGGTTCCAGGGCGGCACCAAGTTGACCTTTACGATGGAGTTCAACGTCAACAACAAACACAACATTGGCCGCCCGCGACTTTCGGTCAGCACGTCGCCGCGTCCCGTCGGACTCAAGAAGGATTCGCAACATCAAAGCGTCGTAGAGATTCTCGCGGTCCTCAATCAATCAAACGGCAAGCTCACCGACCAACAGCGTCAAACACTCTTGAAGTGGTTTCGAACATCGAACGCGGATTGGCGCGGCCTGGATGCGAAAGTACAGCAGTCGTTGGCCGTGAAACCGAAGCCTCAGATGACCAAGGTGATGGTCTCCAGCGAAGGCTTCAAACCGATCAAGCACCACGCCGATGGCCGGGGCTTTCCACACTTTTACAAGCAAACGCATTTTCTCAAGCGTGGCGATGCAAACCAAAAAGTCGGTGTGGCCGACCAAGGTTTCCTGCAGGTGTTGATGACATCGCCAAGCGGCCAAGATCATTGGCACGCCGACCCGCCTGAGAATTGGCGAACGAGTTATCGGCGCACGTCGCTTGCGGCTTGGATCACCGATACCGAACACGGCGCAGGTCACTTGCTGGCCCGAGTGATTGCCAATCGCATCTGGCACCTGCACATGGGACGCGGAATCGTGGCCACGCCGAATGACTTTGGTTTCCAAGGCGAACGTCCGACGCATCCCGAACTGCTCGACTGGCTTGCGAGCAAGTTGATTGCCAGCGGCTGGGATCTGAAAGCGTTTCACAAATTGATGATGACCAGCGCTGTTTATCAGCAGTCGAGCGAATTCGACCAAGCAGACTTTCGGGTCGATCCCCAAAACAAATGGTGCTGGCGCTTTTCGCCCCGACGCCTGGAAGCGGAGATTATTCGCGATTCGATGTTGTCCGTCGGCGGCGAACTGGACCGCACCATGTTCGGCCGAGGCACGCTCGACGAAAGGATGAAACGTCGTAGCATCTACTTCATGATCAAACGCAGCAAGCTAATTCCGATGATGCAGATCTTTGATTCGCCCGAACCACTGGTCAGCGTCGGCGATCGCCCTAGCACAACGATCGCACCGCAGGCGCTGCTGTTCATGAATAACTCCAACGTTCGGGGCTACGCACGCAGCTTTGCCCGATCGCTTGCGAGCACGGCCGAGAAGTCGCTCGCGAACGCGGTGATAACAGGATACATCGCGGCGATCGGCCGTCCGCCAAACGACGACGAACTCAACGGCAACGTTGCTTTCATTGAATCGCAAACAAAGTCCTATCAGAGCGACAATCAGAATCCACCGCGAGAATTGGCATTGGCGGACTTCTGCCAGGTTCTGATGTGTCTCAACGAATTCATTTACATCGATTAGCGGAGAGTTTTGCAATGAACAAAATCGTGCTTGATGAATCCGCGTTGTCTGCGTTGGATGCACTCGATGAACGTGTTGAGATTTGCGACAGCACAGGGCGGGTGATTGGTTTTTTCTCGCCTCGTTGCGACGCGTCTGAATTTGAGATTGACGATCCACCTTCGGAAGGGGAGCTTGATCGAATCGAGGACGAATTTGACGGGCGTCCGCTTCCCGAAATCATGAAAGATCTTAGCGCGAGAAAATGAAATACACCGTCGTTTGGTCGAAGGCGGCCGAAGAAAAACTCGCAAATCTATGGCTCGATGACGAACAGCGGGAGCAAATCACGCGAGCAACGAATGAAATCGATCAACGGCTACAACAGGATCCGCAAAATGAAGGTGAATCGCGAGAGAACGACAGGCGAGTTCTTATCGTCCCGCCGCTTGCCGTATATTTTCGCGTGTCCGTTGCGGACCGAGTGGTTCAAGTTTTAACAATTCGTCGCGTCAAGAGACGCACCTAACGCCAGAGAGAACTCATGACGAAGCCAGAAAATCGAACAACGCTTTCGCGACGCGATTTGCTACAGCAAGCCGGATGTGGCGCGGGGATGCTGGGCTTGGCGACACTGCTTCAAGATGAAAAAGAGACCGCGGCCGCGGATGCTTCGTCGGCCGCGCTCGACCCGCTGGCTCCGCGACCCGCGCACTTTGATACCAAGGCCAAGAGCGTCATTTGGTTGTTCATCAACGGCGGCCCCAGCCACGTTGACACGTGGGATTACAAGCCGCAACTGGAAAAGTTGGACGGCAAGGATCTCGAGGGCTTTGACAAGTTCACCGGCTTCTTTTCCAACGCGGTCGGCGGTTTGATGAAATCGCCGTTCAAGTTCACGCGGCACGGCGAGTGCGGCAAACCCGTCTCCGAGATTTTTCCGGAGATGTCCAAACACGTCGACAAAATGGCATTCATCCACTCGTGCTATGGTAAGTCGAATAACCACAGTCCCGCGTTGTTCATGGCGAACACGGGATTTACCCAAATGGGCTATCCATGCGTCGGATCGTGGATCACGTACGGCCTGGGGAGTGAGAGCCGCGATCTGCCGGCGTTTGTCGTGATGTCCGATCCCAAAGGGCGTGGGTTACCCAAGGGATATTCGTTGAACTGGGGAACGGGATTTTTGCCGAGCGTTTTTCAGGGCTCGTGGCTCAAACCACAAGGTGACCCGATCGACAATTTGAAACCGCCGCAAGAGTTGAACCAACAGCGTCAGCGCACGCAGCTCGATTTGCTGCGCCATCTGAATCAACAGCATTACAAAGAGCGCCAAGCAGAAGCCGAGTTGGCTGCCCGGATCGAGAGTTTCGAACTCGCTTACCGGATGCAATCCGCCGCTCCGGAAGCACTCGACGTGAGTCGCGAGCCAGAGCACATTCAAAAACTCTACGGCCTGGACGACGATCGCTGTTCTCATTTTGCCAAGCAATGTTTGATTGCTCGACGCATGGTCGAGCGTGGCACGCGTTTCGTACAGATCTATTCCGGCGGCATGGAAAACCAACGGAGTTGGGACGGCCACAACGACATCGAAGGAAACCACCGCCAGTTCGCGGGCGAAACCGATCGGCCAATTGCTGGTCTGCTCGCGGACCTTGCTCAACGTGGACTGTTAGATCAGACGTTGGTCATTTGGGGCGGCGAATTTGGACGCCTTCCACTGGCCCAGAAGTCAAAGAAGCCAGGACGCGACCACAATCCGCATGCGTTTACCTATTGGCTCGCGGGCGGTGGAGCGAAAGGCGGAACAAGCTACGGAGCAACCGACGAAGTGGGACACAAGGCCGCGGAGAACAAAGTCGACATCCACGACCTGCACGCGACGACCCTGCACCTGCTCGGCATGGACCACAAGCGTCTGACGTTCCGCCACAACGGTCGAGATTATCGGCTGACCGATGTGGAAGGCCGAGTGATCCACGACGTTGTCGGCTAAATCTGGTATGTAAGTAAGTAATAGGCTGGAAAGAAGAAGCACCGAACCTGCAATCAGGACTTTGTCATCTTGACGAGACGTTGACCATCCGAATCACCAGATCGGTGGGGAAACTCGAAAATGAACTCGCCGATGAGGTCTCTCCGCTACAACCAGCACCAGCCCTCCAAAAACACCTCTCTTTTTTGTTTACCAGACATCCGCGCTTTTACACACCTCAACATAAAGAGCTATATACTTATTGAGGAAGGTAGTGAGATTGACGATGTCGGTCACAGACACACAAGTTGATCCGGAAGAATTCCCGCATTCCGAAAAATCGGCGTTGGATCCCAACGTGTCGAGTCCCGGCAATTGCGATACGCCGGTCGTCGTGCAATGGACTTCGCAGGGCGAGACGGTTTCGACGCCGGGCATGCTGCAAGATCTTTCATCTGGCGGGATTCGTCTTTTGCTGGAAACGCCGATTCCTTTGAAGAAGACAATCCGATTGCGAATACGGGCAATCGACCTCGATTTCGATTGCACGTTGTCAGCCGAAGTCTGCTGGATTCGCTCACGCGGCCCAAACCAATGGTTGCTCGGCTGTTCGTTTGCCACGGAATTTCCCGAAAGTGCCTTGGCAACATTGGCTCAGGAGGGTTTTCTCAACCGACGCAAAGACCCTCGCAACCCAATTTCATTGACCGCCTTCGCGCGACAAGAATTGAACGAAGATGCCATCAATGTTCGTTTGGAAGACTATTCTTGCGGCGGATTCCGCATGTACTCGCCGACCTGCTTGACCGTGGGCGAACGCGTGCTGGTCTTGGTCAGCGGCCGGAACAATGAGTCTCTGGCGATCGCCTCCCGCGTGTTGTGGCAATTGAAGGCGGATGGAGGATACTTTATCGGCTGCTGTTTTCTCAACCATGACAGTTATGGGCACCTGGTCCAGGTCATTCGCGAGCAAGATCCGCGGAAGTCAGGTGACGCGCCGAAAGTGGAAATGGACCAGCCTGGATGGGGGAAGCGGATCTCTTCGATGTTTGGCGGAGCCAAGTGAAACATCGTCCGACGGGCGCGGTACCGAGCGTGGGAACGATTTCGGTTGGCGTTTGAAGAGGTATCGTGCTGGTCTCGTCTCTGCCTATAATCGATGGCGCGTTGGATGTTCTTGCACTGGTCATTGTTTTTTCCACTCGCGTATCGCCGGTCTACCAACTATGAAAAGCCTACTCGCATTGTCTCCGATCGTTTTTTGCCTCGTCCTCGTTCCGAATCTTGCCACCGCCGCCGACTTGGCCGCTCGAAAACCGAATATCGTCTACATCCTCTGCGACGATCTCGGCTACGGCGATGTCCGCTGCCTGGCTCCGAAGACGAGCAAGATCCCCACTCCCCATGCCGACCGGCTTGCCAAACAGGGTATGATTCTTACGGACGCCCATTCCGGTTCGTCCGTCTGCACACCGACACGTTATGGTTTGATGACGGGGCGATACAGTTGGAGAACGCGGTTGCAAAAGGGTGTCGTGACAGGTTTCGCGCCCAGCCTGATTGCACTCGATCGGCCGACCATCGCCAGTTTCTTGCGGCAGCACGGTTACCACACCGCCGCGATCGGCAAGTGGCATCTTGATTTCGAATACTTGAATCCCGAAACGGGAAAGCGTTACGAACGAAAGAATCACAAGACGCCGCCGATCGGCGCGCGAATCCCCGATGGACCGATTCACCGCGGGTTCGACTATTACCATGGATTTCACCACGCTCGGAACATGGAAGCGGTCATCGAAAACGATCGTGTGATCGAACGCGACGCCGTGATCAACATGTTGCCGCGACTGACGCGCAAGAGTGTCGAGTACATTGAATCGCGTGCTGGCAAAGACCAACCGTTCTTTCTCTACATCCCGCTTGGCTCGCCGCATACGCCGATCGTTCCTACGCCAGAGTGGCAAGGGAAGAGTGGATTGGGAGATTATGGAGATTTCGTGATGCAGACCGACAACGTTGTCGGCGAGGTGTCCGCGGCTCTAGATAAACATGGAATGACGGAAAACACTTTGGTGATCTTCACCAGCGACAACGGTTGTTCCAAAGCCGCGGGCATTCCAGCGTTGGCTCAAAAGGGCCATCTTGTTAGTGCTCACTTGCGAGGCTCAAAGGCCGACATCTGGGACGGCGGGCATCGAAATCCGTTTATTGTCCGCTGGCCAGGAAAGGTCGAACCAAATTCGATGAGCGATCAATTAATCTGCCAAACCGACGTTTTTGCGACGGTTGCCGAGATTGTGGGAGTCAGCGTTCCGGCGGCAAGTTGTGAAGACAGCGTGAGCTTTCTGCCCGCTCTGTTCGGAAAACCGATCGAATCAACACGTGTCGGCGTGATCCATCATTCAATCAGCGGTCACTTTGCCTATCGTACCGAGAACTGGAAACTGAGCCTCGCGCGCGGCTCTGGCGGTTGGTCGTCGCCGAAAGAAAATCAAGTGCCCGCTGACGCCCCAGACGCACAACTGTACGATCTGGCAAAAGACCCATCCGAGACAACGAATCTGTATTTAAAAGAGTCCGAGATTGCAAAACGGCTGCTAAATCAACTGAAAAAGGACGTATTCAGCGGTCGCAGCACGGACGGACCGGCGTCGAAAAACGATATCGAAACAATCTCGCTATGGAAGACCAAGCAAGCGAACAAAGCGAAGAAAAAGTCGGCGCGTCAAGTTCGCTGAACGGCACCGAATCGATCACCCAACAAGCTTACGACTTCCGCCACAACTCGGTCGCACTCTTGCGAAGTTAATGTGCCTTCCCCGGACCGCAGCGTCAGCCGCATGGTGAGGGACTTCTTACCGTCGTCAATTCCCTTGCCGTGGTACTCGTCCACAAAATCAACTTGGGTGATCAGCGAGTTGACGTCTTGAATCGCGCCCTCGACCTCGCTCCAGGGCGTGCCAAAATCAAAAACGAGCGAAATGTCGTACTCAACGTGGGGGAATTCAGAAATCTGTTTGTAGAGATGTGGCTTCTGCTCCAAACCGAGTAGCGACTCTAGTTCCAACTCAAACGCGACAAGATGGGCGTGCTTGATGTCTGCCTTCATACGCGCGGGTCGCGCTACGACAGCGAGGTGTCCCAACATATTTCCATCCGACGACACTTCCATCTGCAAATCGCGTTCACCCCAAACGACCCCGTTCGTGGTTGTATACGTCAACGCATCGATCCGCAGGCTTCGCGCCAAACCGTCCAACACCCCCTTTGCATCGCGAAACAACGTCTGTGCGTCTGTGCCCACGAACACGCCCGACACCAACTTCGGTTGGCCTGGAAGGCGGTCTTCTGACTTTTTCGACTTCTTGGTGTTGCCAGCTCGGAACACCCGGGTCAGTTGAAACAGTTGAAACTCCTTAAAGAACCGTTCGTTGTCTGATGCCGCTTTTAGCAACGCGGGAATCAGCGACGGCTGCAGGCGACATTCATCCGGTGCCGGCGGAGACGCCATCTCTAGGCAATCCGACTTTTCGACACCCGCGGCCTCGAGGTATTGGTCTTGGATCCAAGGATAGCCAAACACTTCTTGCATCGAACCGCGACTCGCCAAGAACTCTTTGACGTGTCGTTCGATCAAGTATCGCGGCTGCTTGACGGCCTCGGTCAGTGCAACATTCGGTGCGCTGAAGGTAAACTTCTCGTACCCATGCAGCCTCGCGATTTCTTCGACGATGTCTTCGGGCAGCGTGATGTCGCCGGTCGATCGCCATGATGGGGGCGTTACAACCAATGCACTTTTCTTTTTTCTGATCCCAAAACCCAACCGCTTTAAGTAACCGGCCATCTCGGCAGGTGGCATGTTGATGCCGAGCCGCCAATCCAGAAACTCAAGCGGCACATCCGTCGATTGAGGCTCAAACGGCTTGCGATAGTCATCACAAAACGCCGTCACCGTTGCCGAGGGCTGTAGTTTTTTCAGCATCGAGACGAACATCGAAACGCCCGTCATCACAAGTTCAGGATCCAACGCCTTCTCGAATCGAGATGAACTCTCCGTGCGAATTCCTAGCCGTGTCGCCGAGTGACGAATGGTGTACGCATCGAAATTCGCGCACTCGAAGATAATGTCGGTCGTATCTTCGAGCACCGAGTGGCCGTCTCCGCCCATGACGCCCGCCAACGAAATCGGCGATTCATCGTCCGCGACGACCAGGTCCACTTTCTTTAACACCGGCTCCGATTGATCGAGCAACCGTAGCTTGTCCTTCTTGGTTGCGAAGCGAACCGTCACTTTGCCCGTCACTCGGCTCGCATCAAACGCATGGGTTGGCTGACCGACCGCAAGCATCACGTAGTTCGTAAGATCCACGAGCAAATTGATCGGACGCTGCCCGACGCGTGCCAGTCGACTGCGCAGCCAGAATGGCGACGGTTCGGCCGACACGCCTGAGATCTTCGTTTCCGTGAATCGTCGGCACTCCGGCACTTGTGAGATCTTGCGTTTTTTGGGTTTGATGTCGCCAAGTTTCAACGGTGCAATCCGCTTGAGTTTCAAGTCGTAGATTGCGGACAACTCGCGGGCGATTCCGTAATGCCCCCACAGATCCGGTCGGTTTGTGAGCGATTTGTTGTCGATTTCGAGAATCACATCGTCCAAACCCAACACGTCAACAATCGCTGCTCCCGGTTCCGCGTCGAACGAGGTCAGATCGAGGATTTCCTTTTCACCGCACGGAAAAAGGTCGGTCAGGCCAATTTCCCCCGGCGAACAAATCATGCCTTCGCTTTGGACTCCGCGGACTTTTGCCGCTTGAATCGTCGTTCGCTCCGAGTCGCCGCCTAAAAACACTTCGGTTCCCGGCGGTGCCAGCGCAACGCACATCCCTTCCACCACGTTCGTCGCGCCGCAAACGACGTCGACTTGCTTGTCTCCCAGGTCGCACTTGGCGACCACCAGCCGATCCGCCTGGGGATGTTTTGCCACTTCGTCGACTCGCGCCACGATCAAACCACTCAACGTCTCTCCCAAGTGGTCGACCGATTCGACTTCGACCGTCGACATCGTCAAGTCATAAGCAATGTCGTCGGGAGCCAGATCATCCGGCAGTGCAACGTATTCCTTTACCCAATCCAAAGAGATCTTCATTCACTTTTCGACTTGTCGTCGACCTCAACAGAACTGCTGTAAGAACCGCAAATCGCCGCTGTGGAAGCGGCGTACGTCATCCATGCCGGACCGCATCATCACCATGCGGTCGAGCCCGATGTTGATATAGAAACCGGCCCACTTGTTCGGATCGATTCCACCGGCTTTGAAGACATTCGGGTGCGTCGCGCCGCCGGGCATCACTTCCAACCAACCCACCTGTTTGCAAACCGGACAACCTCCGCCACCGCAAACCAGGCAGCGCATGTCGATCTCGAAACCGGGTTCGACAAACGGGAAATAGCCGACGCGCATCCGCGTCTCCACGTGCGTCCCAAACACGCGGTCGAGGATCGTGGTGATCAATAGCCGACCGGAGGAAAATGGCACGCACTCGTCAACAATCAACGCTTCGTACTGAAAGAACGCGCGTTCATGACGTGCGTCGGTCGCTTCGTTCCGAAAAACACGTCCTGGGTAAACGAATCGAAACGGCGGCTCGTGCGTCTGCATGTAACGAACGCTTCCGCCCGTCAGATGCGGTCGCAAACACAACCGGTCCGCCCCCTTCTTATCTTCCGTGCCTTCCAACCAGTAAGTATCCATGCTCTCCCGCGCCGGATGGTCCGGGCGGAAATTCAAGTTGTCAAACGCATAATGTTCGGACGTAATCTCTGGGCCGTCGTAAACTTCAAATCCCAAACTCAAAAACGCATCGTTCAAGTCGTAGATCATCTGGGTAATGGGGTGCAGTCCACCGCGGAACGGCTTGTTGCCCGGCAACGTCACGTCGAACGGCTCGACATCGGAATCTTTGTTAAGCAACTCCTGTTTGGCCGTTTCGATTGCTGCTTGCAATTCCTTTTTGACTTCATTCGTCGCCTGTCCGACCGCTTTCCTCTCGTCCGGCGACAGCTTGCCGATGCTCTTGAGCATCGCGGTCAGCTTGCCCTTCTTGCCGAGCAGAGACACGCGGACATGCTCCAATTCGTCAAACGTCGCCGCTTGAGCAATTTGTTCTAAGCCGTCTTCCTTGAGCGTTTGAACTTCATCCAACATGGTGAACTTCTGTGTGGTGTGTTGACAAGATTAAGGTGGAATTACATTGCCGAAGGGTTCACGCGATCTTTTGTGTAGGATGGGCACTTCTACCCGTCGAACCCGTCATGGCTGAGGCGGGCAGGAGTGCCCGTCCTACTTCTCAGTGAACAAATGGCAAACCAAGATTTGATCGAGTCTGGCCAGAATCGTCAACCGATGGGCGTCGCCCAGTGCTTTTCTCGATATTCACGACGAGCCAAGATAGCGGCATCGACCGAACTGGTGATTTTCTCAGATTGCGGATCAAATTCGAGGACTCCACCAACGCGTGCACCGATGTTCGCCAGATGCACCAGCGTGGCGGCTCGATGTCCCATGTGGACGTTGGCATTGAGCTGCTTTTGCGTGCCGCGAATGCAATCGAAGAAATTCGTGTGGTGAGCGGGCAAGCTGACCGGATCGGAACGCTCGGCGATCAACTTGTTTCGCGGCCCATACAATCGCCAGCCGACGGCATGACCGACGATCATGACACCGCCCGTTCCATAAAACGCCGCGCCATTGTCATAGCCATCCTGGTTGTACGGCGTCCAAATCCGTTGTTCAAAAATGAACTGCTTCTTCCGACCTTCCGGCTTGCTATCGGTCGGATACTCAAACATCGCATATTGCGTGTCGGGAAACTGCTGGTCATCGTCAAAATAAAGTTTTCCGCCGAAACAAGTCGCACGTGTCGGATGTGTTTGGGCACCAAAGCCCCACAGCCCGACGTCGATGTCGTGCACGCCATCGTTGCCAATGTCGCCGCAGCCAAAGTCGTACCACCATCGCCAGATTCCGTGCAACAAGTTCGAGCGATACTCGACCATCGGCGCGGGACCAACCCAAAGATCGAAATCCAGATGCTTCGGGGGCTGACTTGGCTGGGTCTTGCCGATTGACCGACGTTTCTGAGTGTTCCAAGTTTTTGTCACCAGCACTTCGCCGATCTCGCCTTCCTTGACGCGCTGAATCGCTTCTTTGACGCAGTCCGTGCTGCGACTCTGTGTGCCAACCTGCAACAACTTGCCAGTGCGTCGGACCGCCTCAACCAACAGTTGCCCTTCCCGAATGTTGTGACAACATGGTTTTTCAACATAAACATGTTTGCCCGCATCGAGCGCCAGGATCGCGGCCGGCGCGTGCCAGTGATCCGGGGTGGCGATAAACACCGCGTCAACAGTCTGATCATCAAGGATTTCACGCATGTCTTTCACCGCCACCGGAGCTTTGCCTTTGGCAGATTCAACCCGTTTCGCTGCCTTGGCCAACCGGGTCGTGTCAACATCGCAAACATAGGCCAACTCGACATCCTTCCGCCCGGCAAGAACCCCAACGTGAAAACTGCCCATGCCGCCTGTGCCGATGACGGCAACTTTGAGCAAATCTGACTTCTGCGATGCCCGCCCATTTTGGCTGCTCATCGTCAGTGCGACGGCACTCATTCCAGCAGTTTTCAGAAACGTCCGACGTTGCGATTCGGTCATGATCAGGCTCCTCTCTTGATAAAGTGTCGAGTCGAACATGTATTCTTACACGACCGCGAAGCGATTGAAATGCTTCCAACTACAAGTTATCCCGGCCTTCAATGACCAGTTTTTTGGTGCAGTTGACCAAGGCCCAGAACACCGCCGTCAGTATGTAAACGACACCAACGAAAAAGAAAAGTGCATTCCAGCCGTGATACTGCTTGATGTATCCCATCACGGGACCGATGGCGGTCGCTCCGAGAGAGCCAAAGGTATTTACCAAACCAAACACGCGACCGGCTGCTGGGCCGCCGATATCTGTCACCGTTCCCCACCACGTTGGCTGGCTCCAGTCGCTAAAGAATTTGCAGAAGAACAGCACTGCCATGACCACTCGACCGTCTTGGGCCATGAGGCTGACGACGATCAAAACTGCCGCTAACACTTTGCCGGTCGACGCCACCAGGCTGCGGGCCAGTCGCCGGTTGCCGGTGGTTCGGATCAAAAAGTCATTCAGCAGTCCGCCACACAGTCCACCAATCGCGCCGCCCCACAACGGCAGACTGGCGAAGATTCCCATTTCGAAGGGCGAAAACCCTTTCTCTTGAACCAGGAACCGGGGCATCCAGAAAACGAACAGGTTGTCGGCGGCTGTGCTGCAAAAAGACGCGCAGAGAAAGAAGAACAGATTCAAACAATTCGACGGCGTCCAACTGAATCGATACTCGGGCTCGGTTTTTGAATCTGGTGCTTCGTCCGATTCGATTAGATGTCGTTCTGCTTCGTTCGACCACGGATGAACCGTCGGCCGATTGCGAAACAAAAACCAAAACGCAATGGCAAACACGGCGCCGACGCTGGCCAGTGAGTAGAGCGATTGTTGCCAACTCAAGTGCATCATGCCGATGAGCACCGTGCCCACGAGAAACGGTGCCACGCCCGCTCCGGCACGGCCGGAAAATGATGCCACCGTTCCTTGGATCGAAGTACGTACCGATAACGGAAACCAAGCCTTCGTGATCTTGCCTAGATTTGGATAACAGGGTGCTTGTGCGGCACCAAACAGCAACCGCGAGACAAGCAACATCCCAAAGGTCGTGACCAACGCCGGGCCAGCAACCGCGATCGACCAAAGAATCGCTGAGGCGGGGATCATGAGCCGAGGTCCTAAGACGTCGCCTGCCAAACCGCCCGGAAATTGCCCCAGGGCATACGTCAAGTTAAACGCAGAGTCGAGCCACCCCATCTCCGTATCTTTCAAGCCGTACTCTTTTTGCAGATAGGGACTGGCCGCGCCCCACGAATAGCGATGGATGTAAGTCAGAAAACTCGCGAAGCACGCCATCGCGAAGATGATCCAACGTGTTTGCGTCGGCGTCTGGTCGTACTTGGTCGGCCGTGGCGGTTGATAGGGGTTGCTTGACATTCAGCCGGTTACGCCAAGATTTCTTTGACGATCCGTGGCTCGAATGTGTCGGTCAGTTTCTCAGGAAGGCCGTTGCGTTCAAAGAAGAGCTTTTCGTGGTGCAGACCTAAGAGGTGCAGAATCGTGGCGTGCCAGTCGGCGATGCTGACGCGGTTTTCTACTGCCGCAAAACCGATTTCGTCGGTGTTGCCGTAGGTGATGCCGGGCTTGATGCCGCCGCCGGCCATCCACAGGCTGAAGCCCCGTGGGCCGTGGTCGCGGCCAGCGTTGTTGACGTTGTTCTTGTCGCGAATTTGGGCGATTGGCAGGCGCCCGAATTCGCCGCCCCAGATGACTAGCGTTTGGTCCAGCAAGCCGCGCTGTTTTAGATCGGCCAGTAATGCAGCGACCGGCTGGTCGGTGCGATCGGCGGCCGATTTCAAGCTGCTCTTGAGGTTGCTGTGGTTGTCCCAAATTTGGCCGTTGATAAAGAGCTGGACGAAACGCACACCGCGTTCGACCAACCGACGGGCCATCACGCAGCGGCGGGCGTACGAGTCCGTGGGCTCTTTGCCGACGCCGTATGCATCGAGTGTCTTTTTGGATTCCTGATTCAGATCCAATGCATCCGTTGCTTCCAATTGCATGCGGGCAGCCAATTCATAGCTGGCGATGCGGGCATCGAGTTGCAAGTTTCCTGGTCGCTGACGACGGTGGATGTTGTCGAGTCGAGCGAGCAGGTCGCGCCGCAATTGCGCGATGCTGCTGGGTTCGTCTGTCTCCGGCTTTAAGTTGAGAATCGGCGAGCCGGTGGATCGCAGACGCGTGCCTTGATAGAGCGGAGGTAGTTGACCAGACTGCCAGTTCTGAACTGTGTTGACTGGCAAGCCCAACGGATCGTCGAACACGACGTATGCCGGAAGACTTTGATTCTCGCTGCCGAGTCCGTACGTGACCCAGGCACCAAGTGTGGCACGCCCTGGGAGGAGACGTCCCGAATGGATTTTGAATAAGGCCGGTTCGTGGTTTGGGTGTGAGTTGAACATCGATCGAATGACCGCAATGTTGTCAACTTGTTTGGCCACGTGCGGCATCGCTTCGGAAACCCACGTGCCGCTTTGTCCGTGCTGAGCAAATTTGAACGGACTACGTAACAAACCGCCGGCGGATTGTGGTGACGAAACGTCTTGGGCGATCTTGTGGAAATACGGTTCGCCGTGATGCTTGTCCAACATCGGCTTGGGATCGAACGTGTCCGTCTGGCTGGGACCGCCATTCATGAACAGTTGGATAACCGATTTGGCTTTGGGCTCGTGGTGCGGTTGTTTCGGAGTTAGATCAAAGACCTGAGGATTGCCCGCCGGCTTGTGCTCCGCCGCGGACAGGGTTGCGTTGCCAAAGAGATCTCCACCGAGCAAATAGGCCAAAGCCGCCCCTTGCAGGCCATCAGCAGCTCGATGGAAGAAGTTTCGGCGGTTCAGTGGTGGGGGATGGTCGTTCATGATCAACTTTCAGGTGGGACGTAAAGCGAGACCCACATTTTACAACCAAATCTAATCCACGTTCAACTGATAAAACTCCCGAGCCGTTTCGCCGAAAATGGCCGATCGCTCGTCGTTGCTAAGCTGACCGAGTAATTCGGCCAACGCGTTAAATACCTGCGAATAGGAGCCGGCCAACTCACACACCGGCCAATCCGATCCGAACATGCATCGCTGCGGACCAAAATGTTCAAGTGCCGCGTCGACGTACGGTCTCAAATCCGAAGGCTTCCAATTCTGCCAATTGGCTTCGGTAATCATCCCCGACAACTTGCAATAGATGTTAGGGAATTCAGCGGCGGCCATGAATTTGTCCAGCCAATTGTTCGTCCGACTGTCCTTGATCTCCGGTTTCGCTAAGTGGTCGATCACCATTGGCAGGTCGGGCAACTGTTGACCCAATGTCTTCGCATGATGAAGATGTTTGACGTAGAACAGCAAATCGAACGGCACGCGATGCTTTTGTAAAACTTTCAAGCCGCGCAGTACGTCGTCGCGAACGATGAAGTTGTCGTCTGGCTCGTCTTGTGTGACGTGTCGGATGCCGACGAACTTCGGATGGTCCTTGACTTGCAAAAGCTGCTCTTCGCACCCGTCGCTGGCCAAGTCGACCCAGCCTACGACTCCCACGATCCAGTCGTGCTGTTCGGCCAGTTGCAGCACCCAATGCGTTTCCTCGATGTTGTGCTGCGTCTGGACGAACACCGTTTTGTGAACGCCCACTTCGTCGATCAATGGTTTCAAATCGTCCGGCATGCGGTCGCGGCGGATCGGCTCCAACTGCGTTGCGTCCATCCATGAATAGTCAAATCGTTGATCGTCCAATTTCCAGAAATGCTGGTGGGCGTCGATTACAAGTGACATTTCGTTCTCCAAATCATTGTTTATCCAATCCGTGCCCTGCCAAGTCGTATGCGATCGACAACCCAATCACACCGACGACGACGATCAAGCAGTCGTACTGTCGCAATGATGAAGGCATTCTCTTACTTCGTTTGCCAATTCCACCCATGTCGGATCGCTGGCGATGAACGATTGCAACTCGCGATCCAGCCGCCGCAAATCGTCCAATTCATCGACATCGTACCACGATGGCAATTCGACGAAAGGCGTGTCATGTTCGAGCAATCGGTCAACTGTTTGTTGCCACACGCTGGTTGTGCTCCAACGGACATCGTCAAAAATGGGTGGTACCGTTCCAGCGGCACCCACGAGGTAGTAGCCGCCGTCGTTTGTTGGCCCGAGTACGACGGGCGAGTGACGCAGTGCCTCGAATGCATCGTCGATCACACCAGCCGGCAGTGTCGGACTATCAGAGCCGATCAAAACGACTCGGTCATCCGCGCGACGGAGGCTGTCGGAAAAGAAATGCTTCATTCTCGCACCAAGATCTCCAGAGGACTGAGGAACGAGGTGCCAGTCCGTTAGAATCGTTTTCGCAAACTCACGCTGCCGATCCATTGGTGAGAACACAAAGATTCGTTCATCAGCCACTTTGCGAAATCGAATCACCAGCGATGTAACAAAGGCCCGATAAACTCGGCTGGCAGCCAAGTTGCCAATCGTCGCTGCCAGACGAGTTTTCACTCGCCCCGGCTCCCAGTATTTCGCAAACAAACCAAGTCGGTCCACAAGCAAATCTCGTTAAATTGTCAGTGCTACGAATTCGCAGAAATCAGCCGCTTCAACAGCACTTCATTCACTTGTCCTCGAAATCGCTCGATTCCATCAATCACAACCACCGGAATCACGACGTCGTAAAGTCTTACTAATCCGGGATCTGTGTCGATGTCGATGAGCTGCGGCTGGAGGCCATATTTACGGAGCGTCAAACATGCATCTTCGCAAAGGTGGCAGTCCTTTCGGGTATATAGCACGACGTTATTCAGGGGAGTCATCGTTATGGTCGGTGGTTCAGTGAGTTATTCCACACGGAACATCGCAGGCTGTGATGATTCGGTATGAAAATCGACGGTCGGCTCATGGAAAAACTCATTGCAGAATGCGCATCGAACAATCAGGTAGGATTTGAAAGTAACGGGTGTACAATGATATAGTAGCGTGGTTTACTAAAGGCGCACATCATTCGAATTGTTTATGCGTTTTTTGTTTTCATCCATTTTTGTTTTTTTCCACGGCGCCTTGCAATCTCATTTTCCTTTCTCTCATCTATCGTGAATTCAATCGCATACCACGCGCGATGATGGTGATGACGCAGTTGGCCGGCTAAAGCATGCCCAAGGTAACGGAAGTAAAGAAACTTGTTGAGATCATTCAGCGCAGCGGGTTGGTCGATGACGATCAACTTCGCCAGGCGTTGACGGATTGCAAGGTCGAAAATGGCGGGCGAATGCCGGACGATCCGGAAATGGTCGCCAAGTTCATGCTGGAACGTGAACTGCTCACGAATTGGCATATTGATAAACTGCTAGACGGCAGATACAAGGGCTTTCGGCTGGGCAAGTACCGCTTGCTCGATCACATTGGCACGGGTGGCATGAGTGCCGTTTATTTGGCGCAGCACACGTTGATGCACCAACGTCGCGCGGTGAAAGTGTTGCCGAAGCGTCGTGTCAACGATTCGTCGTACAAAGAACGGTTCTATCTCGAGGCACAAGCCACCGCATCGCTGGACCATCCTAACATCGTGCGGGCTTACGACATCGACAGCGAAGGCGACACGCACTACATCGTGATGGAATATGTGCAGGGGCGCGATGTCCTACAAATCGTTCACGACGACGGCCCGCTTGATTTCGACACGGCGGCGGATTACACCGCGCAGTCCGCCGAAGGATTGCAGCATGCCCACGAAGCGGGTCTGATTCATCGCGATGTCAAGCCGGCAAATTTACTTATCGATGGCGGCGGCGTGGTAAAGATCCTCGACCTTGGTTTGGCACTTTACACTGACGAAGACGCGTTTTCGTTGACCGAAGCTTACAATGAAAACGTGTTGGGCACGGCTGACTATCTCGCTCCGGAACAGGCCGTCGATAGCCACAATGTGGAAAAGACCGTCGATGTGTACGGATTGGGATGTTCGCTCTACTTCATGCTCGTTGGACACCCGCCATTCCCAGACGGCACGCTGGCGCAACGCATTTTGAAGCACCAATCCGAGATGCCGCCGAACATTCGCGAGTTTCGCCCTGACTGTCCCAAAGAGCTTGTCCGGGTGTGCTTCAAGATGCTGCAAAAAGATCCCGCGGACCGATACCAATCGATGGAAGAGATTGCGGAGACCATGCAATCTTGGCTGATCGGGCGGGGCAAGTCGGTCAAGATCGCCGGTCGTGATTCCTCCCTGCAACTCGCCGGTGCGGCTCATGAAACCGGAGCGGGGGCCGCGGTGGCTCCGGCCGCTAGACCGCCGGTGCGCAGATCCGGAGGTGGTTCGGATTCGGGCAACCATCTGGAAGAATCGAAACCACAGCCGACCCCTCTTGTGCGTGAGGAAACCGTCTCCAATCAGGCCGGCGATACGGACAAGGGCATCGACATCAATATCAACAAGGCCAGCGCGCCAACCGCGCCGGCTCCGAATGTCGCAACTTCAGAGGTCGCGCCCATCGTAGATCCAGTCGTCGAACCGGTGGATGAACCTGAACCGACCGTGGGTGATATTGGGATTGGAGTTTTCACCGAAGGCGCGGCTGCAAACGACTCGGGTTCCAGTCTGTTGCAACAACGCCGCGACAGATCTAGCAAAGGCTCTGCGTCATCGATCCCCGTTTGGGTCTGGGGCATCCTCGGTGGAATCGCGTTGCTTGTCATCGCCATCGTTATCATGATGGGCATGGGGGACGACGGGCCTGCTCCAGCGCCAAAGCGTTCTAGATTTCGCCCCAGCACGGTTCATGTCGACTACGACAAGGCAACCGTCGAGCAAGAACTATCCTAACGCTTCGTCGAAGGCAGGAATCAGAGTTGGTGAAACAGTTCCTTGCAAAACTCCGTGCGACTTGCAACAATGTCGGACTTGATGTTGACGGATTGACGTGCACAATCAAGCAAGGAGCGTTTCTGTGGCAAAGACACAAGGTCAAAAGAAACGGATTGGAATTCGTGACCGATTGGGGCGGCTGACCTATCGCGGTGCGTGCCGGCTGCTGGCCGACGGCGAAGAGGGCGTAACGCGGCTGCGCCAGGGCGGCCGGTTCGAAATCAATCTGCCGCGAGACGTGTACCTCGGCGGCGACACGTTGCGTGTGAACGTGCCCGATCCGGAATCGGACGGCGGCGTGGCGACCGTCACCATCGTCGAGATGACAAACAAGCCGCAGGGGCTGCATTTGAATTGCGAACGCTGTGAGACGCGATGCGATCACATCTCGGCTGTACTGGGAATGGTGCTCGACGAAAAGTTGACACTGGGCCTGTCCGCACCGCCGGATCCAAACGAGCCGGTCGAAAACTTGACCGAAGACGAACTGCTGCGCCGCGCGCTGGCCGATCGAGAGCAACGAGCGAAAGTCGAAAGAATGACGCTGCGCAGCGTCGATCCAGCCACGCCATGGACCGACTACACGATGACCAGCAAACAGTCCGGCAAAACCTATCGCGTTTCACTGCGCGGCTTCGACGCCGGGCAATCGTATTGCACTTGCCCCGACTTTCGCACCAATCATCTCGGCACGTGCAAACACATCCTTAACGCCGAGTCCAAAATCCGCCGCCGATTCAAGAAGAAACAACTCGAAAAGCCATACCGCCGCCAGAATCTTTCGCTTCGTGTCGACTACGGACGGCAAATCGGATTGCGGTTTAATCTGCCCCACACGCTCGACAATGACGCTAAGAAAATCCTCAGCAAGGTCGCTGGCCATACGACGGACGACGTCGATGATGTCGTCCATTGTATCCGCCGATTGGAGCAAGCGGGCCACTCGGTCCACGTCTATCCAGACGCCGAAGAATTCATCGAGCAGCGGTTCTTAGAAAAACGCTTGAAGCAAGCCGCTGACGAAATCCGCCGCGACCCAGCCAAACATCCGTTGCGCCGCGAGTTGCTAGACGCCGAACTGTTGCCCTATCAACTGGACGGAATCGCGTTTGCCGTCGGTGCGGGACGCGCCGTGCTGGCCGACGACATGGGCCTCGGCAAAACGATTCAAGGAATCGGAGTCGCGGAACTGCTTGCCCAATTGGCCGATATCCGCCGCGTGCTGGTTGTTTGCCCGGCGTCGCTGAAGAGCCAATGGCGAAGCGAAATCAATCGTTTCTGTGGCCGCACGAGCCAGCTAGTCATGGGCTCGGCCGAAGAACGCGTCGCCCAATACGACAATGCCACCTTCTTTACAATCTGCAACTACGAACAAATCCTTCGCGACCATCCGACCATCGAACGGATCAAGTGGGACCTGATCATTTTGGACGAAGGCCAGCGGATCAAGAACTGGGAATCGAAAACGTCGCGGTTCATCAACACGCTCAAGTCGCCGTTTGCGCTGGTGCTATCCGGCACTCCGCTAGAAAATCGGCTCGAGGAACTTTACACCGTCGTTGGCTTCATTGATGACCAGCGGCTGGGCCCGGTATACCGTTTTTTTAACCATCATCGCGTCGTGGACGACCGGGGCCGCGTGCAAGGCTATAAGAACCTCGACACATTACGCGAGGCGCTCAAACCGATCTTACTCCGCCGCACGCGATCGTCCGTCATGCAAGATTTGCCGGAGCGCAGCACCGAAATCGTTCGCATCCGTCCGACCGAAGAGCAACAGCGAATGAGCGACGAATACGTCGCGAGGGCCGCCCAGATTGCCGCCAAAAAATTCCTCACCGAGATGGACCTGTTGCGGCTGCAAAAGTATTTACTGATGGCACGGCTGTCGTGCGACAGCACCTACCTTGTCGACAAAGAAGAACCCGGATTCAGCAGCAAACTCCAGCGGCTTGGTGAACTGCTCGAACAACTTGCCGCCGAAGGCGATCGCAAAATCGTGTTGTTCAGCGAATGGACGACGATGCTGGGCCTGATCGAGCCGCTGCTCGATGCCGCGGGGCTCAACTTCGTCCGGCTCGACGGCAAAGTTCCGCAAAAGAAACGCCAAGAGTTGGTGCACCGTTTTCAGAACGATCCCAAGTGCCGCGTCATCATCATGTCCAACGCCGGCAGCACGGGCTTAAACCTGCAGGCGGCCAACACGGTGATCAACGTCGATTTGCCGTGGAATCCCGCCGTTCTCGAACAACGGATCGCCCGCGCCCATCGCATGGGCCAAAAGCGGCCCGTGCAAGTCTATTTGTTGGTCACCGAAGACACGATCGAAGAGCGTTTGCTCGGCACACTCTCGGCCAAGCACGATTTGGCGTTAGCCGCTCTCGACGTGGAATCCGATGTTTCGGAAGTCGAACTACAAAGCGGCATGGACGAACTGAAAAAGCGCCTGGAACGTTTGCTCGGCCAAACTCCCGCCACACCGGTCGACGTTTCTGAGCAACGCCGCGTCGAGGCGGAAACGGAGCAACTCGCTCAACGCCGAAATCGCGTAGCCGCCGCCAGCGGCGAGTTGTTAGGCGCTGCCCTCAATCTGGTCGGTGAATTGGTCAACCCCGAAGCGAGCGCTGAACCAGCGGTCGTCGAACAGATTCGCGCGGGCTTGTCCGATTGCACTGAACGATCCAACGACGGACGCCTGGAACTACGCTTCAGCCTTGACGGCGAAGAACACCTAAACCGCCTGGCAGCAACCCTGGCAAATCTTCTCGTCCCCGCCACGTCGTCACAATCAAAAGGCGCGGAAGGCTGAACGCGAATGGACGCGAACAAGCAAACGTAGCGGCGAGCTGCCAGCAAGCCGAGTTGATGTGCCAAGTTCGCTTACAAGTACCGGTGCCAATGACAAACACCGTCTTCGTTTGCCTCAACAACCGGAACATTAGCAAGATTTTCAGCGTTGGCAAAAAAGTACGCATAAGCATCCGCCGATTCTCCTGACTCTTTTTGCACTGCAACAACTCGTCGGACATACAAATCCACTTCTTCTTTGCCAAAGCATTCAATCTCATCCAGCACGTCGAGCGTCACCGCCATGTCACCTGTTTCGAAGTTCCACAGCTCACCGCGAATCAAATCTTCCCCGTCCATCAAAGCGGGATAAGGACCAAAGTCATACAATCGTGCTCGCGTCGTTGCCCGCTCGATTGATTGCGGCGTACGAGGCCACATCGGCTCGCGCTCCTCGCCGCGTTGCAGAGTACCGTACACAAAGATGGAACAAACGTCGAAATCCATCGATTCGTAAGTGTTTTTGAGAGCGCGTTCACCTCACACACATCTCCGCAAGTTTATCATTGTACCGCGACACAGAGAAGAAAGGCGAACGTAGTGGAATTCGCCAGAATTCCTTCGGACAGAAAGATTAGGGGACAGAAAAATGAATGCCGCCTTCTAACGTGGATTATTCGCTAACCCGACGCGCGAGCGAGGGGTCTTGGACGTCGCCCCTCGCTTGCGCGTCGGGTTAGTGTGGATTCGAATTTGCGCGGTGTTTTAGGCAAGATAGCCGCAACTCCTTTTCACGGAGAACATTACGTCGTTTCGACGGCGGTTCATGAATGATCCGGGCTAATCTTTCTGTCCCCTAATTCTTCTGTCCGATCTGTGCGTGCCGGGTTCGAGCCAAGTCGACATCACGATGTGTTGGTCGGCGACAACGACCATCTCATGGCTGCATGGCTCGAACCTGGTGTCCGACGTTACCAACCTGTGATGAAAAATGCGATCGAAACAACAAGCCCGGCAATCAGCGCTGTCCAGCAGGGATAGCGACTCGCTCGCTGGCTGGCCCCAGAGGCGTCGCCGATTCGTGCCCGGATCGCTGTGTCGACGACGCACCAGCCTAACACCTGCGTGGGATAAAACAGTGACAGCAGCGTGTACTTTGTAAGCGCGCACCAGAACCGTTACGAGGGTGTGGTTGACGCTGCGGCGGCAGAT
>CAYFJO010000070.1:30911-33500 GCA_964343305.1 uncultured Pirellulaceae bacterium | reverse complement strand
CGAACTTGACGAACAGCTTGATGACCTGCGTCACGCCACATCTCTGTTAGGCACGACGCACAGCAGCCCGGCACAATCGTTTTATGCCCACATGGCCGAAGGCGCGAGCCCCAAAATGCTGCTGGCCGATCTCAAAGGCCAACTCGACATGCTGGCCACCAAAATCGGCAAATGAGTTGGGCCTCACGCATCCACGCCGGCATCTTTCTTGCCCGTCAGTTTCGGCCCATCCTCCACGAACGGTCGAAGGTGTCCATCATCTCCCCCTGACAGATCCGCGGCTCTTTGAAAAAACTTCTTTGCCCGCTCGGCCGATTCGCCGTAGTGCAAAAACATACCTAGCACGAACGTCAGTTTGGCGTTACTCGGATCCTTCAGCGCTGCCGCGGCAAGCGACTCCAAGTGAGTTGATTTCGCCAGCCGAGCACCATCGTAAAGCGGGTCGAGTCGAAAGTCTGAGGCAGCAAACGCTGGATCCAATTCCATCCCGCGTTTGAACGCATCCGCCGCCAACTCATAACGGAGCGACCCCGTCAGCGCAAATCCTTGACGTAGGTGAGCTTCTGCAAGATCCGGGGCAACACGCGTCGCCGTTTTGTATTGTTGCAACGCTTCGTGGTACTTGCCCTCTTTGAAAAGCTTGTCACCAAAGCCGACAAACTTGCGTGCTCGTTCGATCGTCTCGGGATTGGACGCCCGCACGGGTTTCGCCGTCTTGGTCGGGGGTCCGACATCCGGCACGGTTGCCAACGGCCGCAATCCAAAGTTACGATCCAGCCCCATGAACTGCTTCAACGGCTGAGGCCCGTAAGCCGCTTCGGCCGGATGGTACGTCGGCGGCAAATAGTATTCAAAGTAATTCGACCCTGGACGGTAGTACGTTCCGTGCGGATAGGTTGAGTAGGAATACGATCGATAGCCATAGCTCGGACAGTACGAGCCGTAACCATGTGACGAGTAAGAATACCGCGAGTAAGAGTTCTGATTTGAACGGAGCAAATAAGGCAATGCTTTCAGTGCAAACCCCAATATTTGCTGGCCCGTACTTTTCTGATGGCCGTGATGATGGTGCGAATGCCTTTTGTGATCCGCGAGCAAAGGAGTGGCAACAAACAACAGCACAAGAGCCGCCGTCGAGAGAAATCGAGAACGCATCGGTGAGATCCTTTTGTAGTTCCCCCGCCACAGTGGAACTCTTGAATTATTGCCTTTCGCCCACAAACTCGCAAGTTGAACAGTAGGACGGATTGCCAATCCGTCCGTCATGGTCGGATTGGGCAATCCGGCCTACGTGATCAATATGCGGTTCAACGAGCTCATCCCGACCTCGCCAAATTGCCTTGCCGGAATCTGCCAAATCTGTGGATTCAGCAATTCGATCGAGACCAAACCGTCGTATTGAATCGACTTCAAATGCTGGACAATCGCGTCGATGGCGACGTCACCGTCTCCCGGCATGATGCGATCCGAGTCGGTGGCAAATTCACGCGGCACGTCAGCGACGTCGGACAATTGAACGTGAAAGAGATTCTCGTTCGACAAGTACGCCAGATCATCCAGCTTGCTCGGTCCCACATGAAAATGAAACACGTCGAGGCAGATGCCAAATGTGGACTCGCGACTTCAGCAACCAGCGCGACGGCCGTTTGCAGGTTGTTGCCGAAACCTGATTTGGCCTGAAATTCCAGCGCCGCTCGCAGACCACGTTGCCCGGCCGCTTGGGCTGCCTGAACGGCCGACGCCTGAACTCGCTCGACGTTTTGTTGCGTCAGCGAATGGCCCACGTCGCACGCGATGACGATTGTGCCGATGTCCAATTCGCGACACAAATCTAGCCGCCGCTCGAACAGGTCCCACGATTCTTTTCGCTTCTCGCCTTGCGTGTCGAGCAACCCGCCTTGATAGCTCGCTACCGGTGCAACCACTTCGTGCTGATTGAGCAATCGCTTGACGTCGTCGATCGAGTGCGACTCGAGATAGGTCTCCAGCTTGGTCAGCCAAATCTCAACCGCCCTGCCCTGCCGCGTATTCTTCGATGTCTTTTTCGAACGGCGAATTCAGCGAACAAACTTGGCTAAGCGCGGGCTTCACCAGCGTTTCCTTCCGAATCCGCCGCATCGCGAAACAGTTCGCCCACTCGACACTCAAAACCGGGCAAAATTGCTTCACCATCGAGCGAATCGCTCTCGCCCAAGTCCGCGACCGTTCCATCGGTCCGATGGACACGCACGGTTCGCGTTGCTGGATTAATCACCCACACCAATTGCACGCCCGCCGTCAAATACTCCTTGACTTTAGATTCCACGTTTTCATACAAGTCGTTCGGCGAAACGACCTCGGCGGCCAAGTCCGGTGCGACTGGACAATGGCCTTGACGATCCTCAGCCTTAGGCAGCCGCTCACGGCGAATGAACGACACGGCGGGTCTGCGGACTTTACCGGGAGCATCGAGGAAGCATTGATAACTCGCATCTGCCGGAGCTAATTCGCCAACAGAATTCTGCTGACAGTACAAAAAGATGAATCCAAATAAACGGCCACCAATCCAACTGCTGTTCCAACCCATGTTTTGCCTCACAAGTTCTCCAT
>CAYFJO010000070.1:0-30811 GCA_964343305.1 uncultured Pirellulaceae bacterium | reverse complement strand
CGACAAGTTCTCCATCGACAAGTTCTCCATCGACAAGTTCTCCATCGACAAGTTCTCCATCGACAAGTTCGGCATCGTCCACGTCCGGCATCGACAGCAGATCTTCCGGTGTCACAAGTTTTTCTGCGATGCTCATTGCCAGATCCTTTTCGAAAGGTGACCGTACGTTCAATTCTAGATGATCTACAGAGCCGGATCAATTTCGACCGAAATCTCAGGCTCTACGTCAACCTCTCGCGCAGGTAGTCAACACACTCATCGACTTTGACTCGGTCTTGCTTCAACGAATCGCGGTCCCGAATCGTGACCGTGTTGTCGTTCAGCGTGTCGCCATCGGCGGTGATGCAAAACGGCGTGCCCGCTTCGTCCTGTCGACGATAACGCCGGCCGACTGCACCTTTTTCGTCATAGAAGACATTCCAATGCGGCTTGAGCGCACGATAGATGTCTTTGGCGATTTCCGGCATGCCGTCTTTTTTGACCAACGGAAACACGGCCGCTTTGATGGGCGCGATGCGAGGGTGAAACTTCATCACCGTTCGCGTCTGCATCTTACCTTTCTCGTCAGGCGCTTCGTCTTCCGTGTACGCTTCGCACAGAAACGCCAGGGTCGCGCGATCGGCACCCGCGGATGGTTCGATCACGTGCGGAATGAACTTATCGTTGGTGACTTCGTCGCGATACGTTAAATCTTTGCCGCTGCCGCGCCACTTCGGTTTGCCATCTTCACCAAGTTGCACTTCCAGAGGGTTTGTATTCTCGTCCAACTTGCCTTCCATGTGACTGCGCAAATCGAAATCGCCTCGATGCGCGATACCCTCAAGTTCACCATATTCGCCCTCTGGCAAGAACGGAAACGCGTATTCAACATCGGCCGTGCCAGTTGAATAGTGACTCAGTTCTGCATCCTCGTGTTCGCGTAGAATCAACTTGTCGCTGGACAAACCAAGATCGGTGTACCACTTCATCCGTCGGTCGCGCCAGTATTTGTACCAAGCTTGTGACGAGTCTGGATGACAAAAAAACTCGATCTCCATTTGCTCGAATTCCCGTGACCGGAACGTGAAGTTTCGTGGCGTGATTTCGTTGCGGAAGCTTTTGCCCATCTGAGCGATACCGAACGGGATCTTCACACGCGTGCTGTCACAGACATTTTTGAAATTGACGAAGATACCTTGGGCTGTTTCCGGGCGAAGAAACGCCGCATCTTCTTCGCCGCCCAGTGCGCCGACCGTCGTTTTGAACATCAAATTGAATTCGCGCGGCTCGGTCAGTGTGCCAAGACTCTTCGCATCGGGACCAAGGACCCTTAAAGTGTCGTCAATTTCAGGTAGTGGCACGAAGCCGCCATCCCAACTCAACTTGTCGGCGTCTTTGTTGCGAAGTTTGAAATACTTCATCGCGCGAGCCTGAGTGGCTTCCTCCTCCTTCTCCGCTTCAACCATCGTCGTCACAAAGATCTTTTCACCTTTGGCTTCCGCCCAACGACCACGGACCTGATCGTGCCTGTAGCGTTTGTTTGACTCGCGACAATCAACCATGAAGTCATGAAACAAGTCGTAATGGCCGGAGCATTTCCAAACTTGCGGATGCATGATGATGGTGCAATCGAGGCCGGTCATCTCGAACGACTCGGGGGCACCATCGGGAGTGGACAAATCGTCATGGCCCGTGACCATATCGCGCCACCAGGCTTCCTTGATGTTTCGCTTCAACTCGACGCCCAGTGGGCCGTAGTCCCAAAAACCATTTAAACCGCCATAAATCTCGCTCGATTGAAACAAGAAACCACGTCTCTTGCACAGCGAGACTAGTTTTTCCATCTCCATATCTTCAGTCGCCTTCCCATGTAGGGTGCGTGGAACGCACCATTTGTACGATTTCATCGGTGCGTGTCACACACTCCACAATTTTTGCAAACATCCGCACGAGGCACCATGCCAGTTAAAGGTGGACACAACACTTTGCCATTTGTTCGAATTCGCCACGTGGCGGCCCAGAAGATGCTTCACTTTTTCCTCCAAACTGGCCAAAATGGAACACAGATCGTTCAACACGCATCCAATGTGAAACGCAACGGATCAAAATCAAGTAGTGTCCTAGTTTGCCGATTCAGACTTCCGAAGTTTCGGAAAACTTCGGAAGTCTTGCATGGAATATATATAGGACGCTTCCCAAAACCATCCACACTTGACATCGGAGCCACCTATGTCGGTCCACTCATTTCCATTCCCTACTTCTGTCCTTTACGTGCTGCTTTCGTGTGGCATTGCTTCCGCTCAATTCTTCCCGCCAGCCGAACAACCGATTCGCGTGGCTCCAGTTCCACAACCGCCCTCCGCATCGTACGCCGGGAAAGAAGCAAAAAGCGAATCCAAGGATGATGACGACGCCATCAGCCTGCCGCGCCGTCCGACCCAGCCGGTCGATCCCAAGCAGATCCGACTTCATTTGAACGACGGCTTGCTGATCTCTGGCAAACTTTCTATTGACACACTCGTCGTCAAAACCACATTCGGCGACCTCGAAGTGCCCATTGGCAAAATCAAAAGTTTCACGCCAGGACTCGACAGCAAACCCGAACTGCTCGCCAAAATCAACAAACTGTTCACCGACCTTGGTGGCGATGATTATCAACAGCGCGAAGCGGCCCGCAAGGAGTTGACCAACTACGGCCTCAGAATTCAAAACGAACTTGCGCGCTACAAAGACGACGAAAACGCCGAACGTAAACGCCAGTTGGCCGAGATCAACAAGGCGCTCGAGGAGCTTGAAGAAGAACAAGAGGACAGTTTTGAGGACGAAAGCGCGGTCAAACCTTGGATCCGTGGCGACACGATCGAAACCACCGAATTCACGATTGTCGGCCGCATCGACCAAACACAGTTCACCGTCGCCAGCAAATACGGACCGCTCAAAGTGCAAATCGGCGACATCCAAATGGCGGACCGCTTTCTGGGCATCAAAGCGGAGATAAAAAAGTCGATGACCGTGGACGGATCCCACCTGGCTCAACGTTCGTTCAAGTCGTCTGGCATTCGTGTGGAAAAAGGTGACAAGATCACGGTCCGAGCGGATGGCAGTTTGGTGATGAGCCCGTGGGGAAACAATATGTCTTCGACGCCAGACGGTGCCCAGAACTTCGGCTGGTACAAACAAAACGAGATCCCCGGAGGCGCGCTGATGGCCAAGATCGGCAGCAAAGGCAATGAAATCAAGGTCGGCAGCAAGGGCGTTTTTGTCGCGAAGACTTCGGGCATTTTGCAATTTGGCATCGCCATGCAGCACCAATACGCCAATCAAGGCTACAACTTTCCCGGACAATACAACGTGCGCGTTAAAGTGCAGCCCGAATAGCTCGCTTCAAGGCCCTGTAGCGTCGCGGCCGGAGCGCAGATTTGTCCGAGTCCGGGCAAACGCAGCTACTCGGCGGCCCCACAATCGTGTAATTTGGTTGTTGACATCAAGTCGTCGAAGTCATCAACCGGTATCAGAATCGAGGTAGCCGATGAATGGCAAAATCGTTTGTGCGTTTACCGCTGCATTGTTCGTCCTCGGGACGTTGTTCCATCCCGTCGCTGGCCAAGATGAAAAGCTGTCGTTGGCCGATTTGATCGAGCAGACAGAACCGTCGTGCGTGCGATTAGATGTGAAACTACGCAATGGGCAGGCGATTGGCAGCGGCTTCATCGTCAATCAATCGGCTTGGATCGTCACGAACTATCACGTGATCGAAGGCGCGGCACAAATCACGGCTAGTTTCGCCGACGGCATGAAAGCCGAAGTTGCGGGCTTCCTGGCCTACGACAAAAAACGCGACGTGGCTGTGCTACAAATCAAAACCGATCGCAAAGCCCGTCCGCTAAAACTGACGACCAAAGTTCCCCGCAAAGGCGAATCGTCAATCGCCATCGGCGCACCCCAAGGTTTGTCCTTCACGGCAACCGAAGGAATCATCAGTGCCATTCGCGACGGCAAGGAACTGAAGGAATTCGGCAATGACGCGGTCGGAACGTGGCTGCAAACCAGCACGCCCATCTCTCCGGGCAGCAGCGGCGGACCGTTGTTAAACATGAAAGGCGAAGTCGTCGGTGCCAACAGCGGCAGTCTCCCATCGGCCCAGAACTTGAACTTCGCCATCTCAGCCGGTGACATCGATTTGGTGATCAAGACGGCTGAGCGCAGCCAGTTGCAAATGTTAGCGAAGCTCGAACCGCCGCGTACTCGGCCAACTCCGCGACCGCGACCATCGGCAGACGGCGAACAAATCGTCTGTAAATTGCCCGCCGAGCGCCGCTTCAAACATCGCTACAAGATCGGCCAGGAAGAAGACGAGTTTGACAAGGTGGTTTGGCTCCGCACGCCATGGATGCCGCTCAAGCACAACGACCCGCGTCTGGCCACGTGCGGACTGCGAGTCGGCGTTCCGTATCGCGAAAATAATCCATCGCCGGCGGTCATTTGGGAAGTTGGCACGACTGCCAAGTCGTTCGCTTTCATCGGCATCGGAGCGACCCGGTTTCAACTGCTGTACGACGGCGAATCCGCGGAGTTGAACAATCCCAAACACAAAGGCGACGTGGGGCGCGGTGGCGTGGCGGAGACGCTGACCACGCTGTTCCGACTAGACGGGTTCCTCGAAGTGATCAGCGCCAAGGAAGTCAAAGCCCGCGTCGGCCAAATGCAATACGAGTTGACACCCGACCAACTCGAATGCCTGCGCGACTTGGCCAGTCGCCTGCCCACCGGCGAAACGGCGGAAGGCGAGATTCTCGTCCAGCGCCACTCGGCCGACGAAGATCCCACGTCGCCCAGAGCGCTCGCGTCGATAAACAAACCAAAAGCCGTCACGACAACTGCCAGTAAACCCGCCAATGATTATCGAAAGTGGACCAGTGCCAACGGCAAATTCCAGATCGAAGCCATGTTCGTCAAATTCGCCAACGGCACGGTCCATCTGAAACGCAAGGATAACGGCCAAGTGATCCAAGTGCCATTTGCTCAGTTGAGCGAAACAGATCAATCGTTCATCAAACGCCGCCGCTAGTCTCAATTCACTTTTGTAGGCAACTTTCCAGCACTAACGAAATGATCAAACGCTTCATCATCCAAGTGCCCTTGGTAGGCCAAATGCGTTTTGACACCAACCAAGTTCGCAGGTCGCGGAGCATCGGCTGATCTATTGTTCGGTAGCAAAAGGGCGCAATTCGCCAATCTCAAACCGCGGAGCCTACATTTTTGTTGATTTTTGGAAAGCGTTAATGCTCATCCGTCGGTCTGCTAGCCTTCTTCGGCCTATTCAACGTCAATAAGTTCTTCGCCAATCTCAGCGATTGTTGTATAATTCCCACATGGCCATCAGAATCACTGAAGAACAACGCAACGCCCTCAACCAACAACCTGAAGGCGTCAAGTGTGAAGACGATCAGACTCAGCAAGTCTATGTGCTGGTTGAGGAGTCAGTCCACGAGCGAGCAATGGACGCTCTCAAGCGACAGCAAGACATCGACGCCATCGCCGAAGGGATTGCTGACATGCAAGCCGGTCGCGGCATGCCAGTCGCCGAGGCCGATGAGCATCTTCGCAAAAAGCTTGGATTCTCACCGCGTCAAGCGTCATGACTTTTCACGTCATTGTCGACGATCGAGCTATCGCAGATATCGAGCGCAATGCAGAGTGGTGGGCAGAGCATCATTCTCCAACACAAGCCAAGCGTTGGTATGAAGCCGTTTTTGAGGCAATCTATGCTCTGGAAGACAACCCCGAGCAGCACGCGTTTTCCGCTGAGAATCAAAAGTTTCCGTTCGCAATCCGAGATCTTATTTGCGGACTCGGTTCACGCCCGACCTACCGCGCGGTGTTTACAATTCAAGGCGATGAAGTTCATGTGTTGACTGTCCGCCGAGCAACCGAAGATGCAATTGGCGACGAAGACATCGAGCCACCAACCTAGATCACCGAAAAAGTAGAATGTCCCGGGACAGGTCTAATTGCGTCAAATCCCGGACCTGTCCCGCTTAATGTCGCAAGCGGCAGTGCCGGGTACGACGCCGCATTGTTCGAATAACCGTCGATGTGTTTGTTCGTGGGATTGCTCTCCGGGCTTCTAAAACGCAGAGATCGCTGAGAGTCCTTAGTCATTCTCTGGCGGGTTTGATGTTGACGCGAGCCGGCAGTGCTCCAAGTTTCACGTCGAATTGCTTCTCATCATCGCCGCGTTTCACCGTTAGCTTGACGGTGTCGCCCTGAATGTGACGGCCGATTTCGATCTTCAATTTGCCGCCGTCGGGGATCTCAACGCCGTTGACTGCCGTGATCCGGTCGTTCACTTTGATGCCCGCCTTCTCCGCCGGACCGCCACCGATGACTTTCGAGACGATGGCTCCTTCGACGTTTTGTTTCAGTGCAACGCCGAGATAGCCCGCCTGAATTGTCTTGCCCGCTTTGAGTTCCGTGAGCACCCGTTCCGCGCCATGTAGCGGAATCGCAAAGCCAATTCCCGAATCATACCACTCGACACCCGATCCTTCCTTTTGAGATTGCGGACTGAGCGGAACACAGATCCCAATCACGCGCCCATCGATATCGACCAGCGGCCCGCCGTAATTCGCGGGGCTGGTATTTGCATCCGTTTGCACCGCGCGGCCATGGATGCGACTCGTTGCGCTGATGATACCCGCCGAGATTGCCGGATTCTTGTCGCCAAACCCAACGCCCACCGAAATCGACCACTGGCCAACGTTCAACTCCGATCTCGGCACATACACGGGCACCGGAAGATCGCTGACGTCTTCCACTTTGAGAAGGCAAATCCTTCGTGTGTTGTCCCGGCCAACTAGCTTCGCAACGCGCCGTTGGCCGTCTCGAAATTGAACTGTGATCACTGGCGGCTTTTGAATAAAGTTGAAGGTACTCGTGATGATGTAGCCATCCGGCGAAACAACAATACCGGTGGTCGGCCCATCACCGGGTCGACGAATTCCGCCAATACCGCCCTGCCCTGACGCCACTCCGCCAAAGGACTCAATGTAAACCACCGATGGCAACACTTTGTTGGCCGCGATTCGAAATGCCTTGGCGGCGAGCAGATCGCCAAGCATTAACTGCTCTTCGGTGTAAGTGCTCTTCTTCGGCTCGTCCGCGCAGACTGGATTCCATGTCAATCCAATCAGCGCCAAAAGAACCATCGCATTGGTCGGAAGCTTCTTCACGTCTTACTTCTCTGCATCTGGTGTGATTTGGACAGTCATCACCTGGTTCCGACGTTTCAAAACCATCGTGACTTCTTTGCCAGGCGTCAGGGTGTCGACAACTTTTTGGTATTCGAGCGAATTCTTCACGGGTTGGCCGGCGATGGACACGATCAGATCATCGGGCCGCAGTTTCGCCTTGGCAGCGGGGCCGCCGGACAGAACGCGATCGACGTAGGCCGGTGATTTCCGCCCGCCCAAGCGGAACAGCCGAATTCCCAGCACCGCCTTACCTTGTGCCAATGTGTTCAGCGGTGTGTCTTGAATCTTTCCCGCCACAAATTGAGCAATCAGATCAGCAGGGACGGCGTAGTTAAGCCGCGTGTTCGTGCTTTTGCTTTCCAGCACTTTGCCGATCATGCCGGCAAGCTTCTTGTCGACGGTGACAACGGCACCACCCGCAGCCCCCGGATTGCTCGTGATCGCATCAATCAACAGCACGTCGCCATCATAGGAAAAATCCTGCACGCCGCGACGAACGTCCAGCCGCGTTCGCAGCGACACAACGCCCAAATTCACGGACAACGGCTCGGAACCGTCCGCCACCTTAAACGCGTTGCTGACTGCCAAGATCCAATCGCCTTTGCGCACGGAGGGTGTTTCCGTCAACTCAAAGAAATTCGGCGTCGAAATCGATTCTCCTGCTTCGTTTGGAACGACTTGGAGCAAGGCGAGCTGCAGCGTACGACTTCGGCGAAGCACCTTGGCAAAGTGGAGTTTTCCGTCGTGAGTGGTGACGCGAATTTGATCGGTGGATAGATGAACACCTTGCGAGGTGATGATCTTGCCATCGTCAGAAACGAGAATTCCCGTGGCGAATCCCGACACGCGTCCGATCGAAGCTCCATAGAGTTTCACAGACCGTTTTTGCGCAAATTCAACTGCGTCGCCAAACGACCCGCCGAACTGTTGTGCGGTCAGCTCACTTGCCGCAACCAGTATCAATGCGGTCACGACGAACTTTGCTCTAATTCTCTTTTGCATCTGGTTTCTCAAAAACGGCTTCTGAAATATCGTCAGTCCACTCGCAGTTTTCTGTTACAAAACTCACTACACGCTTCTCCGACAAACCCCGCACGAAATCACGCCGATGTGGCCACTGGACGCCTCCGACCGGTCGCCAATCAGAATAGGTCACTGCACCTTGCGGCCCATCGCCATCGATATCAGGGCTTGCTTTGAGCAGCCTGACCTCCAAATTGCTTTGCTCATTGATCACGCTCAGCCACACGTAAAACCAATCACCTTCTGCATCCGTGGCCTTGATGCGATACGCTGGCAGTCGTTGGGATTTGTCGCTGCCATCAAGTTGCAACTCGCCAAATGATTCCAATGGTTTTTCGTGAAACAGCGCGGCAAGCGTGGCGACTTGTGAAATGTACGGATTCAAGAGCGCCTTGGCCATCGTCAGTTGCGAGGCCGGCTCGTCACCTTCCGCTGCCCAAAACTGTTTTCCGTCGTATCCATACGTGTTCTTGTCGTCGCCCTCTTCAAGCTCGATAAAAAATCGCCCGTCCGCTGCGGTGACGATTGTTTGGGATCCGACGGACAGATCTTCGCGGAGGATTTGATCCTCACATTTCAAGTACTTTGAAGCTTGCTGGTCGACGCCGACACTCTCTTTCCAACGGCCGATAACATATCGGCAGTTCTCCAGATTAAGCTTCGCGTCACGAATCGTACCAGGGTTGACGATTGCCACTTTGGGACCCGCTGGGATTTTGGGTGGCTCCTTCTTTTCCTTGTCATCGCCGTCTTTTCCCTTGGGCATGGGCTGCGGCGGAGCCTGTTGCGCTTTGTAGGGCAACGCGTATAAACGGACCCAAAGTTCTTTGCGCTGGCCACCTTGATCAATCACCAAATGTGTCGGCCAATCGGCGGGCAGCGTGCTGACCAGATTTGTAAACTGATTCGCACTCGTTATCTTCTGGCCTTCGAATTCCAACAATTCGTCGCCCAAGTCCAAGCCCAAATCGGCAATTGGCGCGTCCAGGTTGATCGTCTCGCAAATCACTTTGCCGCCGCGATCACCAAACAAAGCATCCAGCGTGCCATGTTGCGCGATTTTGGTTGCCAACAGATCTGGTAAGAAGTTTTTGATCTGGTTGCTGGAGATCGCATAGCCGAGACCAACGTTGACCCGGCCACGTTCCTTGAAACTACCGCGGCCGTTAATGCCAATGATCTGACCCGACAGATTAAACAACGGCCCGCCGGAATTGCCCGGATTGATCGAACTGTCGATCTGAATGCAGTTGCCATAGACCAGTGTGTTGAGTCCGGCACCGTGTTGATATCGCTTGACCCCGCTGACGATTCCCAACGTGACGGTCGGCCGTTGATCTTCCGCGAGCAAGAACGGGTTTCCCATTGCCATCGCCCAATCGCCCACACGAACCAGGTCCGAATTTCCGATTGGAGCCGCGGGAAACTTGTCCTTCCCCGTCAACTGAATAATCGCCACATCTCCGCCGGGATCCGTGCCAATCAGATTCCAGCGATACTGTTTGCCGTCGGCCAACCCGCCCCAACCCTGCTTGCCCGCGCCGGCAACCACGTGATGGTTTGTCAGAGCGAATCCCCGCTCGTCGTAAATCACCGCGGATCCGCCACCCTTCTTGTCGCTGCCATAGACCGCGACAACCGATCCATACACGCCGGCAACCGAATCGATACGCCGCTGTTGAGCTGCCTTGATTAACGCGATCTCTTCGACCGTCAAGGATTCCTGCTCATCGATTGCTGTTGGCGCGAGGGTGTCCTGGGCGATGATTACAACCGCCCCGATGAGCGGCAGGAGCAATGCGGCACATAACGCGGACCAAAAGTTTCTTAGAAAAACCATGAATCTACTTCTTCGACTTTCGAATCAATCGAGCGTCACACCAATCGGCATGATCAGCCAAATCGAGATCCGCTCCAGGGTCGACCAGCAATGTTAACATTTCAACACCCGACACATCGACGCTGATTTTGCGCAGCGGTTCCGAGCCCTTAACCTGTTGCGAGAAGACACGCTTTCGATCCGCAATCACGATAAACTCGCAATTCCCACGTCCCTCTGTTTCGGCATCGATGCCAATCGTCGCCGCGAATTCATCGAAGCGACTGTCCAGCGAAAAAGTGAGTTCCGATCGTGCATGAACACCCACGCCTTTTCTAAAGACTTGCTCACTTCCATCTTTGTCTCGCAAGGTCAACGGCGCGCCCAGCACGCTGCGGTCTCGTTGCCATGGATGGGCGATTGTCACAATCGGCGCTTGTTTTTCCTCTTCCGGATTCAAATCGGAAAGGTAAGCAAGCCGGCTGGACCGAATCCTGATTGACGCGATGGCATCCCAAGGGAGTTTGATCGCCGTTTCCCCGACCAAGGTCATTTGCAATGTGCCCTCGACAAGAGAATCGAGGTTGCCGGGAATAAGCGACCCGTCGCGCAACTGCACCATGGAATTCAATTGCTTACCCGCTCCGCCCGCGACTTGCGCGAAGACGATGCCAAACACTTTCTTGCGTGGCAACTTCCTCTCTTTTCCACGAAACATGAAAACCACTTCAGAATCCGACAACTCGACTAACAAACCCGGAAAGGTCTGGATCTTGTCATCCTCGACCTCGGCGAACACACGGTCGGATTGCGGCGACGGGTTGTTCAACGCGCGATCAAATCCGCCATCCGTGCCGCTGGCATTGAACTTGATCGCATGAAGGGCATCGATGGAGAGTGTGAATTGCTGGTCGGAACGCCAAGTGACTTGACTCTCTTCGTTGCGAATCGTAACACCCCTGGCGTGCAGTATCCCGCCGCCTGCCAATTGGACGGATATTTTCGAATTCGGAGGACGTGATGTGACTTTCGCCAGATCAATGCTTCGCAACCCTTCCAATTCTAGCGGTTCGTCAATGCCATCGACCGTCACGACGCCTTCATGGCTGATTGCCGAAATCGCACCAGAAACGGAATTGCCATCGAGTAGTACAAGACGTGGCGTCTGGGCGTCGAGGGTTGCTGGGGCAAACGCTAGATGAATCGCGAAGATAGCGAGCAAAACCGTTCGATAGAATCCAAACATGGGGTCAGTTCCGAAGATGGAGAAACATACCACACTCCATTGTACGTCCCACGCCGTCCATGCGTTACCGTCCCCTAACGAAAAGGGTTGAGAAGACGAGGAGCCGACTGCCGACTCAAGACCTGCGAAGTTCAAGAAAACTTCGCAAGCCAGCAACAAGCGTTTCTACTAGCTGCCTTCGTTTTCGAAACTCTTGTAGTATTGTTCAATCAACTGCTGATAACGTGCTGGGAACTTTTCCTTAATCGCGCTGTACGCAGGATCACGTTTGCGGTCACGCAGCTTGCTCCAGGGACTCTGCGGTCCATCGTTAAAGGTACGAACCACCTTCCGGTTCGGCTGCTTGCTGCCGCCACCACCGTTGGTGTTTTTGCCTTGACCCTCGCCTTCGCCTTTCTTGGCTTGCTTTCCTTGGCCTTGTCCCTGGCCGCTGCAGTTGCACTCTTGTTCTTCGGCTTGTTTGATCAGCTTCGTCAGCATCGCCACGATTTTTTCTTGTTCCGTTTGTGGCTCCTTGCCGGAGTTTTCTAGAATCAGATGCCGACGGGAAAAATCCATACGGTCATAGACGTCTGCCAGCGATCCGTCCTCCAGCATTTGCAGTTGCTCACGTTGTCGCCACGCAGCGATTCGCATTCTTTCGGGCGCGTTTGGATTCTCCTTTTCAAACTTGTGAAGCGTTTCGATGGCATCTTTGCGACGCAGCGTTCTCGCTTGTGCAACGCCCAACAAAAAAGTCGCGTCACCCACTTGCACCGTCGCGTCCGGCTTGTTGACCAAGTCTTTCAAGATGGGCATGGCCGTCTCGTACTGCTCGGCAAACGAATAGGCTTGTGCGAGGTAGAACGTTGCTTCGGTCGCGAGGAAGGGGTCTTCCGATTTGGAGAGTTTTGACAAGGCTGTGATCGCGGGTGTCAAATCTTCTTCGCCCATCGACTCGAGCGCGGTACGAAAATCAGGATAGATCTCGCGCAAGCCTTCGGTGATCGACAGCGTGCGATTGTATTCGTCGTCGCGCAGTTCCTTGACGGTGGCGACGACTTTTTCACGATTCTCGTCACTCAACTGCGGATTGGAATCGAGCGAAGCGATGAAGCTGTCGATCACTTTCGTTTCTTGTTCGACAGAACCCGCGCTGGCGACTAACGGCAGCAAGGCAATCGTAATGGCGAGGAATAGTTTCATTGCTTCATCCTTTTGGGTTTATCGAGATTTCAAAGTGTGCCACTGGCTCTGCCAGTGAATCATTGTTCTCCACTTCAATCCAGCACTGACAGAGCCAGCGGCACTCCAGGCAATCACTTCAACGGAGCAATCATCGACCGTTCAATGATTTGTTCGGTCATGAGCGCGATCTCCAACTGACGGAGGCCGATGTCTTTGACTTCTTTGGTGAATACTTCGTCCAGTGTGCCTTCAGGGCGATTGATGTCGAACGCCTTGGTGCGTCGATTCACGCGAAGTTGGGCCGACTTAAGAAGCTTCAATTCGGCCGAGTTGGGCAACAGTGGCGGTTCGCAACTTCCGCCTCCGCCACCACCACCGCCTTCTTTCTTTTGCTTTTGCAACTTCTTGAGGGCATCAATTAGTTCTTCCAGCGTTGTCTCCACTTCGCTCTGCAGATACTGCGTGTAATCGCCGGTCTCCTGAGTCTCAAGCAATTCGGCGACTCGAACTAAGTCATCGCGCAGCCCTTCGACAATCGCCGGGAAAACGACACTGGTGGCATCTTCAATCAGAATGTCTAACGCCTGCTGAGCCATTTCGGCAAGCTCACGCTCGTCAACAGCCAGCTTGGCGATGGCCAGCCGGTCGGTGCGACGCAGAACGCCGTTGTCCAGCTTTTTCTGATCCATTGTCTTCGTTTCCAGCGAAACGATTTCCTGCCGCGCGAGCATCTCGACGAAACGTGCTTCCAAACGCGCCAGTTTTTCTTCCTGAGTTTCCTCACGCAATTGAGCGAGCCGTTCTTCGATTTCTCGCAATGCTTTTTCGAGTTGGCGAATGGCTTCGTCTTGTTGGCGAGCGGCACCTTCGGGATCTTGCTTTCGCAAATCACCGGAAGCCTGTTTCATATTCTTCTGTGCTTGCTGCACTTGCTTTTGACCAGGCTTACCACCACCGCTGCTCGACTTCGTGCCGCTTCCCTTCCCGCTGCCGCCACCTTGCTTTTCCATCGCCTTTTCGATCTTGGCCACTTTGTCCGCCGTCTTGTCCTGCTTGTCGGCCATTTTGTCGAACGCTTCGGGTGGCAAGGACGCAATCCTTCGACGTTCCTTTTCCAAATCAGCCAGGGCCGCTTTCAAATCGTCCTCTGCCTCTTTACCTTCGTCGGCGGCACTGGAGTTTTTGCCGTCCTGAAGATTGTTTTCTGCATTCTGTTGATGTTTGGAGGCGTTCTCCAACTGGCGCTGTCCAGGTTCTTTTGGCTGATCGGAACCACTCGGTGAACCTTGGCTGCCGCCTTCAGACCCTTTCGATCCACCCTCAGATCCTTTCGACCCGCCTTCGGAACCCTTTGATCCGCCTTCCGAACCTTTGGATCCACCTTCGGATCCCTTCGATCCGCCTTCAGATCCTTTGCTCGCGCCTTCGGATCCTTTCGACTCCGACCCTTCACCCTGTCCACCGGCTTTGCCAATTGCTTTGGCGACTTGCTCTGTTTCTTTGCGGACCTTGTGTTGGTCGTCGGCCACTTTGCGGGCAGCTTGAGGGCCGCTCTTGCGAGCTGCACCGATACCTGCGTTGACGTTCGCCTGTTTTTCAATCAACTCGCGAACGGCACGAATCTGGGCGTCCAAATCCGACAGCGTTTTCTCCTTGTTGGCAACCTTATCAGCTTCGCGTTTTTGTGTCTTTTGATCCTTGATTGCGTTTTGCAATTCCCTGCGGATTTGTTCGAGAATCGCGATTTCGTTGTTGCGGTCCTGATCCTCAAGAAGCAACCGGATCAACTCGCGAATAT
Source organism: uncultured Pirellulaceae bacterium (assembly GCA_964343305.1). GTDB lineage: Bacteria > Planctomycetota > Planctomycetia > Pirellulales > Pirellulaceae > CAYFJO01. Next base: position 16,526 of record CAYFJO010000070.1, on the reverse strand, counting down.
CGCCCAGCACTTCGTGTTGTTCTTCGGATGCGACATCGAGTGCGTCATCGTTGAGCAGAATCGTGATCTGCTTCAACCGGTTCTTCATGTTCAATTCACCCGCGCGATCCAACGCCAACTTCAGCCGCTTGGCACGCTCCGGCTCGTTCTCCTCCAGCTTTTGCAGTAGCTCCTTAAACCGAAACCCAATCTCATCCATTTTTTGTTCAACACGAGCCTGCCGCACACCTAAGGCAGACGGCTTGCCAGTGTCTTTGGCTTCTTTGCCTTCTTCGCCAATCGCGACGCTGAGAATAAAGAGAAAGAGAAGCGCGAAAACTGATTTGAAGCGTAATCTCATTTCAATGGCTCCGACCTTCGGATTTGGTTTTGGAGTTCAGGCTCTGGGCCGTCTCCGGCAGTACCGGTTTACTTTTGTCGTGTTTGGTCGTACGAAAGTTCGCACAAGTGGGGAGAGAATTATTGATTCTATGATATTGTGGCTTGCGTCAACAACTTGTTTTTGCATAAATCCTTGTGATCACTGGATTTTGAGCCCGTTTCGGCCTCGCACGAGGGAAAATCTACGGGTTATTCGGCTCGCTGGGACTATTCGGTTTTGCCTTGCCACCTTCGTCGAACAATCGCTTTAGCAGTTCGTCCAACTCGTCAAGCGTCAGATCCAGGACGCCCTTTTGCAGCAATTCCAATTCGTGCAGCAATTGCACCGCTTCCTGAAAGCTCTCCGACTTGACCATCTGGTCGCGGATGTCTCGCATGATGTTGAGAATCATCTCTTGCTCGGCGACCACTTCATCCAGCCGCTGGGTGCGAGCTTCGAATGACTCTTGCATGTCGAATTGACGAACGCTGTGCAGACCGTCCTCGACGCTGGGGATGTTCGGCAACTCTTCCGCTTCTTCGTCCTCGGAGGGCCGCGGTCGTTCGACCAGCGCGTACATGGGCAAGATGACACCCGTCGCCAGCCGCCGATGAAACTTGCTGCCTTCCGCTTCCAAGCGATTGTTCTCCGCCTCGATCAACAGCATTTCAAGCCGCTCGGAAATCTCGGCGATGTTGGTACCAATCACTTTTTGTTTGCGTTGTCCGTCGCGAAGCAACACGCGCTGCTTTTTGTCATACACACCGCCCGCGCGAGTCTCGGCAGCTAGTGCCTTTAATTCTACGTGCAGGTCTTCTTGCTCTTTGATCAGCCGCTCGAATTCCTGCCGTTGTTCTTTTTCACGACGCAGCAGATCCGTTCGCAACCGCTCTTCGCTGACGACGAGGACCAGAAACTCTGTCGAACTGCCCTGGTTGGGACCGGAAAGTGTGTCGTTGTCTTCGGCCTTGATTTCGAACGTCAACGTGACGCCGGGCGGAATGCCCAACGGCTCAAGATCGAAAATGTCATAATAGTCGAACCCATCGAAGGCAAACTGGCGCTGGGCTCCCGCACCGAATTGTTGACTCGATCCCGCAATGGCCAGCGCCGGATGCGCCACGCCCTGGATCAACCAACTCGACATCATGCTGATCGACGCAAAGCTTGATTGTTCCATCAATTCCTGGGGACCGCCAAACGGAATCTCGCCCTTGCCTAGCGCCGCGTCCTGACCATCGCCTCGATAGCGATAGGCCAAATCGATCTTGGTGATCGCGAAATCGTCTTTGATTTTGACGGTGGTCGGTATCATAGCTTTCGGAATGACCATGCCGCTGATCCCGTGCAACTCCGCACGCACTTTGGGAACACGATCGGGGCGGATGTTAATCGTGAAAGTCGTCGGGTTATTCGATTCGACCTGGTCGGTGTCTTTCAAGACGATCTGATATTTTCCGTGGCGAACGTCGGCGCCCGGAACAAATCCTGTGACACGATTCGAATCGGAAACTTCCAAGGGCCAACTGGGCGGGCCGCTTGATTCGCCTTCGTCGTCGCTGGTTGCGTAAGATTGCTCGACGTATTGAAGCTTGGCACGCACAAGAGATTTGTTTGACGTTCCTTCCAATCGCAAGCTGCTGCCTTTGACGAAATACGGGCTTTGCCCCGGCTGAATCGTATGCGTGGTACCCCCCGCATATTTGGGAAGCGTCATCTCGATGGCCAGCTTGACCATCACCGGCTGCTCAACCACATGCACGTTGTAAAGGTCGGTCGTGACCTCGGTGTTGCGAAAAGTAAAACCTTCGCTCGGTTCGATCGCTCGGCCCTGGTATTGAAAATCGCCTTCGATATCAATGCCACGGACGGTCACCTTATATACCTGGGCGTATTCGTCGAACGACTCTTTGAATTGCAGGTACTCCGGATCTTTGGACTCAATGAGTTGCGCGGTGTGAGACTGTTGAGTGCTCGATGACTCTCCGAACCGATCCACGTACACAAGCTCCGGCATTTTTTTGCTGTCTTTTTCAATGCCAACGTATTGGATCCAAGTCTCGCCATGCGCGATGGGGCGGCCGAGCCAATCGGGGTTGATGATGGCGATGTGAATATCGCGAGGCCAGTCCTCATCGCTGAGCAAAAGATTTCGACGCGCGAGCAGCCCCATGTCACCCAGATTCATCGCGGCGCATGCGACACCCGCGCCGACACCAATCATGGCGACGAGTGCTAGAAACAGATTGACGAAAAACTTGCTCTTGTTGAGCGTGTCGCCAAAACTCACTCGTTCCGCGGCCTTGGTCCCCGCATCAATGGTCGCGTGAACCATTTCCATCGACACGCCTTGCTTCGTGACGTCGTCACCCAATCGCGAGAATTGCGCGCCACTGATGAGGCTTTCGCCAAGCTCTTTGTGCTTTTGTTCGACTTCCAGGATCAATGCGTCATCGGTCGGCACGCGACGCAGCGGCGCAACCAAACGCCAAAAGACCATCGTCCCGACCGCGGCGATCATCAACACCAGCATCACTCCGCGCTGGGCCATGTCCATGCGAAACAACCAATCCAAACCAAAGTCGAACGCGAACACGACGAGCGCGAGCCAAAAGAGCCAAGCCGCCCCATCCACAAACACCCAGGCCAGCAATTTGCGTCGCAACCAGCCAAGCCGGCTGGCAATCGGGCGGGGGATACTTCCGGATGAACGGGCCGATCCCGCCAGCGGTCGATTTACGGTCATGTCGCTCACAGCAGTCTAAACCCTTTCCGCAACGCCCATTCGACGGACAGCAAAAGCACCAGCAAGATCATCAATCGATACGGAACCTGATGCAAACTCCATAACAATTCGGGTCTGCCTTTGACTTCGATATTCTCCGGCAGAAACGGAACGCTGGCCGACAACTTGTCCAACTCGTTAATCGTAAAATACTGGCCGCCGGATTTCTCGGCGACTTCGCGCAGAGACGCTTCGTTGAGCCAAACTTGCTCGGTTTCCAAGCTGGGCAGCCGAACGGTAAACGCCGTGTCAACCTTCGTTGCCTCAGTGCCTTCGGAGCCCGGCAAGTCGATCTCGACCGTGTAGTTGCCTTCTTCGCGGGCCGTGATCGTGGCTTCGTACTGACCGGGTTGATTTTCGATCTTTTTGAACACCAACGCCGTACCGCTGGCCGAGCCGCTACGCAGTCGAGCATTGACTTCGTCCACGGCCAACGGGTCATGCGCGGGATCTTTGAGCTGCGCGATCAGCACAATCTTTTCGCCCACTTCGTATTCGTCGCGTTCCGGTTCAACGTAGCCGCGACGCTGGTTCTGCAGCGTGCGGGTCTCGATCAAATACCTCACGATCTGCAACCAGTATTTGTCAAAGAACTCGGCCTGCCGGCCCACGCGTCGCCAGCGCCATGAACCGTTGAAGCCGATGTAAACTGTGTTGGCCGGCCCGTATCGACCGGTCACGAGCAATGGTCTGGCGTTATCGTCGGTCAGTCCCAAAAACGCGTCGGTTTGTTTGAGCAGCAACTTGGCGGTGGGCTTCGTGCCAAGCGATGGAAAACTCCAATAGATGCCCGGCAGGTTTTCCCAGTGCGACAGATTACGATTGGGATCTTTAGAAAAACTCATCACCGGATGGTCGACATTTTCATAGACGACTTGCAAGTCTGATTGGTGCGACGTTTCGGCAAACAACGTCTCACGCTGCACATCGCCAAATCGAACCGGCAGAATATCTTTCAGAGTTCCGGTGCGATTGCCGCCGAGAAACGAGCCGGCGTATTTCGGACCCGCCATGTACAAAACACCGCCAGATTGTTTGGCCGCGAAATCCTTCAGCATTCGAATCCACTCGTCGTCGAATTCGTCCGGATTCGGATCGAACATCATGATAACGTGGTACTTGGCCAACTCGTCTTTCGTGGTCGGCAGTTTGTTGATCGGTTCGTTGCCTTCTTGCGGCCGTTCTTCGTCCAGCGTTTGCAGCCAACACGAAAGCGAAATCGTCTCGTCGCGTTGCAACAAACGATGGACCAGCCGATACTCCCAAGTCGGCGCTCCGGCGATCAACAGCACCTTGGCCTTGCGCTCAACCGCCTCGATCGTTCCAGACTCTTCCTCGTTGTCGTCTGTCTTGCGTTCTCGATCAATCGACTGGACGACGACTTTGTACTTGTATTTGCCAGCCGCCGGCACCATGACGCCGAACTTGGTTCGAATCAGCCCGCCATTTTTGGGCACTTCGACCATTTGCCGTTGAATCGGAGTCCCGTCGCCCGGATCTTGATACAACTGAACGCTGAGTTGCTTCTGCTCGATATCTTCGCCCTCGACGTCGATTACCGTGTCGACTTCGAACGGTTCGTTCGGCCAAACTTTTTCGCGGACGTAAACTTCCTTGACCCGAATGTTTCGCGAGCGCCGTGGATCACCGACACCAACGACAAACAGCTTGATGCCTTTCTTTTTCAGCCGCTCGCCAATCTTGGCCAATTCGTCACCCAGCGTGCGTTGTCCGTCGGAAAAAACAATGACGGCCGCCAACGGGTTCACTCCGATCGCTTCGTTAATCGCCGCGCCGAAATCTGTTCCCCGGCCAAACGGCTCCAACGGCGAAACGACCGCGGCTGGTGAGTCTCCATCCGTGTCGTCATCGGCGGCGGCGTTAGGATTGACATCGACGTTGTATCGCGCGGCCAATGTTCCAACAGTCCGCACTTCGTGCGAAAAGTCCAACACCCGGACCATGCCGTACGATTGCAGTTTCTTAATGAATTTGTAGTCGTCTTGCTTCAACAACTCGTTCATCAGTTCGGCGCGGGAAACCTTTCGACGACGGACATCCTCAACAGAGATGCCGAGCGCTTTGGCGACCGATTCCGCGGCCGACTCGTCGAGATACTCGTCCTTGGTGCTCATCGACTGCGAAGCATCGCGAGCCAGCATGACGAACGGTTCGATCGTTCGCCGCTGGTTGTATCGCAGCGCGGGTCCGAGCAACACCATGACCAACAGGAACAAGACGCTGAAACGAATCGCCGCCAGGCAGATCTTCAATCCGCGCGGACAAGTGTCAATTTCGCGGACGTACAAGAAGAACACAAACACGCCGACGGCAAGCACCGCGCCGACCAGCACGAACACACCCCACGAAACCGGCATGTTCATCCACATAAACTCCACCGAAGTCGTTCCCGATGGAATTTGGCTGGCGTCAAAGCCCAGGATCCACAAGAGTTTGCCGAACCAGGTTGTTTCGAATTCGTTCATATTTTGTAGTAGGACGGATTGCCAATCCGTCCGCTTTATCTTTCTGTGGCAGCGGACGGATTGGCAATCCGTCCTACAGTTTTTAATATCGCGAAACTCCGCTGACTTGTTTGCCGGCGTGCTGCCAAACAACATTGCCTTTCGCGTCGTACTCTTTCACGCCATTCTGGTCACCAATGATCGTATTGCCGTTGGGCAGCCGTTGGGCATCATAGGGGTTGGTCAAGTTGGCGCGGGTCCAAATCACCGTGCCTTCACGGTCCACTTCGACAACTTTGCGGCCACTCATTTGCACGACCAACGTGTTGCCATTGTCCAGCCGTTGGGCGGAGATCGGTCCCTGCATGTTGCGCAGTTCCCAGACTTCTTTTCCAGCGCTGTCCACTTCGACGATCCGGTGGTCGCCCGAGCAGGCAACCAACGTATTGCCGTTTTCCAACCGACGCGCATCCATCGGGCGGTTACTCACCGTCGCTTGCCAGGCAACTTCGCCATTGGCGCGATATTCGATCACGCGTTGGCTGTCGGAACAGGCCACCAGTGTATTGCCATTGAGCAATCGTTGGACGCCAAACGGCTGGCCGGGCAAACCATCTTTGCGCCAGATTTCTTTGCCGTTCTCGTCGAATTCTACGACCGCGTTGCTGCCGTACAACGATACGACCCGGTGTCCGTTGGGCAATCCTTGGACGGCCCAGGGGCCTTGAATATTGTCTTTGCGCCAGACTTCTTTGCCACTGGCGTTGAGTTCGACGATGCGGTTGTGATTGTAAAAAGTGATCAACGTGCGGCCCAGCATGGGTTCGGTGTCGGGCAGCGGCAGTTTGAGTTCGGCCGTGGCCCCGTTGTCCGCGACCCAATCTCGCCACGCTTTCAAACCCGCCGCGCGTCTTGCTTTGTCGGCATAGGACGGGTAGTCAAAGGTTTGCCCGGTCAGCGAGCGGAGCACCTGGACACTTTGCAGGCGAATTCGAGGATTGTCCGAGCCCAATTGGCTCACCAGAGCCGTCAATGAACTTGGCTCGCCTAGAACCGCGAGTCCACGGGCGGCCATGTGACGCACCAGTTCCTCGTCGGATTCCAACAACGAGGTCAGCACACCCTTCGTCCCATCTTTCTTCACGTGGGCAAGAGCTTCGATGGCGATGAGCTTCGCGGTCAACTCGCCCTCCGCGATGACTTTTTGAAGACTGGCCGCATCATCTTCTGTGGCGGTCGCCTTCAACGCTTGCCGGCCGCAGATCAACTGATGGGTTTTCTTCAACACGGGTGCGATTTGCAGTATTGGTGAAACATGTCCTTTCGCCTCGTTTTTGCGAATCGTCTGCAGCGAGGCGTAAACGATTCCGTCCAACATCGTGAGAGCATCATCCGCCTCGACTTTGCTGCCTGACTCGGCCGCCACGTCAACGCAAAACCGTCCCACCAGATCCAACGCCGATTCCGGTTTCGTCGTCGGCAGACTAATCAGGTTGATGCCGCCGAGCAACGTGGAGAATGCGGTTTCCTGGCCTTGCTTCGCGGAGATGACCTCAAACGCATCAACAAGGTCCTTCACCGCCGCGTCGAGTTGGCCGTCTTTGGCGAGCAGTTGCATTCGTTCCAGGAAGGCATCCACGTTGCCTTCACGGATTCGATCGGCCAACACCGCAAGGCGTTGATCGCGGTTGGTCAGCGCATAAACATTGTTCCCGGACAACACCCACAGCTTTTCGCCGTCACTATAAAGGTTGCCAACCGGGTCGGTTTCTGTGCTCAGATGGACGCCAACCTGTGCGGTCTTCTTGCCCGTTTCCAAGTCGATTCTTACGATCGAATCCTTGACCGGGACAAACACGGCGTCCTCCGTCAAAACACCGCGCCCGTAGGAATCGTCAAACTCCAATTCCCACATCAATTTTCCATCTTTGTCCAGATCATAGCGTCGCACAACGTTCTTGCCACCGACGATCATCTTGGCACCGATGACGCCCATGCAATAGCTCGACGCGTGCTGGTAAGGAGTGCGCGGCGTGTACCAGAGCTCCTTGCCGGTCCTTCGGTCGATGGCAAACAGCCCATCGTGGTCCGAGGCAAACACGACAAGTTGGTGGCCAAACGGGATGGCAATATCTTCTTTCCAGCCGACCAGGTCCTTCATTTGTGCGCCTTGGCGGCCAAAATTACGCATCATCTGGCTAGGCTTGCCGCTGCGCTCGTATCGCACGGCAAATCGAATGTCGCCCGACACGGCGTCCACCGCAAATACGACACCCGAACCACATACGACATAGGCTTCGCGACCATCAATCGACACGCCAATGGGCGACCACGCCTCGCAACCGCCGGCCGGTTCGTCGCACAAGTAGGACTTCCAAACCGTCGAACCGTCGTTCTTGTTCAACGCATACAGCCACATCGCACCCGCATCGGTCACGGGCACGAGCAAGAAGTTTCCGTACGGAACCGGCGCGGCCATGAAACCACGATCGACCGTACCGTCAGACTTTTCTTTTTCGCTGGGGCTACGATACCATTTAGCTTTGCCCGTTTTGATGTCGTACGAGGCCAGCCAATTCTGACGTGTCCGGCGTGGCACTTGGCCAAATCTCCAAGGTTGTTGTGCGGAACTGGCCGCGACGACGGCACCGCCACCATGTCGTGGCACGCGACGCCCTTCGATGCTGAAGATGACGCCGTTGGAAATCGAAAACGATTGATGCACGCGGTCGCCAAACAACATGACTTCCGCGGCACTGGTGGGCCTGTTACGACCTTGTACTTGCACGCCCATTTGTTTGAACATCTGGCTCATCATCGCCGTCTTGGCGTCGGGTTTGAATTGATTGAGCCACGCGGTCCGCCAGGCGGGTTGGTCATCTTCGGCCGAAGCATCCCAGCAAGTCAAATCGTTGTTAGTTTTGAAAAAGATCTTGCCGCCGGAAATCAGAAGCTGGCCGCTAGGCATCCAGCCTCCGTTCTTCCAACGATTGATCAACCCCTTGCCAGACGGGTCCACACCCAGCGGCTCGACGGCGATAGGTCCTTTGCGGAGATACCTGCCTTGTGCGTTGTTTTGCGTCGCCGATGTGAAATTCATTGGAAAATGATAATTCCACGCCTTGGTCAGCGTCGCCTTGGTAACCGCATCAGGAAGCTTCCGCATGTGGCCCCGGCGAGCAGGACCGCCCAAAGTCATGTTCCAATTGTCGGACGACGAAGCAATCGTGATGGATGAATCGCTGATTCGCGCAATGTCCTTCTCGACGGCCGCAATGACTTCCTCGCTAGGCAGATCGTCCGACGAGTCTTTCATCTGCTTGATCGCTTCGCCCGCGGCCGACGAGTCTCCGACATGGGCTGCCGCGACGGCCAGCCGCATCCAAATCTCCGCCTTCGAAATCGACGGATCGGGATGTTGGTCCAGGATTTTTTTGAACAGTCGCGTGGCTCCGACGAAATCGTACCGATCCAGTGCGAGACAACCCAGCTCATAAGCCGCGTCGTCGCCGAGCGAACTGAGGAAGTATTTCTTGACGATGTTCGACTGGGCCTCTTCCCGATTCTCATCCTTACCGTCGGCCAACAACGCCTTGGCTTCGCCATCCGCCGTAATGCGATAGACGCGCAAACCGGTGGGCGGCAATTTGGCGATCGTACGTTCGACTTCGACCGCCAACGTCGTGTAGACGCGCCCGTCCCGTGTCATCAACGTATCAGATGAATCTTCGAGCACCTTTTGCCACAAGATCGACGCCAAGTCGAAGCGGCCTTCGGAAGCAAATTTCTCGGCACGCGCCAGGAGGCGTTCGAGTTCAGGATCGGTTTTGAGCGGTGCCCCTTCGGGATAACGGTTTTCGTCGTCATCGTCCGGAGCAGCAAACGAAAACATGTTTGTGCTGAACGCGAGGAGCAGCACTGCCAGCAACGACAAGCAACAGTTCGATCGAGTCAATTCAAACATCGGATCCCTCTCGCTCTTTAGTTCGTTATGTGAGCGTGGACTTTTCGGTAGCAAAATGCTACCCTTGTTGTAATGAGCCAACCAGTAAAACTTTCTGATGAATTGGTCTGTGATGCCCGGACGATCGCCGAAGCGTCGCAACGGTCAATCGCCGGACAGATCGAGTTTTGGGCGCAGTTGGGCCGGGCGATCGAACCGCTGCTGCGCGGCGATCGAGCTTTGGCGTTGAAACGGGCGAGTTCCGAGCGCCCGCTTTCCGAAGCGATTGCCAATGTGGACTCAGAAGAGGGCCGACAGCGAGTCCGCGACTTTCTCGACACGCGGCCGTTTCCACACTTCGAGCCAGTTCCTGAATCGCCGGGGCTTCTTCGTCGGACCGAAGCAGACGGAACGGAGACGGTCGGCCGATTCGTGAATCGCTGCTTTGAACCGGTCGAGCCGTAATGCTGGAATTCGACTTCCTCGATGCGCGGCCGATCATCGTGGCGATTGCCGGATCGAACGGCGCGGGCAAGACAACTTTCTACCACAGCCATCTTGCCGACACAGGGCTGCGGTTCGTCAACGCGGACGACGTCGCCAACGAGTTGAACGTCAGCCCATATGAAGCGGCGGAAGCGGCGTCGGCGTTGAGGCAGGCGCTGGTTGCCCGCGGCGAAAGCTTCATCTTTGAGACCGTCTTTTCTGATCCGGTGGGCGACAAAGTGCGGTTTCTGCGCGAAGCGGCCGCTCAGGGTTATCAGGTCGTTTTGATTTTCATCCGCATCACCGACGCCGAAACGTCGGTCGAGCGAGTCTCGATCCGTGTTGCGCAAGGTGGGCACGACGTGCCCGACGAAAAACTGCGAAACCGATTCAGCCGAACGTTGGAGAACCTGCAGCGGGCGATTGATGAACTCCCGTACGTCCTCGTTTACGACAACTCGGATCTGACGGACCCCTACCGACTTGTCGCCATGTACCGCAACGGGGACCGACTTGAAGATTAGCATCGGTGTGTTCATCTCTTCGTTCCGAAATACCAGCCTAAAAACTGTTCCACGCACAACGCGATCACTACGGCGTAAAACAGAATCTTCCAAAGTTCTTTGCGCAGGCCACGCACAGCTTGCGCGGCGGCCTGGCTGCTGCTGACGATTCTAACATTTTCGCCGGTCAACTTCTGGCGTCCCACTGCCGTCAGGCGACGCAAATCGCTTTCCGCCGGATCGACGTTGGCGGCGAACAAAACACCCTCGTTGCCGCCGGAATTGCGGGCTAAGTTCAATTCATAAAAGCCGCGGCGCCGGACGCCCCGATAATCCACCTGCCAAACGGTGTTCGTCGCCGTTGGCAGATCCTGTTCGCCATCACCAGAACGTGCATCGTCGGTCGACTCGTCCTGTCGTTCGACCGCCTGCACCGTGACGGGAAGTTCATTTTCGATGGGCAACGTCAACTCGGCGCTCTCTTCATACTCGACCAGGTCCAGCGCAAACCGCAACGGCTCGCCAACGCGCAGGTCGCCACTGCCAACCAGGTTCCCGGCCATGTGTCTAACCAGTTCATTCATGGCAATCAAATAACTGGGATCGTCCGGCCAGTTGGTCCACTCTCGGTCCGCCGGAATCGTCGTCGCGAGGATGCGACCATTACCCAATGGCTTCTCCGCCATCAGCAGCGAATCATCGATATCGGTTAACCGGGCGATGACCGAAACATTCGAGGCGTCCTCGGGCAGCGATGCACCCCACCAGTTCATGACTTTGACACGTCCCAAAAGTGGATTGTCTTGTCCGGCAAACACTCCCAGCGCGGGATGGTTCGAGTCAACCACATGTATGTTGCTCCACTTGTTTTCGATCCCGTGCAGCCGGTTCAAGCGAAACGGCGACAATCCATTGCCATTTTTGTAGACCATGTCGTTGTAGTCGTCGGCGTCCACCGCATGGCCCGGCATGATGACCAACTTACCGCCATCGCGCACCCACTTTTCCAATCGTTCGATGCGCCGATCGTAGCGGGCTCGTGGTTGTCCCGCGGTTTTGCCATCGTCGGATTCGTCCAGAACGCTCTCATCAACACAAACAAAGTTGCACAAAATAATGACTTTGTATTTCGACAACGTGGTGGTTTCTAATTCGGTGTCCGTCACCACGTCCGCCACGACTCCAGAAAGATGATCTCCCGGCGGCTCCAACGCCCGTTCCAGATAGTACGATTCCGAAAACATCCTACGAGGCGACGGTTCGCCGTCGACGATTAACGTTGGAATTCCTCGCACGACTCGGGCCGCAAAAAACCGCTCACTGTCGGCGACCAACAAATCTTGCCGATCGGGATTGCTCGACACAACTTGTGCCATGATGCGGATCGAATTCATCTTGTGACGATTGGCCGCGCTGTCTTCGTCAAAATCCAGATCGATCAAATCTTCGTTCGTAAACGTGGTGTTAAATTGCACGGTTTCGGACTTACCGGGCTCGATGCGCGTCACTTGTTGCTCTAGTGGCAGCGTGTCGCCGACGTTGCCGACGATAAACTTGACGGTCAATTCTTCGACCGTTTCGCTACCCAAGTTCGAAACCGTCACGTCGAACCGCGAAGACACGCCAGAGATCAGAATATCTTCCGGCCGAATCTCCGTGATCGCGACGTTTGCTTTTTCATCGCTGCCAACATCGACCAGGAAACAGCCGCTGGTATCCTTGGACAAGCGGTTGATGATGTTCGTTGGGTGGTTCTTGTTTCCGGTGTTTTCGTCGCCCTGCCAATCGCGTTCGCGCAGATCGGTCATGATGTAGACCACGCGGTTGACGTTCTTCTTTTCGCCGGAGACGCCTTGTTCGATCTCTAACAGCGCCAGGCTCAGATTCGCTGACTTGTCGGACGGCTGGATGTTGCGGACCTCTGCTTCAATTTCCTTGATCGACTTGTCGGTGATGCGTTTGCCGTTGACGAGCGGAGATTTGGGTTGCGAGGTTAAATAAACCGTCAGCAAATCGTCGGATTGGTTTTCGGCGAAAGCTTGCGCGATGCTTTGCAGGCTGTCTTTGGCCTCTTCCAAACTGGTGGTTTTGCCCGTCTTGGCCGACATGCTCAACGAGTCGTCGAGCAGGACGATACGCTCGTAGGTCGGCGATTCCACAAACCGCGATGTCAACAAGTTTTCGGCAAACGGTCGTGCCAGCAACAGGCCCAGCAAGAACAGCGCGAGACAACGAAGCAGAAGAAGAATCAAGTTTTCCAATCGCACTCGACGGCGGTTCTTCTTGTCGGCGTCCAGCAAAAACTCCATCGCGGCCCAGTCGACGATCTTGAAGCGGCGTTTATTCAACAAGTGAATAATGATCGGCGAAGCGATCGCCACCGCGCCGATGACGGCGAGTGTGGGGGCCAGAAGAAAACTACTCAGCCACGTCATGAAGTTGTTCCTATCGTCGTCTTTTGCCGTAGCACAGGCTGCCAGCCTGTCTGTATCAAAACAGGCTGGCAGCCTGTGCTACGCTGTACTTATCGTCTCGTTGCTCGCCGTCGTGTTTTTTGTCGGAACATCAAGTAACTCGACAGCGCCGCGTCCAAATGCTGTTTCGTGTTCATCAGCACGTAATCCACGCCGGCGGTCGCACAGATCTTGCGCACGTCCTCTAAAAACGCGTCGACCGACTCGATGTACGCTCGCCGCAGCGCCCGCGGCTCGGTGTGAAGTTGCTCAGTCACTTCCAACCCGCGAAACAGCGTGTTGTCTTGAAACGGAAACTCTAATTCGTCTTCGTGCATCACGTGGAACAAGATGACTTCGTTTTGCCGGATGCGAAATTGCTGCAGTGTCTCGGCCAACGTTTCCCGGTCGAGAAACAAGTCGCTGATCAGTACGACCAGCCCCCGCTGGCGGATTTGGCCGGCGAGTTCCGTGAACACGCTGCTGATGTCGGTTTGTGAATCGGGTTGCGTTTGCTGTAACTCGTGCAGCATCAGCTTCAGGTGGCTCGGATGACCGCTCGGTGTCAGATTCTTTTCGACCCGCGTGTTGAACGTCACCAGTCCCACAGAGTCGGCTTGCTGCTGCAGCATGTAAGCCATACTGGCGGCACACGTTGCTCCGTAATCAAACTTGCTCCACCCGCTTGCTTCGCCGTATCGCATCGACTTGGAGCAGTCCAGGATGATCGTACACTTGAGGTTGGTCTCTTCCTCATACTCCTTGATATAAAGCCGGTCGGTCCGCGACCAGACTTTCCAATCGATGTGTTTAATCTCGTCACCGGGCGCATATTCGCGGTGGCTGGCGAACTCGACGGCGAAACCGTTGTAAGGACTTTGGTGTTGTCCGGTGATGAATCCTTCAACAACCAATCTCGCACGCAAATCCAACCGCTTGATTTTGTCGAGCGTCTTGGGGTCAAGATAGTTCTTGCCATCGGCTGGTGCTGCTTGAGCCATGTTGGTCTTTCATTCTAGCGTGGTTCGACGTAGCGACCGTCCAGGCCACATGTAACGCATTTGTAAAAACGGCTTAACTACCAAACGCTCGCGCAAGTTCTGGTGCCACTTCGTCGCCCGCGTTGCGATCCGAAATCTCGGCCAGCAAGCGATCAACCACATGGTCGGCGGTGGTGCCCGCGCTTTCGGCGTTGAAATTCGTAATGACTCGATGTCGCAGGACTGGATGCGCGACCGCCTTGATGTCGTCGGTCGTGACAAAGAACCGGCCTTGAAGCATCGCTCGCGCCTTTCCACCCAACAGCAGGTATTGCATACCACGCGGTCCCGCACCCCAACTGACCCACTCGCGAACGAAATCGGGACAACCTTCTTCGTGCACACGCGTGGCACGCACCAGACGCAGGGCGTAATGAATCACATGAGGCGCGGCCGGCACGCGGCGGACCAGTTGTTGGACGTGCATGATCTTGTCGCCGGTGAGCACCTCCTCGACCGTCGGGTCAAAATCCGCCGTCGTCGTTTCGGCGATTTTGTATTCTTCTTCGTAGCCCGGATACTTGACGAACACCTTATACATGAAACGATCTTGCTGGGCTTCCGGCAAAGTGTATGTGCCTTCCTGCTCGATCGGGTTTTGAGTTGCCAACACAAAGAACGGTGCGGGTAGCGGATGTCGCTGGCCGCCAATCGTCACTTGCTTTTCTTGCATCGCCTCTAACAACGCAGCTTGCGTCTTGGGCGGCGTGCGGTTGATTTCGTCGGCCAAGATCATGTTGCTGAACACGGGGCCGGAAAGAAAACGGAATTGCCTTTCGCCAGTCGCCTTGTCTTCATGAATCACTTCCGTGCCTGTGATGTCCGACGGCATCAAGTCGGGCGTAAACTGAATACGGCTGAAAGTCATTTGCAAGCACTTGGCCAACGTGCTGACCATCAACGTCTTGGCCAAACCCGGTACGCCTTCGAGCAACACGTGCCCTTGAGCAAAGATCGACGTCAACAACTGTTCAATGACGATGTCTTGGCCGACAATCACTTTGGCCAATTCTTTGCGAACAGCCTCATGGGCGGTCTTCAATTCGTCGAGGGCTTTGATATCGTCCTGGCTCAGGTCTTGCTTACCTGCATCAGCGGGTTGGTCTGACGACATATTTCTTTTTTCCTTATCGGAGATGGAATAGTTTAACCGCGAGCTGCAGACAACTGCATTGTAAACGTCGAAACGCAGTCCCCTACGGCCTGCCGTAAAACGAGAGTTTCTTACGTAGCACTTCAATTACCAAGTTTACGAACCGGCCAAAAGAATGGTTTCATTCTAAACAAGTTGCGTGACGATTCCATCTGGGGCAATCGTCTGAGTTCATTGTCCACAATAAGATGAGTCGGACGAGTGAATAGTTTCGCAAATATCGAAAGACGATCGGAAAGGCTGAGCGTGTCGCCGATTCGCTGCAAACAAACTCTCCGCGCAAACCCACGTCACAAATGGTCGTGAAGTAGGTGCCAAGTGAGGGAAGGATAGTTCAAAACTGATTAGAATGAGTGCCCCTAAAGGACTGCTGAGCCGTTGAGGATTATTCTACGCATCTGATCGTGAATTACCAGCGTTTTGAACGAAATCCCGGAAAGTGTTCGCATGCACCCTGAAACACCGAGCTTTCATTTATTGAATTTAAGCGATTAAGACACGGCTCACCTTTTGCTTTTGGTCCCACCGGAATGTAGCCGTTCTCATTTTACGTGTCGTCTTTGGAATTGTCATTTCCCGAATCAAAACGACACTCTTCGACCAGCCACTGGGGAGCAGTCCCTTGTTCGATTAACAACTTTGCAGCCGCCGACCGACAGATTCCACACGGAGTTGACGCATACGCGATGATCCCCAGTTGTAAACCTTCCGCGCTGGGATTGTCTTCCAGCACTTTGATAATATCGCTAAGGGTCCAGTGCGTTTCGTTCAAATTGCCTGTGAGATTGATTGAATTCAGGATCGCTCGTTCGTCACCGGGTGCATAGTTTTTGCGCAAAAGAGGAATTGCGTATGGTTCGCCTTCTCGGATTTGATCGATAGCGAATTGACGAATCGTTGGATGGGAATTGTTCGCGAGCGCCCTGTACGCCGTGCGCTGAACATCCCGATCAGGGTAAACGCAAAGATCAGTGATTCGTGAATCCATCCTCGGCAGGGCTCTTCTTGAGAAGATTCTTAGTAAGCAAATTAATTGGGCCGACTCGGTCAACGATTCGACGCTGTCAAGGACGAGTTCCAGTTCAGCATCCGTGGCATGCATTCCCCATCCAAGATAACGGAACGACGACAAATTCGATTCTCGCAATTCCACAAGAATTCTATCAACTGAGATTTCCCGCATTCGTTCCTTATGCGAAGGACCTTCTTTCCGCTCTGCCTTTCGTCTCAATTCATCGTTCCAGCCGTACCGAAAACGAGCGACGTCATCATCGCTTGAATCATTCGGTAGCAACTCGCACATCTCTCTTATGCGGCTTGCCCATACAATGTTTTTT
>CAYFJO010000069.1:0-33746 GCA_964343305.1 uncultured Pirellulaceae bacterium | reverse complement strand
ACTACACCGAGGACGACATCAAAGAGTCAGCCCGCGCCCTGACGGGTTGGACGTTCCGGGGCGACAAGTTTGTTTTCGCCCCGTTCACGCACGATCGCGGCGAGAAGGAGTTTCTTGGCCAGAAAGGGCATTTCGACGGAGATGACGTCATCGACATCATCTTCCAGCAGCCAGCGGCGTCCCGCTTTATCGTCCGCAAGCTGTACGCCTTCTACGTTCACGAAGAAGCGCCCGACGAAGTGATCGAATCGCTGGCCGCCACGCTGCGTGAAAACGATTTCGAGATACGCCCCGTGGTGGCTCAGATCTTCCGCAGTACCGATTTCTATTCCGCTCGCGCACGGGGCAGCCAAATCAGCAGTCCGGTTCAGTTGCTCGCGCGGACCATGCGGTTGCTCGAGTTGGATCCGGGTGAGACCCCGATGTTGCCTTACCTGGCCGCTCAAATGGGGCAGGACATTTTTCTGCCGCCCAGCGTCAAAGGTTGGGACGGCGGCCAGGCTTGGATTTCGACGGCCACGCTGTTCGACCGGTATAACTTTGCCATGCCGATCCTCGGCCTGGTCAGCAACCAGCAGATGCGCCGCCGAATTCCAGGTGGCTTCTCGCGGGGCATGATCTCGCCGGATGACTTGCCGCGCTGGAACGAAAAGACCGGCGCAGCCCAGTTGTTGGGTGCTGACCACGAGCGGCTCAGTACCAACCAGATCGTCGATCGACTCGTTGAGCGATTTCTCCTGGTGCCGCTGTCGGATGAGGACCGCCAGAAACTGGTCGAGTTCTATGACCAGGGTCTGCCAAGATACCGCTTGCAGGAACTGATTCACTTGATCGTCAGTTCGCCGCAGTACCAATTGGGTTGATCGATGAAAAAAAGTCGCCGCAGCTCTCGGCCTTTGCGGTGCGAATAACACGAATTCAAAGCCACCATGTTTGGGAGTTTAAGAAAAATGAGTAATCCAACACTCGCTCGAAGAGATTTCTTACGTCGAAGCCTAGCCGGAGTGAGCGTCGCCGGCAGTTGCCCACTCTTTCTGGGCAAGACAGCAACCGCGTTGGCGGCAACAGGGCAGCCTGACGACAACCGCGCTTTGGTGGTCGTGCAACTCACCGGTGGCAACGACGGCCTCAACACGGTGGTGCCCTACGCCGACAGCGCATACGCCAGAGCACGCCAGAACCTGCGAATCCCCGAAAAAGACGTGCTGAAAATCGACGAGTACGCCGGTCTGCATCCCAACCTCAAGGAGTTGAAGAATTTTTACGATGAGGGACAGATGGCCATCGTGCAGGGAACCAGTTATCCCAACCCCGTGCGTTCCCACTTCGAGGCCATGGATATTTGGCACGCGGGGGATCCGATGGGTGCACGTCGCGGTTCGGGCTGGTTGGGTCGGGCTGTCGAAGCCATCTATGGCAGCGACGCGGACCCGGTCACGGCGGTTGGAGTCGGCAACCGCGTACCGCCGGCGATGGTCGGCAAACAGACCAAGCCTGTCGCACTGCAAAATCCGCAGAATTTCCGCTGGCGCGGTCGCTCGATGCAGCGCGAGGCTTTCCAGGCGATCAATTCCGACAGCGACAAGAAGTCAAGCCAAACGCCCAAGGTCGCGGGGCTCGACTTCTTGCTGCGAGTTGCCAACGACGCCCAGCAGTCGTCTCAGACCATCCGCGAGGCTGTGGCCGACTATCAACCGGTCGCTGAGTACCCGACCAACAATCCATTGGCCAGCCAGCTTCGCTTGGTCAGTGGCATGATCGCCGCCGGACTGCCAACGCGGGTGTATTATGTTTCGCTGGGCAGCTTCGATACCCACGCCAACCAGCAGGTTAGACACGACCAGTTGCTGGCCAACCTCTCGACGGCGATGGATGCGTTCTTCAAAGACTTGCGGGCCCAAAAAGCGCTGGACCGTGTGTTGGTCCTCTCGTTCAGCGAGTTTGGACGCCGTGTCCAAGAGAACGGTAGCCGCGGCACCGACCACGGTGTTGCCGGACCCATGTTCCTCTTCGGCAGCCAGGTCAACGGGGGGCTGCACTGCGAGCACCCCAGCCTCACCGAGTTGGTCAAAGGTGATCTGGACATGTCGGTCGATTTCCGGCAAGTCTACGCCACCGTGCTCGACGGATGGCTGGGAGCGTCTTCGAAAAACGTGCTGGGGGAAGCTTTTGAAACTCTCGCGTTGCTGAAGCCGCGTAGGTAGCTGCGTACGACCGAAACGGGCATGCAAACCGTAAGGGCAACGAATTGATAAAACGCAGCGAATAAGCCGGGGAAACTGGCGCACGTTGTTTTCCTGCGAGCATTTCTTGACGCCCGAATTACCCACGGATGGCAAGGCCGACCCACGGATAAACTGCAAAATCATCCGTGGACCGGCTTTGCCATCCGTGGGTTTGGTTGACGGCCAAGCGCAGCGCGGCTGCGTCGTTTAATAACTCATAGCCGAAGACGACGCGGTAGCGGTATAACTGGACATACTAAACACAAGTTGTTTAGCATATCCGTATCTGCAATTTGAAATACCGCGACCACCCCGATTTCCGACCGGAACCCGATACACTCGCAGGGACCGACAAGAGCGGAGTCTCCAACCAATGACGAAAAAGAAAACGCGAACGAAATCGAGGGGCACTTTAATGGCGATGGTCATTGGATGCGTCGCCTCTTTTCTGCTTCTGGCCCTATCGTACGGCTTTGCCGCGGGCGCCGAGACATCCGCCGTCACGACTAAGTTGATCGAGGCCGATTGGCTGCATCAGGATGAGATGCGCGGCAGGGGTAGGCCCATCGCCAAACGCGGTCCAGCGCCGAACGTGACCCGCGAATCAGACGCGGCTGGCGCGGTGGATGGGATCATCAACGGCAAATGGGGCTTTCATACGCAGAACGAGGACAAGCCCTGGTGGCAGGTCGACCTGGGCAGCGTGCAGCCAATTGACCGCGTCGTCGTCTTTAACCGTTGCGACGGCGGGACGGAGGCGCGGAACTCCAGGATACTCCTGCTGCTCTCGGCCGACGGCAAGAAGTTCGAGCAAGTCTATCAACACGACGGCACCGTTTTCCTCGGCCATGCGGACAAGAAGCCGCTGGTGGTGAAACTCGACGGCGAGAACGCCCGCTTCGTACGACTGCAACATCCCGCGACGAGCTACTTCCACCTGGACGAGGTCCAGGTTTACAAAGTTGGCGACAAGCAGAACGTCGCCGTGGGCCGTCCGGCAAATCAGAGTAGCACAAGCCAGTGGTCCAGCGGCAAGACCACGCCCGTGGCGCCGGTCGCGGTCAACGTGCCGGTCGTTTCCAAGGCACCCGTCGCCCAGCAGATCGCGTCGGTTGTCGATCGGGGCTTGAGACTTGCCGAAAGTCAACGAGTTCTCGGCGCCAACGTCGACGCGCACGAACAAACGCTCAAAGAAGTCGCCCAGCAGCTTGAAACGATTGCCGCCGACGTGTCCGACCGGTCACTGCGGCAGCTCTACATGAAAGCCTGTTGGGCCGTGCGAAAGATGGCATTGGCCAACCCGCTGCTCGACTTCGACACGATTCTGTTCGTCAAACGAGCGACGACCATGTTCCCGCACATGTCGGATCAATACTATGGTTGGTGGTCGCGCGGCGGCGGTGGGATCTACCTACTAAAGGGATTCAAGGGCGACAGCCCGCGGGTGGAGTGCATCACCAAGGATTGGCCGAAGGGCAATTTCCTGCGGCCCGAGCTTTCCTACGATGGCAAGAGAGTGCTGTTTGCGTACTGCAAATACGATCCCGATCTTTCCAAGGTTCCCAACAAGGTCGACAAGGAAGCGTTACCCGAGGACAGCTTTTACAACATCTTCGAGATGAACCTCGACGGCAGCAGTGTTCGGCAGCTTACCCAAGGTCGTTACGACGACTTCGACGCCCGCTATCTGCCCGACGGGCGGATCGTTTTTCTTTCCACGCGTAAGGGCATCGCGCTGCAGGCGGGCAAGGACAGCGCCGAGGCCACGTGCGACAGTACTCAGCCGGACAGCTATGTCCGTTGCGGTGGCGGGAACCATCGCCCGGTGGCCGTGTTTACCTTGCATCGGATGGACGCCGACGGCGGTAACCTGATGGCCATCTCGGCCTTCGAGAACTTTGAATGGACGCCGGCCGTGGCAGCCGACGGGCGGATTATCTACGCACGGTGGGATTACATCGACCGGTTCAACGGGCATTTCATCAGCCTGTGGTCGACCAATCCCGACGGTACCAACGCACAGCTTGTTTACGGCAACTACACGAAGAAACCGCAGTGCATTTTCGAGGCCCGGCCGATCCCCGGGTCGACCAAGCTCGTTTTTACGGCCACGGCCCATCATTCGATCACAGGCGGCTCGCTCTGTCTGCTCGATCGCCGCCAGGGCAGCGAGTTCGAGCGACCGCTTACGCGGCTTACGCCCGAGGTGCCGTTTCCGGAGACCGAAGGAAACGTCGACACGTACTTCGCTGGTCCCTGGCCGCTTTCGGAAGAGTATTTTCTCGTCGGTTGGAGCGATCGTCGTTTGCCCAGGCACAGCCTATTGCAGGATGACGATCCAAACAATCCGAAGAACGCAATGGGGATCTACCTTTACGACGCGTTCGGAAACCTCGAACTGTTGCACCGCGACCCGGCCATATCGAGCATGAACCCGATCCCCGTTCGGCCGAGACAAAAACCGCCCGCGCTGCCGAACACTTGGGAGCCGGACGAACCGCAAGAGGGAAAATTCCTTGTGCAGAACGTTTATCAGGGATTGGGTGACGTGCCGCACGGTTCGATCAAGCGGCTGCGCGTGGTGGGCGTTTTGCCGAAGGTGCAGCCGCAGATGAACAACCCGCGGTTGGGGATTTCGCGCGAGGAGACTGGCAAGTTCATCCTGGGCACGGTGCCCGTCGCAGAGGACGGCTCGGCTTATTTCGGCGTTCCGTCGGGCATGTCCGTTTTCTTTCAGGCCTTGGACGCCCGAGGGCAAACGGTTCAGACGATGCGGTCGTTGACCTACGTGCAGCCAGGCCAGACGCTGGGGTGCGTAGGTTGCCACGAACCGCGCCAGGCGACCCCCGACGTTGCTCGAACTGCGCAGGCGTTGCTCGGCGATCCAGCCAAACTCAAGCCGGACCCGTTGGGCACTTGGCCGTTGCGGTTCGACACGCTGGTTCAGCCCGTGCTGGATAAGCACTGCGTGTCGTGCCACAACCCGAACAGCAAAACCCCGGAAGCCGCTGAGCCGGACCTGTCGGCGGCGAAGTCTTACGACAACCTGCTTTCGTTCGGCGAAAATGACCTGCACGATCTGGTCCGCGAACGCGACCGTTCGCTCGTAGGCGTTTCGCCTTCGCTAAAGAGCAAGCTCATGGCCATGTTGACCGACGCGAAGGGGCATTACGGTGTTCGCCTCAGCAACGACGACCTCTATCGTCTGACAGTCTGGATGGACACCTACGGCCATCTTCAAGGCGCATTCAGCTCCGAGCAGGAAGAGCAACTGCGCAAGTTCCGCCGCGAGATCGAGCATTTGCTGGGAGAGTAAGCAAGGGCAGGTCATGCTGTCCGTGAAGTTCGGTGTTTGGAGATTGTAAAATGGAAGAAAAGGTCTGGTCGAAAACTCGCAGGGTCGCGAGCCTTGTAGTACACGGGCTCGCGGCGGTGGCGTTAATGGTCATGGGCGCCTTGTTCCTGGTCTGGGAACCTCAATGGCCTGACAAATTGGTCAGTGCTTTTGACTACGTTCCGGCTACCGGCGACCCGAAAAGCGGTTTAGCCGAGCAGTTAGTGAAAGTGACTGCCGCAGCCAGTTTGTTCATCGGTGCGGTGTGGTTGTTGTTAAGCGCGTGGATGCCAGCACAAGACGACAAGAGCCGTGGTCGCGACGGCTTCCACTAACAAGTTGTTGGCGGATGAGGTAGGAAGGAATCTCATTCCGTCCAGACGGATTGGAATCCGTCCCACAAAACTTATCGAGAGTCAAAGCCGGAATAACGGAGACCGAAAAAACTCCTGGACGGCTCAGTTTCACTTTTCACTTTTACGACGGCGGGTTCGCTTCCTGCAAGGCTTCGTGAACCTTGCCGACCATCTTTGCCGACGGCTTTAAGGTCCGGTCTCCTTCTTCCTTCCACTTGGATGGGCAGCCCTCGTCTGACTTGCGTGACAGGTAAAGGTTGGCCTTAAACTTCCTCATCAACTCGTCAATGTTGCGACCCATATTGTAGAAGTTCACTTCTGAGTTCATCAAAACCCCTTCAGGATTGATGATGAACGTGCCGCGCAGAGCCAGCCCGGTGGCATCATCATAGACGCCAAAAGTCCTCGCCAGGCTGCCGGTGGGATCAGCCGCCATCGGATACTTCACTGCGGCCAGTTCTTTTTCGTGTTCTTGCCAGGCCAGATGCACGAATTGTGTATCGCAACTGATGGTGACGACCTCGGCTCCCATCCGCTTGAAACGATCGTACTGCTCTGCCAGAGCAGAAAACTCGGTCGCTCAGACAAAGGTGAAGTCAGCCGGATAGAAAAAAAGGATCGTCCACTTTCCTTGAGATTTCAGGTCGCTCAGGCTGACTTTTCCAAAGTCGCCCGTTTCCGGATCGTAGGTATCTAACTCAAAATCGGGCACCGAGGCACCCATCTTGGCTTCACAGGTTTCGCTCATATTTTCTCCAATCAACAAAAGGTTCAAAAACAACTGAATCGTGTTCAAACTCAATCCAGCGTCGGCTGAACCACCTCACCGCGGGACTGAGCCTGAGTGTTTTCGTACGAACCGTAAAACTCTGAGTTGCAGTCGAGCCAAAGCGTCAACCGATGGAAATCTTCTTCCGACAACTTCACGCGGTGGTGCCGCTCGTCCAGATACTCAAGCAATTTCGAAGCGCGGGCCCCGAACTTGCCGGGGATCGTGCGGCTGCCGCCGTGGATGCCCGTGTTGATCGCGCCGTTGCTAACGTGGAAATAGAATCCGTACTTCCCGGCCAGATTGGTGTACGACCGGGTCCAGCCGTATCGGCCGTCGATCGCACCGGTCAAATCGAGCGCCTTCTCCTCCTGGTGGCAATCCACGCAATTGCGCTCAAGCACCGGTTGCACGAGCCGCACGTAGTTGAACGGGTTCGAGCCGTCCACGTCGGGCTCGATCTTCGACGGCGTGCGACGCCAGGCGAGTGGCGTCCGCGTCAGAGACAGCGGTGCGCGGCGCTTTCGCTCGTGGCAGCCCTGACACGTCAATCGCTCGCCCGGATGGACGTAAGTGCCGCTGCGCATCGATTGCACCGCCATGCCGCGTTGGTCGAGCGCCTGGAAATAGACTTCCTTGCCCGCCGGGACTTCGAAATAGGCGCTGCCGTCCCCTTCGACTGGAACGGTGCCTAACACGGCCCGGGCATTCGTTTGATTGGCGACGCCGATCCGGGGTTGGTTCGGGGGCGCAGTTGTTTTTGGCAGTACTTGGATGATTCGTAGCGCGTCGATCTGCGTCCTTTCCGGCCATACAAAATCGCTGTCGTAGACGTTCATCAGAGCAATCGTCGCCGGCCGATCGTCTTCAGCGGCTTGTTTGGCCGCGGCCGTCTGGATTGTCTGATCGGGGATGATTGGCGGCTTGACGCGCGGACGGAGCGGAATGGGACTGACACAAGGGATCGCTGGATCGCGATAGATCAGTTCTTTGTTCCCGAAGCGATCGATCCAGTAGAGCGCCCGGTTCCTGATGTCCGGGTCATACACGCAGAGGTAGTCGTCTTCGCTCAGCGGCCAAGGCGTGCCGTATGCCTGATGCTGACGGATCGATGCCTTTCCGCCTTCGGATTCCGGAAACGGGACATCGGGCGTCAGCCGCGTGAGTTGCGAAGCGGCGTTGTCGTCCTCGGTGTGCGGATCGATCAGCACCAGCGAGCCGAAGGCGTGGCCATGGTGTGCCCCGGTGGCGGCAACAAACTTGTGCGAGCCCGGGATGGCCCGGATGCTCATCTCCATCCACGGCCGGCTCTCGCGCCGCTGGGGATAGTTGCCGTGGTTGGAACGCGGGTCGCGACCGTCGGGGAAGCAGGTCCAGATGTGATGGGCGATGTTGGTGTCGCGATCGACGTAATCCCAGCGCGTGTAGACAATCATGCCGTCGTTGGTCACGCTGGGATGCCATTCGTGGGTCTCGTGGTAGCTCAATTTGATGATGTCGCTGCCGTCGGGCGCCATCGAGTGCATCGTATAGACAGGACAATGCCGGCCACAGCGCAGGTATCCGCCGCGACGCTCCGAGATGAAGGCGATCCGGCCGTTCGGCAGAAAACAAGGATCGAAATCGTCCGACTCTCCGTCGGTCAACTGGACCAGCCCCGTCCCGTCGGCATTGCACCGAAAGATGTGGTAACTGTACTCGGGCTTCCATTCATACGCCGTTGCCCCTTTGTATTTGCTCCAGGCCTTGGCCTCGCTATAGGCGAACAGGATCGTCTGGCCGTCAAACGACAGTTCGGGCGAGAGGAACGTGCCCGAATCGAGTTTCTCTCCTTTCAAGCGGCCGTTTTCGACGACGGAGCTTTCCAGCAGATTAGTCAATTTCGGATTCGGCCCAAACGGATCGGACAAAACGTAAAGGCCGCCGCCCGGCTTGGCGTTGCATCCGTAGTACTGATCGCACATGTGGTACACGCCGACCGAGTCATGTCGCTTGAGGAACAATAGCTTATCGAAGTTCAGCAGCGGGTTGCAGAAAGCGATCTGGCGTGCCAACCGGCGGGCGTCGAAGTAAATCTCCCGGCGAATCTGTTTGGATTCGTCGCTGCCCTTCTCCAAGTCGCGCAGCCGTCGATCGATCTTATCCAATTCGGCCACCAGCGGTTTCAGCCGCTCTGCGTCGGCGCCGGGCCGAAGCCGAGCGGCGAGTGCTCTGGAACGGTCGACGACGTCACGTGTGTGCGAGAGCGTGAACTCCGCGTTTTTCACGCGCGGTGGGACCGCCGTGGTCACGTCGTCGGGCAACGTACCCGGATACGAGTAGCGGCTCACGCTCTTCTGATCGGCCGGCTTTCCCAGGGCAATGTTCTTCTGCGGTTCGTCGGCGGGATAGACTTCGATCTCGTCCAGGGCGAAAGAACAGCGACCGGGCACGTGCAGTCGGACGATCCGAGCGGTCACGTCCTTTCCTTTCAAGTCGACCACGAGCGGCTTGTTCTCCTTCACTCCAAGAAAGGTCGTGCCGTTGTGCTGGTAGATCTGCTTGAATTGGCGGGCCTTGTCGTCGTCTGAGACCAGAATGTGGATATTCCGGGTGCGATGTGCGGCGCCGCCATCGGTACGGTTGAAGATGACGACACGATCCAGTTTGTACTCGCTTCCCAGGTCGACCTGCCACCAGGCGTCCTGCTCGGCGCTGGCCGTGTGAAATCCCCAGCGCCCGTTCTTGACACCGTCGCAACCACCGGTGGCATCTTGTGCGGTGGTCACGCCGTGGGCGGACACCTTTCCACTTCGGTTTGTGGCAGCCTTGGAGACAACGAAGCGGCTGTCGCGATCGATCCAGTCGGCCTCGACCTCTGTGGTGATCGCCTCGCCCACGTCGACGGAGCGAGCAGGTTGAACCGTCTCAGCATCAGCGCCGTCACTGAGAACGAACGCGAAACCGGTGACGAAAGTCGCCAGGAAAACAGCGGAGCATGGAACAACGGTCCTTGGGCAACCGTGACGATAATGCAGGTTGCGGCGTGTTTGCATGGTTGGAATCTCCACCAAAAGTTTTACCTCAGGAGTGACGCGGTCGCTCACGGTTCCAAGCGTGGTTCGCCAGCGGCGAATTCACGGTGGCAATCGTTGCACTGTTCGACCATGTGCCGGTAATTAAACAAGGCAGTGGTGTAGTCCTTCTCCCGTGCCGCGCGATAGACGAAGCTGCCGAAGGTGCGGATGCCCGTGGCGTTCGACGCCCACGGGTCGCCTTGTTCGTCGGGCGACCGGACAAGTAATAGGTTGCCCCCTTCGCCCAAAATCAAGGCGTCGGTGGCAATGTTCTTCCACTCGCCGTCGCTCGTCGGCTTCGAAGCGATTGACCGTCGCAGCCGCTCAAAAGTCGGCCCAAACAGATGTCCCATGAATTCATGCATGTCACCTTCAACCGGCTTGATCGTTCTTCGGTTTTTTTGTTGTGCGCGCTCTGCTCCCGGAACTCGTTCGACGCTACCGAACAGCCAGAGACCGCACGCGATGAAGCTCGCTAGTGCGCCGGTACCGCAAATGACCGTCAATGTTCTGGGCATTCGTAATCTCCTTGACACGAGGTTGTTGGTGCGGCCCGTATGCCAGCCTGTAGCTGGATCAGTGTCGCATCACCTCGTGATATGATAAACTAAACAGACGGTGTTTGGTATTATACTTGAGATTCGTGTCGACGCCGACCAGCAGAACCTCGGCCAACCCGCGAACGAACAGACCGTCATAATCCATCAACTCAACCCCCCATTCCAATTGACACGATGACAGCCCGCCATTTTGTGTGGATGCAAGCCTTGATACACATTAAACCGATGTTTGTTTATACTGTTTTGGTGCCGATTGGTCATCTGACAGACTGTCGGTAACGAATTTAAGGTTGTCCGCAGGAGTCTCGCCCTCCCGAATTTCAAGAATTTCCGAGGTGACAAGATGCACAAGTCGAATCGATTGTCGCGAAGGCGGTTCATCGGTCAGAGCGTGACGGCCGTGGCCGGCGTGGCGATGCCCACGATCATTCCTGCGGGCGTTTTGGCCCAGCCGGGCCGACCGGGCGCGAACGATCGGATCGGCATCGGTTACATCGGTGTCGGACGGCGGGGGAATCAGTTGATGGGGCTTCCGCCTGAGGGACGTATCGTCGCCGTGGCCGACGTGGACCGGACTCGTGCGGACGAGACGGCGGCCAAACGCAATTGTCGGGCGTACTATGACTATCGAAAACTGTTGGAAGCGAAGGATGTAGACGCGGTGTTCGTGGCGACGCCGGACCACTGGCATGTGTTGCCCAGCATTCACGCCTGCCAGGCGGGCAAGGACATCTATTTGGAAAAGCCGCTGTCGCTCACCATTCGCGAAGGTCGAATCTTGGTTGACGCGGTGCGAAAACACGACCGCGTGTTGCAGACCGGGTCACAGCGGCGTTCGATGGCCGGCCATCGCCACGGCTGCGAGCTGGTGCGTAACGGCCTGGCTGGCAAGATTCACACGGTCGAAATCCTGAACTATCCCAGTCCGTGGGAATGCCGCTTTCCCGGCCAGCCGGTCCCCGACGGCCTCGACTGGGATACGTGGTGCGGCATGGCCGAACCAGTGCCATACCATCCGAACATTTTCATCCAACGATCCAAGCCGGGTTGGATTTCTCTGCGGCCGTACTCGGGCGGCGAAATGACCGGCACAGGGGCTCACGGGTTCGACCAAATCCAGTGGGCCTTGGACCTGGACCACACCGGTCCGGTCGAGGTGTCAGTCGAAGGGGGCAAGCTACCGCCGGTCGTGTTCACCGAGCCGCACAGTATCGGGCGAGGCAACACGGCGTGCAGTCGCGGGCGGCGCGTCACGATGCGCTACGCCAACGGCATCGAGATCCGGCTTGTGGACAACGGCCCGGCGGCCGGCGGTGTGTTTATCGGTGACCGGGGCAAGATTCGCATCGGCAACAACGTGGTCACCAGCAACCCGGAAGAGTTGGCCAAGACGCCGGCCGACCAACTCAAGTTTCGCTTGCCCGCCACGGGCAACCACATCCAGAACTGGTTCGACTGCATCAAGTCGCGCGACAAGCCGGTCGCCGACGTCGAGATCGGCCACCGCTCGGCCGTGATCTGTCACCTGGGAAACATCGCCCGCTGGGTCGGCCGCAAGTTGCGCTGGGATCCGGAGCGAGAAATCTTCCCGGACGACAGCGAAGCCAACCGCTACCTCGACCGCGCGCGCCGCAAGCCGTACGAGTTGCCTGATCCCGTCTAGCACACACCAAATGTGAGATGAACATGAACAACAATCTGAAGTCCAAAAGCGCGACGAAATCCTGTCGCCGAGAATTCCTCAAGAGTGGCACCATCGCAACAGCCGGGCTTGCGGCTCCTTTCGTGGTCCCATGGCGCGCACTGGCCTCTCCCGGCGCGAACGAGCGCATCGGCGTTGGTGCGATTGGAGTCGGCCGGCAAGGGGGCGGTCTGCTGGCGGCGCTGGCTAAGTTGTCCGACGCTCGCATCGTGGCCGTCGCAGACGTGAACATCGAACGGGCCCAGCAGGTCGCCGGTCGTTTCGGTGCCGATGCCTACAAGGACTATCGGCCATTGCTCGAGCGTCGCGACGTAGACGCCATCATCACGGCAACCCCGGACCATTGGCGGTCGCTCGTGTGCATCCACGCTTGCCAAGCCGGCAAAGATGTTTATGCCGAAAAACCGCTCACGCTGACCATTGCCGAAGGGCGGCGCATGGTGGAAGCAGCCCGCAAGTATCAACGCGTCTTCCAGACCGGCAGCCAGCAACGCTCGATGGCGGCCAATCGGCTTGGCTGCGAGTTGATCCGCAACGGCCGTGTGGGAAAGCTGCACACAGTGATCGGACACAATTACCCCAGTCCCTGGGACTGTGCGCTGCCGGGGCAATCGGTGCCCCAAGGAATCGACTGGGACATGTGGTGCGGCCCGACTGAATTGGTTCCGTATCACGCGGACCTCTATGCGCCGCGAGCAAAACCCGGTTGGATTTCGTTTCAGACTTACTCCGGTGGCGAGATGACCGGATGGGGGAGTCACGGTTTGGATCAAGTCCAGTGGGCTTTGGGCACGGACGAAAGTGGTCCCGTTGAAGTTTGGACGGAAGGTGAAAAGTTCAATCCGCCGACTTACGAAAAGCCCGAATCCCGTGGACGGGGCGAGAAGGCCTGTGCAAGCCCAAAGGTTCTTTACCGCTATGCCAACGGCGTCACATTGAAACTTGACAACAGCAATCCCGGTGGCGCGATCTTCATCGGTGACGAAGGCAAGATTGAAATCTTCCGAGGGCGCGTCACATCAAGTCCGTCCGATCTTGTCAAAGAGCCGCTACCAGACTCCGCCGTCCGGCTTTACAAAAGTGATCACCATTTGCAGAACTGGCTGGACTGTATCAAGACGCGGAAACGCCCGGTGGCCGACGTGGAAATCGGTCACCGTTCGGCGACGGTCTGTCATCTCGGCAACATCGCTCGTCTGTTGGGCCGGAAACTGCAATGGGATCCGAGACGTGAGGTTTTTACGGACGACGATGAAGCCAACCAGCATCTCGACCGGCTGCGACGGAAACCCTACGAATTGCCGGAAGTCTTGTAGGACGGATTTCCAATCCGTCCGAACCGAACATTGGGATAACAGTTTGCCACGGATTGGAAATCCGAGCTACAGGACAACATGGAATCTGAGCGAGTGGAGAAGATGAGCCAACAAGATCTTTGTGAGCAACTCTACGGAGCGTTCAAACATCGAGCGCAATTGTATTACCTGATCTTCGATGAGATGCGTCAGGAGTTCGGTGCAGACAAGGCGGAAGAGATCCTCAAACGGGCGATCTACAAGCGCGGACTGGCGGTGGGTCAGAAGTACTCGCAGTACGGACCAAACGACTTAGAGGGCTTGAAGGATGCCTTCACAGCCGGAATCCCGGACGGTGGCAAGATGTTTGCCCCTCAGGTCAAGAGTTGCGACGCTGAGGGACTCGACATCCATCTGATGAACTGCCCGCTGAAGGACGCTTGGCAGGAAGCCGGCCTCGGCGAGGACGACGTCGCCACCATGTGCCGCATCGCGGCGGCCATCGACGGCGGAACCTTTGAAGCTGCCGGCTTCGAGTTCTCCGCGGAAACCTGGCAGCCAGGTTGTGACGGCTGCTGCCAACTCCACATTCGCCCAGGCACGACAGACTGACCTGGTAACGCGACCTTGGCCCACGGCTACGTGCTGCTCACGATGCCGTGCTCGCGGAGCGTGTGGCTGGGGAAAACCTCGGCGACCCGGTCGTTTTGCAGGCGGCGGGCGACGATCTCGCCAAGGATGTCGCGGTAGTCAATCGTTACGCGTAAGTCTCCGGGGCCTTCCAGGTCGTCCTTGGCCAGGCCCGGCCAGTCGGTGACGACGCGGCCGCCGCGGATGTTGCCGCCCAGGGCGAACATCACACTGCCGCGACCGTGGTCCGTGCCCAGGCTCACGTTTTCGTCCAGCCGTCGGCCGAACTCAGTCATGGTTACGATCGTCACGCGATTCCAGAACGGGCGAATGTCCGCGGCCAACGCCGCCAGCCCTTGACCCAAATCGCTGGCCAGTCCGCCGAACAAACCGTCCTGCACATAGTGCGTGTCCCAGCCGCCGATATCGACGCAGGCCACTTCCAGCCCGACTTCAGCTTTGATCAGCCGAGCGACTTGGCGCAAGGCGTCGCCGAACTGGCCATCGGGATATCCGCCAGTTTCGTTGTTTTGACCGGCTTCGCTCCGCAGGCGATCGATCGTGCCGAGCGTTTCAAGCACCTGCAATCCGGCCCCACCCAACTCGTTGTGTTCTTGCCCGTACAGCTTTCGTAGAGCCGCTTCGAAACCCGCGCGGTGTTCGTCTTTCAAGTTGATCGAAAAACTCTCCACGTTCCGCACGGCACTCGCGCCAGGGCTGCCGCGCAGCGATTCGGGCAAGATGTCGGAGATGGCGACGGCGGATAGCGGCGAGCGGTCGCCCGTGCGCGAACGCAGGTGGCGAGCCAACCAGCCCGAGCCCAGGTTCTGGTCCACCGGGCAACCACGGTCCATCAAGTCTTGGGCCTCGAAGTGTGAACGGGTTTTGTCGTCGGAACCGGCGGCGTGGATGACAGCCAGCTCCTTCTGTTCGTACAACGGCAGCAAAGGCCGCAGACCTGGATGGAATCCGAAGAAGCCGTCCAGGTCGGCCGTTGATGACGATTCGGGGTCCGTCCGACCATCTGGCTGCGAGAGGGCCAGGCTCGGCCGCGCTGCGTAATACGCTTTTTCGCCGTGAGGCGGAACGAGGTTCAATCCATCCGCCCCGCCGCGCAAGAAAATGCTGACCAGCACATCGCCCACCGGCTCGCGGTCGGCTGCGGCCACGGCCAGTTGCAACAACGTTCGTCGGGATATGGGCATGGCTTAGTACCTCTGAAAACCCGGCGAGGCAAGCACCATCGCGGCAGCGGTTGGGCCTTTGAGTCTTCCGGAAACGTCCCGAAGTGTATCGCCAAGCGCCGCGAGTTCGACGTCCGCAGGACGCCGGCCCAACAAATACGCTGTGACTTTGCCGGCCAGTTTATCGAGATGATCGGACGTGCTGATGCGCCGGGCCAGTTGTTGCAGATCGATCTTCGTGCCGCCGATCCGGTTGCCGGTTAGTTCTAACGCGAAGTTCCACCGCCAGAGCAACGTCCCCAGCCACGGCGAAGGCTCGTCGGGATAACCGTCCGGCGTGGGATAGTTGAACGGCGCGTTCCCCATCCGTTGCAGCCAATTGTAGAGTCGTTCGCCGCCGTCCGTGTCGGCGTCGGTCGCCCGCAGCGCCGTGGCAACAAACCGGAACGGCCGCTTCAACCGAGTGCCGCGGGCCTTGCGGAACTCGTCCGAGGCGAACAACGTTCGCAGTGTAGGTTTGATCTCGTACTCCGCTTCACGAAAGCGGTTGGCCACGCTTTCGACCAACTCCGGGGACGGCTCGTCCGCGACAAAACGCCGGCACAGTTTGGTCGCCAGATAACGCGCCGTCGAAGGGTGTGCGACGACGATGTCCAGCAGCCGGTCGATATCTTCTTTCCCCTGGCCCGCGGGGATCTCAACGCCCAGCACTTGCTTCGCGCCGTCGTCATGCCGGCCTTTGCGGAACTCGACCCGGCCGCGGAACCAGTTCTTGTTGATCGTCCAGCCGGTCAGGCAGCGGGCGGCTTCCATCACGTCCTGCTGCGTGTAGCCGCCGTAGACGCCCAGGGTGTGCAGTTCGAGCAGTTCGCGGGCGTAGTTTTCGTTGGGTCCTTCGTCGCCTTCCGCCTTCTTGTTATCTTTGCCGTCTAAGTAGACCAGCATCGCGGGGCTGAGCGCCGACGCGCGCAGCAGGTCGCGGAAGTTGCCCAGCGCGTGGGCGCGGATCACTTCGCGGTCGTCGACCGTCTTCAGCCAGGCACATTCACTCTTGCCGATGCTGATGTTGAAATGGTCAGTCCAGAAGTTGACCATGCTCTCGAAAAGTTGCCGGCGGCTGTAAACGGCGCGTAACAGCGTGTGCCGGAACAGCTCGCGCTCAACCACTCCCTTGCGGTACTCGAAGA
This sequence comes from uncultured Pirellulaceae bacterium, assembly GCA_964343305.1. Taxonomy (GTDB): domain Bacteria; phylum Planctomycetota; class Planctomycetia; order Pirellulales; family Pirellulaceae; genus CAYFJO01. The sequence continues at coordinate 17,448 of CAYFJO010000069.1, read as the reverse complement.
TGTCACCGGCGGAAGCGTGAATCGACTCGAACCGTCGGGCGCGCAGGTCGCAGGCCGTGTCGTTAATCGATTCCGGCGCGAGTTGCTCGTCGAGGTACTCGTCGACGCCGAGCGTGCGCACGCGGTCCAGATCACCCGGCCGCCAGCCGTAGCCCAAACGGTTCAGCACATGAGCCGGAAGGTCGAGTTCCGGTTCGGTTGGGACGGCCACAGTTTCGGGCTGCCCTTCGAACTGGCGGGCCAGATAGTTCCAGGCCGGCGAAGCATCACAGCCGGCCATCAGCCCCGTTCCGGCCACCGCGCCGATTTTCAACAAGTCCCGTCTGTCGACGTTCATCACTCAATCCTCAATCCAGACGCGACAGGATTAGCCTGAGCGGGCTCAAATGGCTCGTCCACCGTGACGCCCTCACTGTTTTCAACGGCCGAACGGCTCGCACGACCTCGCGGTCGCCGAAACAGACCGAGCACGGCGGCACCGAATCCCGTGCACAGAGCAATAGGCAAGACAATGAACCAACCAAATACCGGCGTCAACGATGCCAGACACACGACGACCCAACCACGAATGATCGCTTTCCAAGGCCGAGTGTCGTCCACGGGCGATGGCAACCCCGAACCGATACAGTGCATGACTCCGGCATTACCGACCAGCGCGAATCCAAAAATACTCGACAAGACGATGGCGCCAAGAAAGCCGCCTGGACCACCAGCCTGTGCAGTCGCCAGACCAACGAGAAAAAGAACTCCGCCCAGAAACAGTCCGACAAAAAACGTCCGAATCGGAGTCCGGTCAGCCCGTTGCCGGGCTCGTTCTGTCCAGCCAGGAAACAAGGCCGTGGCCAACAACGACGTAGCCGTCATCGCCAGACCGAATCCCAGGATGATGGAGATGATACTGAACAAGGTCGACATAGTCATGGCACGTCCTCCCAATGGTTCTCTCTAACAATACCCAGGCCGCAAATTGGAAGTTTCACGTTCCTACACTCTCAAACGGATACCGGAACTCGACAGGCATATTTTTGGTTGTGGCTGGCGCGAGTAGTGACATCGCGACCGGCGTGAATTCGAGATTTGCCGTGGCCGGTTTGGAATGTCCGCTTCCCTCGTTCAATGGCAAGCCGTCGGTGTTTCGAGCCGCGCAGTCGAGTCTTCATGAGTACCAATGTGGCAACCTACAAGCACAGCATGTAGGCCACCAGGTCTTGTTTCTCTTGAGTGGTCAGCTTCAGTTGCAAAACCAGGCTGAAGAATTCCACCGTGTCGTGCAGCGTCATCAGGCGACCATCGTGCAAGTACGGCGGCGTGTCTTTGATGCCGCGCAAAGGAAAGGTCTTGATCGGGCCTTCCGGCCGTCCGGCATAGAAGCGCTCGACCTTGAGGTCATGCATGTAGTCGTCGACGAAGGCTGGCCCGGAATGGCAGAGGACACACTGGGCCTTGCCGAAAAAAAGCTGTTCGCCGCGCAATTCGGCCTTTGTTGCCTTTTCAGGAATCAGTCGCATCAATGGTCCCAGCTTGGGAGCGGGCGGGAAGTCGAGAATGGCGTTGAAGTCGCCCATGCGGTTGGTGATTGAACGCTGCACGCCTCGCGGGCCGATGGCTTGCTGCATGCCGGGGTCGCCGTCAAAATACTCCTCGACCTCAGAAAAGTGGTCCATGCTGCGAATGGACCGTTTCGAAGCGAGTTGCATCAGGTTGTAGTTGCCGCGCATTGTGGGAGTGTCGACCCGCAACCGGGACTGGTTCGGTCGCGTGTCGGGCGCCAACTCAAAGGCTCCGTTGGTGTGGCCGTTGACGTGGCACGACAGACACGCCACACCCGTACTGGGCGATACCGTCACTCGGTGGACCGTCTGGTTGAACCAGGTGGTCGGCGTCGGCCGCAAGAGTTCCTTGAGGCCTTCCATTTGTTCGGCGGTCAACAGGCCGTCGAAGATCTCAAAATAGTTGCCCAGCGTGATTTCCCGTCCCCCGGTCACATCTCCTAGTTCTTTGTGCGTCGTCAGAAACATCGGCGGTGGGAACTCCGGCAGGTAGGCTTCGGGGATGTCGAAGTCCAGGTCGAACCGCTCATGTTCGGGATGGGCCTTGACCCACGAATCGGGAAAGACCATGTGTGCGGTGGTGGCCAACGGATGAGCCAGCGGCTTGTACGGGAAGAGGTCTTTGCGCTTGATTTCGGCGGGGCTCATCTGCCCCAGCTCTTCGAACGAGGCGACTCCTTTCGAAAGGCGGCTTACCGGACCCTTCATGATCGGTTTGCCGCCCGACATCACCGCACCGGGGATCGTCTCGTCTGAGAAGTCATACCGCTGCCGCATGTATTCGTGCACGTCAGCCATCAACTGGGGTTTCTGTTCTTGGTTCAGCTTAACCCACTCGGCAAAGGACATCCCCAGAGCGGGAGATTCGAACGATGACCCGCTCTTGCCGGCATAGCGCCAAAGATCAAAAGGTGTTCGCACGCCGTTGCCGCCAGGGGGATAGGGCAGGAGCTTAGAAATGTGGCTGTCCCCTAGGCCAAAGTCCGTCTCCGTACGGTTCTTGGCGACCACTGCGGGGCTTTGGCGCAAGTACTGGGGATCTTCGGCGGGAGTCTTGTACGCCGGCGTCTGGCCGTTGGCAGTGGGCTCATTATTCCGTTGCCCCCAAGCTCCTTGGTCCCATCTGCCAAGCGTGTAGCCAAGAACCGCCGCCCCAAGAAACGCTAAGAGCACGACCAACAGCTTTCGTTTGCTAGGCATAAGATGACTCTCCTTTGAACTGTTCGGACGACGGAATCTACTTACTTCCGGTTCAGATGCCCACGGTTGAGTTGAATTCCCAGTTGGATTGTTTTCCATCTCCGTGTCGAGATTGTCCCTCGGTCGGCTCTTTTCAGTGTCTCAAACCGACGCGGCTCGAGAGAGGAGTTACCGCAAGCGGAATACCGGTGGGACCGACACGCGCGTCCCATTCGGCCCGCGCAGCGGCCCGTTGGGGCTTGGATCGCAGGAGAGCGGAATTAGATTGAGCTGAGTCTACTTTATCACGATTAATCAGCTCTGGCAAGCGAATGATGCCGTGGTCTGTGGAGAACGGCGGGTCCAATGTGGTGCATTGCACAAGCTAATCTAACCGAAAAACGAAAGTGTTGCGAAATGGGCAATCGTTACCGTGCGCAACACACCAAATCACATCGGCTTGTTACACACACCCCCTGCTTGCCTACGTGCAAACTAGCATTCATGCCAGTGCTTTTCTGATGGTGTGGGCTTCGCGAGTGACACCGGTCAGGCGTTGATCGACACCTTGATGAAAATAGGTCAGCTTGCGATGGTCCAGGCCCATGAGATGCAGAATCGTGGCGTGCAGATCGCTGACGTGGGCGCGATCTTCGACGGCGGCGAATCCCAGTTCGTCCGTGGCTCCGATCGCCTGGCCACCTTTGACTCCCGCGCCGGCCAGCCACATGCTGAAGCCGTGCCAGTTGTGATCTCGGCCCGGTCTGCCGACTCCCTCGCTCGTCGGTGTGCGGCCGAATTCGCCGCCCCAGACGAGCATCGTCTCGTCCCATAAGCCGATTCGTTTCAGGTCGCTGATCAAGGCCGCGATTGGTTGGTCCGTTTCGCCGGCGTGAAGCTTGTGATTGGAAATACAATCGTTGTGGCCGTCCCACGTGTCTTCGATGTGTCCGCCACCGGAATAGAGTTGGATGAAACGAACGCCTCGCTCGATCAGCCGCCGTGTGATCAGGCACTTGCGGCCAAAGTCGGCGGTCAGCTTTTTGTCGAGTCCGTACATTTCGCGAGTCGCCGCGTCTTCTTTGTCGATGTCCACCGCTTCCGCCGCCGAGGTCTGCATGCGATACGCAAGTTCGTAGGACTCGATCCTGGCCAGCAATTCGCTGTCGGCGGGGCCTTTGGTTTGTTTGACATGTTCTTGGTTGAGCGCTTTGAGCAAATCGAGACCGCGCCTTTGTGTTTCGGCCGATGTGCCTTTGGGGGTCGCCAGGTTCAGCAACGGCGGACCTTCGCTGCGGAACATCGTGCCCTGGTAAGCGGCCGACATAAAACCTCCCGACCAATTCGAGGCACTACCGATTGGGCCGCCCCGCGGGTCGGTCATGACGACGAAGCTTGGCAGGTTTTCGTTCTCAGTGCCCAGGCCATAGCTCAGCCACGATCCCAAACTCGGCTTGCCGATGATTACATTGCCGGTGTTCATTTGAATGCAGCCGGACGCGTGGGCCGCCGTGTCGGTGTACATCGCGCGCAGGACGCACAAGTCGTCGGCGTGCTCGCCGAGGTGCGGATAAATGCTGCTGATCGGCAAACCACTTTGGCCGTGCTTGACAAATTCGAACGTCGTCTGAGCAAGATGTCCGACGGGCCGGCCGTTCGAGCCGACTTTGCACTGGCCGTCGTACTTTTTGCCATTATATTTTGTCAGCGCCGGCTTCGGATCAAACGTGTCGACGTGACTGGGGCCGCCGTTCATGAACAGAAACACGCAGTGTTTTGCCTTGGCGGGAAAATGAGGTGGTTTTGCGGCGAGTTCACCAGCGAGCGCGTTATCTTTGGTCAACAAATCGATCAAAGCCAGGCCGGCGAATCCACCGCCGGCTTGCCAAAGAAACTCGCGGCGCGTGTTGCCACACGGGGTTTGGTTGGGGATGAAACGGGAGGCGTTCATCGTTGGCTCCTAGTTGTAGAACAATTGTCTCAATTGTTCCCGGAGCAATTGGGGACAATTGCTCTACACTGTTAATCTGGATACACGAACTCGTTCAAATTGAAGATCACGCGGCACAGTTGCTTGAGCGCCGATTGTGTCGCGCGAGGCTGGTCTTTCAATTCATCGATTTGCTGGTTTAAGAACTGTGCCATCGCCGACAACTCGGTGTTTGTTGGCTCACGTGACAGCGCGATTCGATACGCATGACGGATTTGATCTGTTGGCTTATCGCCCGCTTCTTTGAGCAAACGATTTGCTAAATGGTCCGCTTGCCGCATCGCGAAGTTTCCGTTGAACAGCGTAAGCGCCTGCGTCGGCACCGTGGTCACGTCGCGTTTGGGATCGGATTGCGTGACGTCGCACAAGTCCAACACTTCGAGCATCGGCAGGACCAGCGACCGTTTGATAAACGCATAGACGGTGCGCCTGGACGCTGCCGCTTCATTGAAATCCGGCCAGATTTTGGTTTTGTCCGCGTGATTCAACAACGCTTCGCGCGGCACGAAAGGATACATCGGCGGGCCAAACATCTTTCGATCCAGCCTTCCGCTGACAAACAACATCGAATCACGGATCGCTTCGACTTCCAGACGGTGCGGCGATCGTCGCCACAGCATGCGATTGTCCGGATCTTGGGCGATATAGTCCACGTGCGAATCACGCGACATTTGATAAGTCCGGCTGGTCATGATCAGTCGGTGGAGTTTCTTCAACGACCAGTTTGCATTGTGAACGAACCAATGCGCCAGCCAATCGAGTAGTTTGAGATGCGTCGGCCGCTGGCTGCGAAGCCCAAAGTCGTTGGGCGTACTCACCAATCCTTCGCCAAAATGCCACTGCCAAACTCGGTTGACGATGACGCGCGACGTAAGCGGATTTTCCGGGTGGACCAACCAATTCGCGAGCGTCACCCGCCGCCGAGTCGTGTACTGGGTGGCTTCGGGGAATTGCGGCTGCGAACGAGCGATCTTCACGGGCACGGACGGCTCGACAACTTCGCCCAGTGTTGCTGGATTGCCGCGTTTCAACAATCGTGTCATTCGCCCGTCAGGCGTCGGTTCAAAAAGAAAGTAGCCCATCGGAGCATCCGGTGTTTCCGTGCGCAACTGAGTGATTGTCGTGTGATGTTCGGCGATCTTCTCTTTCAAATCGTTGGGCAGAGCCGCGTTGATCTCCGCGTCCAGTTTCGTCTGGAAGTCGCCAACCAGCTTCTTTTGCTCGTTGTTCCGCTTGTCTGGCAAAACGAGGAAGGCCAACTGTGCATTGGCGGACAACTTGCTTCGCCCGTCGCGCAGAAAAGAGATGATGAAATCGTCACGAACGTTCTTTGCCGCGACTTGCAGTTCAGCGATCTTGCGATCACGTTTCGCGAGCTGGCCAGCCAACGCGGGAGGAGCGGCATAGCGTGTCAGTTCGCTGCGACCCGACTGAGGTCGCTTGAGCGGGTCGAAGATCGCGACCATGCTGTAATAGTCGGTCTGCGACAATGGATCAAACTTGTGATCGTGGCAGCGAGCGCAACCCAAAGTCAGTCCCAGAAACACCTGACTCGTTGTGTTGACGATGTCATCCAGTTGATCGAAACGATCGAGCGCAAAATCGGCGGGTTCATCGTCCCACGGCCCCAGCCGGTTGTAGCCCGTGGCGATCACCGTGTCCGTCGTCGCGTCTTCAAGTTCATCGCCGGCGAGTTGATCCAGTAAGAACCGGTCGAACGGTTTGTCCGCATTGAGCGCGCGAATGACGTAATCGCGGTATCGCCAGACTTCGGGCTTGGCGGCGTCGCGTTCATAGCCGTTCGAGTCGGCATAGCGCACAACGTCCAACCAATGCCGCGCATACCGTTCGCCGTAGCCGTCGCGGTTCAACAAGTTGTCGACCAGATTCTCAAAGTTGGGTGCTTCGAGAAATAAATCCAGTTCCGCAATCGTGGGCGGCAGCCCGATCAAATCCAAATGGGCTCGGCGGACCAATTGGCGAGGCTCGGCCGTTGGATTGGGTTTCCAACCACGGGCTTCCAACTTGGCCAACACAAATTGGTCGATAGCATTCGCGGGCCATTCGGCAGCCTGAACCGCCGGAACTTCGGGACGCTCAATAGGCTGAAAGGCCCAATGTTTGTCAGGCCCCTCGACGACGGGTTCGTCCGCGGGAAACTTGCCACCTTGGCGGATCCAATCGTTGATCAAAGCGATCTGGTTGCTGTTCAGCGGCGAGCCATCGACGGGCATTCGCACGTCTTCGTCCCGCGAGGTCACGCGTCGAATCAATTCGCTCTTGTCCGGGTCGCCCGGAACGATCACTTTTCCTTCAATCGCGAATCGGCCGGCGTCCAATCGCAGATCGCCTTCTTGTTTCAACGCGCCATGACACGATGAACACTTGTTACGCAGGATCGGTTTGATTTCTTGCTCGTAATCCACCGGCTCGGCACGGATTGGCAGGCCGGCGAGTAACAAGAATAAGACCGCTGTGGAGGGTTGTTTCATGTGAATTCTCGATCTGTTCGATTCAGACATTATCTTCAATTCACTCGAATGTTCCAGTGAAATCTGGTTCTTCGGCAGATCATTGCGAGCGCAGCAAATAGATGCAGCCGATCGCCAAAATGCCGATCAGGGCCAAGGCGCCGACGACGATCAAATTGAATATCACGCGGTTTCGCTTGTGTGTCAGCCAATCGGCGAAGCGATTCCATCTGGCCAGCATCGATGCGACCCCCGCGCCGGCCGTGGCCGGAAGCCAGGCGGAACGATGGCGTTCTTCGGGCAATAGGTTGACTTGCACGCGTGCCACGTTCAAGGCTTGCAGTCCCAATCCGTAACAGGCGGCGAACGTCGCCAGGTGGTTACGAAATCCCGGCGACTTTTTGATCCCGATGCCGTTGAGCTGATCGTACGAATCAACCAACTCGGTCGTGATCTCAAGCTCGCGGCTGAGGAACGCTTCCAAACCCATTCGGTCAATCGCCGTGCCCAGCATCACGATCCGATCAATTTGGGCACCCGCGAAAACAACGTTGAACTGAGCGAGCAGGATTCGCAGTTTTAAGGCAAAGTCACGATAAACGTATTGAATCGCATCGAACACCTCGCCAGCATTGCCCTGCTTCGACGGATCGCGCCGCAACGCTTCGGCTTCGTCGATCTTGACATCCAACTGCACGCTGATCGCGCCGGCGAATTCGTTGCTGCCCATGTCGATCGATTCTCGCCACATCCGGCAGCCGTTGGTCAGCACGATCTCTGTATCAACCGCGTCGATGGACAGCAAACAAGTCCAAGCCGGCGGATCGTCGGGATCGAATGTCGTGGGATCGATGGCGTTCAAACCAAGTTCGTGTACAGCGAAATTGTGGAGCGCGAGTGGTCGAAACTGAACGTGTGACACATGAACACCCACGTCGTCGAACGGTTCCAACCATTTGCTGAGCGTCTCGCGCTGGACCGCAAAGATGCCGAACTCGGCGTTGACCACGAATCCACCAGCATTGTGGCCCCACATCGCTTGATAGTCCCACTCCAAGTCGTCGATCGATGCGGAAAGGTCCGTCTCCGCGATGTCTTCCATCGTGGCGGGAATCTCTTTCGATTCGATGATGGGAAACTTGGCAAGGGACGAGATCATCGTGTTGCCGGGCAAAGTAATCGCGATGCTTTCCCTTTGCGTCGACGTGCAGCGCACAAACGTGTCGAGCGTCTTCCTCAGTGTCGCCGATCGACTTCCTTGCGCCTGCGTCAGCGGAACAGCGTGTTCAATGTATTCATAACCCGTCGCCACGACACACTGAGCCGCCGGATCGCAGTACAAGCGGATCGCCTTCAGCGCAAAAGAATCGATGTCGACCGACCAGATCGATCGAGTCTTGACTTTGGCGGGAACAGACTCCGTGGAGGCATCCTCCTGGGGCGGTTGAGGTATGGGGGGAGGTAAGCTGTGTTGCTCGGTCTCGGTCGCACTTGCCGGATCTGCTTGTCGTTCGCCTTCGAATGGATTTCCTTGCAAATCGGGTGGAAGCAGCGATTCATCGTATTTCTCTTTTTTGACAACATCCGAAAGGCAGACGTACGCGTCGGCCAACTCATCCAAAAGCCGTTGTGCTTCTTCACCACGTTGGCCGGCTTGGAACTTCCGAATTTCCGCCGTCCGCGACTCATATGCCTGGTTGACCGCAGTCTGGTCATCTTCAAACCAAGGCAGGCCCAGCAGCTCATAGTGGTTTGGCGGCCTCGACGTCGACAAGATGGAGAGCCATTCGGAATATGGGTCGAATTCCATTTGCGCGCGGCCCCGTCAAGTAAGATCGTGTGTCAACAAGTCATGTTCGCATGATACACCGAGAATGAGTTTGCGCCTTGCCGGTAAGCGATTGATTGAAAACGAGTTAAGCACGCCAGCTCCATCACAAAATGGCGCTGTCTAGCTAATGTCAGGCACCAAACGATATTGATTGGGACACGGAGAGTTTTTGACTTTTTTTCAGCAGCATGGTTGACAGCTTAAGACTATTGTATTAATACAATAATACAATTAACAAGCTGCGACCATGCAAATCCGAATCACCACCAGCGACGGCATTCCGATCTATCAACAGATCGTCAATCAGGTCAAGTACTTAGTTGCATCGGGGCGGCTTTCGCCAGGTGAGCAACTCCCGCCGGTACGGAAGCTGGCCGAGCAACTAATCGTGAATCCCAACACGGTCAGCCGTGCCTATCGCGAGCTGGAAGCCGCGGGCGTGATCCAAACCCGACGTGGCGCGGGAGCGTTCGTCAGCGAGACCGGTTCGCCGCTGGCCAGGCGCGAGCAAAACAAGATTCTCTACGAGCGCATCGATATCCTGTTGACCGAAGCGCGGCAAATGAACGTCGATGTCGAGACGTTGATCAAAATGATGGGCCAAAGAAACCGCTTGTTCAAAGACGAGCAATCGTCTTGACCGATTCGCGGTTCATGGAGCAACCGATGAACGAAAGTGCAATCGAAATCAAAAACTTAACGCGGCGGTTCGGCAAAAAAACGGCGATCGACAATGTCACGCTGTCGGTTCCAAATGGAACGGTGTTCGGATTGGTCGGTGAGAACGGTGCTGGCAAGACAACCTTGATTAAACACGTGCTTGGATTGTTGCGGGCCAAGAGCGGCAGCGTGTCTGTGTTTGGCAAAGATCCGGTCGTCGATCCCGTTGGCGTGTTGGGTGAGATCGGATATCTGTCCGAGGATCGTGATCTGCCGGATTGGATGTCGGTCAGTGAGTTGATGATCTACACACGCGCCTTCTATCCAAACTGGGATGACGATTTCGCCAAAGAGTTGCAACAGATGTTTGAACTGGATGGCGGACAAAAGATCAAAAGCCTGTCACGTGGACAGCGGGCGAGAGTTGGGTTGCTCGTCGCCGTGGCACATCGTCCGTCAATGCTCGTTTTGGACGAACCATCGTCGGGACTCGACCCAATCGTGCGGCGAGACATTCTGGCGGCCATCGTGCGGACGGTCGCGGATGAAGGCCGCACGGTGTTGTTTTCTTCGCACTTGTTGGACGAAGTCGAACGCGTCGCGGATCACGTCGCGATGATGAACCAGGGACAAGTGGTTTTGTACGATCGGGTGGACACGATCGTCGCATCGCATCGTCGGCTGGTCGTTCATCTGTCGGAGCCCTGCGACACGCCGCCGGAGCTGACCGGGTCGATCTCGTGTTCGGGCGAGGGTTCCGAGTGGACGATCATCTGCAATGGCGAGGCGGACCAACTGAAACAAGAAGTGACCGCGATCGGTGCACAGGTCGTCGAAGACGATGCCGCTTCGCTCGACGATGTTTTTATTGCACGCATACAAAGTGGGGCGCAGTGCTGATCCGTCCCGCTGGGAAATGTCAAAATGCAATCTCCAATGATGACCATGACCCGTGAATTCCGGCGTCGGTGTTGGCTGCCGATGATCGGAGTCATTTCATGGGTGCTCATTCCCTTTTCGCTTCTCTACGGTTTACTGGCCTACCACACATCAATGGATTTTGACAACGAAGTTGGACGGCAGATTTTTTTTAGTTTCTTTATGGGCACACTGATGGGATGTGCGTTCGTCGTCCTTGTGGCTCAACATCCCTTCGAACGGAATTACACGTTGCCCGTCAGTGCGCGAAAACTTGTATGCTTGCGAATGTTTTTGGGAATGTTGGTCGGATCGCTGACGTACACGCTGATTGCCGCCCTGGTGAATCTGCTGTTCAACGCACATTGGCCGATTCTGGGACCGGCTCTGTACACGGCGGCCGTGGTCGCCTGGTCGCAAGCAATCGCATGGTCGTTGCGAGGCTCCCAGCTCATCCAACTTTTCGCTGCGATACTCAGCATGGTTCCGATCGGCCTGTGGCTTGCTCTGCGATTTCGCGAGTGGCCCTTTCAATCCGCATGGAACGTTTCGACCACTGACCTTTTGATTGTGTCGGTTGCCGTCGCGGTGATCGTGCCGTTGGCGATTTGCGGTGTGGCCCGGGCACGACGCGGCGACAGTCCAAGTTTTGCCGGACTGGCCGTCTGGCTAGAACAACTGGTCGACCGCACGCTTTCCACGAGCAGTTGGGTGCAAACACGCCACCAGGCGTTGTTCTGGTACACGTTCGAGCGCAAGGGGTTTGTGCTGCCGTTGGGTGTGCTCGCTGGCACGATGATTTTCGCCTACGCTTGCATTTCCTCGCACATCGCTCCCAACGAAGCGGCGCAATGCTTGATCATGTACACGATGCTGACCGTGCTTGGAGCAAAATTGGCCGGGTTGTTCATGGGTCATCAAAGCGAAGACTCTTCGATGTTGAGTTACCGCGGAACGCGGCCGTTTTCGGATTCTGAGATGGCCTCGACGTTTCTCAAGGCCGTGCTTGTATCGTGCGTGATCACTTGGATGATTTGGCTTATTGGCCTGACCATCTTTTTGACGGAGGTGGCGGCGAACGACCAAATGAACACGTTTGCAACCGAAATGAAAACAAAATTTCATTTTGTGAACAATCTGAGCGCGACGTCGATCGTGCTCTTTGCATTGACGACACTGATCGCCATATGGACATTTGGCGGATTGTCCGTTTCGCTTTTCCTCTGCAGTAGTCTCATCGCCAATATATTTGTCTATGCGGTGACGAGCGTCGCCTTGGCATTGATCGCCGCCTATGCGTTTTTCGAATCGGCCCGACCGTCGATTCTCGTTTTCGCACAGAACTTTTTCGCCGTGACAACTTTCGGCCTCACCTGGACGCTTCATTTGTGCGCCGTCTATTTCGGTTTCTTACGCCTGCGAACGTCAGTGCTCTGCTTCTTCGGTCTGGGTGTTCTCGGCGCGTTGTATATTGTTCAGGTGTTTGGCAACCAACTCACTCTGCCACAGGAGTTGCTCGCCTACGGATTACTTTCGTTGCCGTTCGCTCCCTTGGCACTCGCTCCCTTATCCCTTGCTTGGAATCGTCACCGGTAAATTGTAAAATGACCGATAACTGTTTCGTCCAAACGAGGAACCACGATGTCAAAAAAGCAACTCATTCCAGTTTTCTTCGGTGCGCTCCTTGCATCGTCTTTGTTCAACTTTACACGAGCAACCGTTGCGGCCGACAGAGGTGGCCAAGTTGATCTGACGTACATCACGCAAGAAGCCGTTGCCGCGATCGTTCTTCATCCGCGCGACGTTTTGAATTCGCCCGATCTGCGAATGCTGCCCGTTGAAGTTTTGTCGGCTGTGGGAATGCGAGATTTCGGCATCGATCCCGTCGACCTTGAACAAGTGGTGTTGTTTGTCGAGCCGCCCGGCGGTCCTGGTCCGCCGGATTTTGGAATCGTCGCGCGATCCGCAAAACCGCTTGATCGAAAAACAATCCTGCCCGGAATTCTGAAAAACAGTGAGAAGGCAACTGCCGGCGCCAAGTCCTACGAGCGGGCCGCGCATCCAATCCTGCCCAGCGTTTACTTTGCCGACGATCGAACGATTGTGGCGGCACCAGAAGCGATGTTGAAAAAGATCTTGACCACCAAGCCCGGCAACAGCCCACTGAGAAAACTCCTGTCGAGGAAAGGTGTTGGGGACAACATCAACGTGCTGGTCTCCATCGATTCCATTCGGCCGATGTTGACCGCGGTGTTGAGGTCGCTGCCTCCGTTGCCCGATCCGTTTAGCCGCTTTCTCAAAGCACCGGATTACATTTCGTCGGTGGAATACCGAATGTCGCTCGGCAAGCAAATGAAAAACGAATTGACGATGAACGCGGTCGATCTCGATTCGGCCAAAGATCTGGAAGAGTTGATCGTGGAAGGCATCGACTTCGGCAAAACCGCGATCATGGTTGAAATGATCAAAAGCCTTCCGGCTGGCGACGACCCCGTCGAAAAGGCGATGCAGCGATACATGCAACGCGTGACGAGTCTCGTCCTGGATTCGTTCAAACCCAAACGCGATGGCACGGAAATGACCGTGTCGCTGGATGCGCAGTCAGACGTGGCCACCGTTGGCATTCTCACGGCGCTGTTGCTGCCGGCAGTCCAGGCCGCTCGCGAAGCCGCCAGGCGCCAACAATCGCTCAACAACATGAAGAACATCAGCCTTGCGTTTCTCAACCACGAGAATATTCATCGAAAGTTTCCCCGTCGCGCGAGTTACGACGAGAATGGAAAGGCATTGCTAAGTTGGCGCGTGCACATCTTGCCATTGGTTGATGAACAAGCGTTATACAAACAGTTCCATCTCGATGAACCTTGGGACAGCGAACACAACAAGGCCTTGATTCCCAAAATGCCCGCAGTCTATCGAAATCCAAATCGCCAACTCGACTTCAAAACGAATTATCTCGTGCCCGTGGGCAAAGGGACGATCTTCGAAAAACAGGAGTCGCTCACGTTGGGAGAGATTACGGATGGCACAAGCAACACGGTCGTACTCGTGGAAGGCAACAGGGATCAAGCCGTCACCTGGACCAAGCCGATCGACCTGGAACTCGACGCCGACAATCCGCTGTTCGGCCTCGGCGGCATTCGGCCGAATGTCTTTCTTGCGGCGTTTGCCGACGCATCAGCACGACCGATTGCAACGGCGATTGATCCAAAAGTATTACGCGCGATTTTCACCGCCAACGGTGGCGAGATCGTGCGTCTGGACTGACTGCGAGTTTAGTTGGCCAACTCGTCCTTCAATCGCTCGCCCAGCAGCGCGATTTGCTCGTCCTGCAAACACAATGGCTGGACGACCAGTTTTCCCGCCGCCAACTTTCCGTGGCCGACGTAAACCGGTGGGGCGCCTTGTCGAAGCCGCCTGCAAACATCAAACGCAGATTCTGCTGACCGGGGTGTCAACGAAATTTCCAAGATCGGCAATCGCTCGCCGTCAGGGAAATCGACAATCTCGCATTCAACAGGCGATGCGTCGAGCGCGTGGCAAATCGAGTCGAGATAACCGCGAAACTTTGGCAACTCGTCGTCATATGCGCCCGAATCAAACAACTCTAGCGCCGTCAGCAACGCCACAATCTCCTCTTTCGACACCTTCAACGCACGCCCGATTCCGTGTCGCGCGATTCCTTGAAACTGTGACTTGTCAATCCAATCTGCCGGCGGTTCCCAAAGCTCCCAATGGTCGTCCATGTCGAGCATCTGCATTGCCGTCGATGTGATCAAATCTCGACGGCCACAAAGAATTCCTGTCGACTGAGGGCCACGGATGGCTTTGCCCCCGCTAAACGAAACCAAATCCACACCGGTCGCGGCGATCGCACGAAGGTTCTCGCGCGGTGGAACTTCGCCAGCGGCATCGACCAGAACCGGCAGACGATGTTCGCGAGCCAGCGCGACGAGTGCATCGAGTGGCGGTTGTGAATCCGGTGCGTAAACATAAAAAATGCCAGCCGTGCTTGGTCCAATTGCCGCCTCGTATTCCCACACTTCCGTTCGCCGCACACCCGCGCCGGCGACAATCTCATTGAAACCAACTTCAACCAGCCTTGCACCGGACGCACGCACCGCGTGATCGTAACCGCTGCGCTGTTCGCGCGCGACGATGAACTCGTGCGGAATGTCATCGCACTGTGGCAGCCGTTCCATGCGACCGGGATCCGACCCACAAAGGATCGCCGCCGCGCCCAGCGTCAATCCAGCGGCTGAGCCCGCGGTGACTAGCCCTGCATCGGTCTGGGTGATCTCAGCGATGCATCGCGACGCCGCTGCCTGCAGATGTTCGATGGAGACAGAAGCAGCGGCCCCTTTGCGAAAGGCATCCAGCACTGCCGGCGGCATGGGCGCTCCGCCCAGTCGCGTGACACTTCCACAAGCATTGATAATCGGCGTGACGCCAAACTTTTCATAGATGTTCATCGTTGCATGATACCAGACAACAAACGTGCCAAAGACCAACTTCCGAAGTCTTGTTAGACTTCGGAAGTCGCCGCTCAAAAACCAATCGCTTGATTGTCGCTGTACCGAGGGCTATCGTGAGTGGCTGAAAAGGCAGAGGATTTAGACATGTCAAAGCGAATAGTCTATCTTTCCGGACAGATGGTCCCCGAAGATGAAGCGAAGATCTCGATTTTTGACAGCGCGGTCACGCTTGGCGACACCGTCACCGATTCCACTCGAACGTTCGCTCACAAACCGTTTAAACTCGATCGTCACATTCATCGGCTTTACAAATCGCTCAAAGTGACCCGCATCGATCCGGGCTGCGATGAAGAGGAGATGCGGCGAATCACGCTCGATGTCCTCGAAGCCAACAAGCCGTTGATGGCCGAACACGAAGACTGTTGGATTGTCCACAACATCTCGCGCGGCATGTCCGTTGCCGGCCCGGATCCAACGATCCAGCGCGGCAGTGCAACGGTGATGATCGTCACCAGCCCGATGGACTTGCGCGGCTGGGCCAAGTTCTACAAAGAGGGCTGCCACGCCGTGACCGCGATGAGCCGTGCGATTCCGTCGCAGTCGCTGGACGCCCGCATCAAAAATCGCAGCCGCATGGCCTACACGCTCGCCGAAATGGAAGTCAAACTGGTCGATCCCGAAGCTCAAGGTGTGATCCTCGACATCCACGGTCACGTCGCGGAAAACAAGGGTGGTAACATCTTCATCGCAAGCGACGGCAAGATCAAAGCACCGCCGACGCACAATTCTCTGGCCGGAATCAGCCGCGAAACGGCGATCGAACTTGCCGCGACAATCGGCGTCGAAGTCGAGGAAGTTGATTTGCAGCCTTACGACTTGTACACGGCCGACGAGGTGTTCTTCACCAGTACGCCCTACTGCATCATGCCAGCGACCAGGTTCAACGGTTTGCCTGTCGGCGACGGAAACGTCGGGCCGGTTGCGAGACAGTTACTTGCTGCGTGGAGCGAATTGGTCGGCGTCGACATCGTCAATCAAGCGCTGGACCAACTCTAGGAGTTGCGGATGAGAATCTAGCGATGGTCGGATTTGATCGATCCGGTACCACCTGACTCGCGCATCACATTGGGCAAAGGCGGCACACCGCTGGTTCGCTCGCGAAAGATCGGTCCCGATGCGGGATTGAAAAATCTGTTCTTGGTCTGTTTGGCGGACGGCTTGGGTGAGATCCTTGATGATGCTGGCTTATGTGGCACCTCAGTGACGTCCCTAGGCGATCTGGATGGTTACAGAGAAACTGTCTGATGTTAATTGGGGGAAACCTGATGTACATATCGACGGGTGTTAACTATTCTGGACGATGGCTTTGAACAGTGCTTGAGATTCAAAGTAAGCATCGCGCTTTGTAGGACAGGCACTCTTGCCAGTCGCTGTGAAAGACGGGCAAGAGTGCCCATCCTACGATTTTGTTTCCGGACTGATCTTTACAGCCAGTCGTCCCATGAACTTGCTCACTCGCCTCTTGCGTTGGCTGCGCCACAAGCCACAAGTCTCGATAAAGTCGATCCAACTTCGAAGCCACATGCGAGGCATCGAGCCGCTCGAAAAGCGAATTCTGTTGGCCTCGGATTTTGGTGATGCTCCGCTACCCTATCCGGTCACCTTGGCGGAAAGCGGCGCGGAACACGTCGTCACCACAGGTGTACCAAGAATGGGTGCGGCCGTGGGGACCGAAGCGGATGGCACCCACTCAGCAACGGCCAACGCGGACAGTTCCGACGACGGGGTCACGTTCGGCACGATCCAGGTCGGAGCTCTCGATGCCAGCGTGACGGTCAACGTCCAAGGCGCGGCGGCCAAGCTGGACGCTTGGATCGACTTCAACGGCGATGGCAGTTGGGGCGGACCGGGCGAACAGATCTTTGACAACGTCAGCATCAGCACGGACGACAACAACCTGACCTACGACGTGCCAAGCTGGGCGCTGGCGGGAACGACCTACGCACGGTTTCGACTCAGCACGGCGGGCGATCTGGGCGTTGGCGGCCCGGCGGCCGACGGCGAAGTGGAAGATTATCAGGTCACGATCGGCTCCCCCGCTCCGGCTTCCGGCATCTTCACGGCGCACACCATCAGCACCGCCGCCGAGTTTGCCATCAGCGTGTTTGCGGCGGACGTGGATGGCGACGGCGACACCGACGTACTCAGTGCGTCCGATTACGACGACAAAATCGCCTGGTACGAGAACGACGGCACTGAAAACTTTACGACCCACACCATCAGCACTGCCGCTAATGGTGCCTATAGCGTGTTCGCTGTGGACGTGGACGGCGACGGCGACACCGACGTGCTCAGCGCGTCCTTTTTCGACGAC
>CAYFJO010000068.1:0-33838 GCA_964343305.1 uncultured Pirellulaceae bacterium | reverse complement strand
TCCGCTGGATCGACCTGGTTCGCCTTTGCGTTTTCGCGCTTAATGGCTTCATAGACTTCTTGTCGATGGACGGGAATGTCTTGTGGGGCATCAATCCCCAGCCTGACCTTGTCCCCACGAATGTCCACAATGGTAATGACGACGTCGTCGCCGATCATGATGCTTTCGTCACGGTGTCTGGACAAAACGAGCATCTTTGGCTCCTTTCAAGTTTCCGCGCCGGACTCCGGACCCGGTACGTACACCAATTCCTTTACATTTCAAGCGCCAATTCACAGTTGTGGGGAGCTGGCCGTGAAGCGGAGCGCACGGGCAGATCGATTTCTGACGGATGTTTGGCCGCCAGAGACCGATACTGTTTTTCTGCTTTGATTTTTCGACTGGCCGGGAAGCATGCAATGCAAGGACAGCCACTCAATGCAAGATATCGGAACGGTGCGTCCGTGAGATCACATCTGCTTAAAAGGTTACCGATGTATCGACGGCAACGACTTTATCACGCACTCTTGCGAAGCGGCGCGTGCAGCGGGGCCAATTCAAATTGCAACGGTTGTTCGTCGTTCGTAACAACCTGGCGGCCTACGCGACGATCGAGATTGATGACGATCGGCGCACGTAGATTGACAGAAAGGTGTGTATCGGTTTTGCTGATCACGGTGAGTACGTAGGCCTGGTCGGTGGAAGTCAGTTGCAGCGGTTCCAACTGGCTACGGCCGACACGCAACTGGTATTCTGGCACGAACCGGCGCGGGCTGATCACGGCGACGGCCAAATCCGGCCCCGCAACGCATTGCAGCCATCCCACCGCGTCGTTTTCCGCATCTGCCAGCAAGACCCAATGGCGATTGTCTTCGTAGCCGATTAAACCGGAAGGGAACAGGAGAATGTCGTCGAATTCGATTTCAACACTGCCAAATCGGGAGGTGCCAATTTGCATGATGGATCTACCTGTTTCGCGTGTTCAGCAATAGTGCTTCCACCCACCAACTCAACGCTAGCAAGCTTTGGCGATAAACGGGAATACCCTAGGATTTCATCGGCGCGGCACGACCCGCGCGGCCAGCAAAATCGAAACAAAGTGCCTCAACTGTCAGATAGATCGCCAATCCGTGCAATCGAGCGACGGATGGCTTAGCAATCCGTCCTACTCTCAGCCGTCAGCAGTTCAACGATTCGATCCACGTCGTACACGCAGCCGCCCCATGTACCGCCGCCGGCAAGTTGCAGCGCGGCCCAGAGGCGCGTGTCGTCTGGCAACTGGGGATCGGGGCTGAGTCCGTCGAACGACTCGCGCTGTGCGAGCAATTGATCGGCATTGTCGCCCATCAAGTTAATGGTGCCCGTTAGCTTGCTACGGTCGACGATGATTTCGATCGTGTCGCCGTCTCGGACTTTGCCAATCGGACCACCGGCCAACGCTTCGGGACCAACGTGCCCGATACATGCCCCCGTGCTGACACCCGAGAAACGTGCATCCGTGACGACGGCCACTTCGCGGCCCCAAGGCAGGAACTTCAACGCGGATGTGATTTGATACGCCTCTTCCATTCCCGATCCCAACGGACCGCGGCCAATCAGGACGAGAATATCGCCCGGTTTGATGGGCGTTTCTGTTTGACCTTTGACCGCCGCGATCGCGTCCCGTTCCCTGGTGAAGACACGCGCCGGGCCGGTTTTTCGATATACTCCGTCTTCGTCAACGACCGTGGGATCGATCGCCGTGGCTTTGATCACGGAGCCTTCTGGACACAGGTTGCCTGTTGGAAAACATACGGTGCTGGTCAGTCCCCGGCGTTTGGCTTCGTCGGGCGCCATGATCACGTCCTCCGCATCGACCCCGTCGCGCTCGCGGAGAAGCTCCTTCAGGTGCGTCCGCCGATCGGATTGTTCCCAGGCGTCGAGGACATCACCAAGCGAACGTCCGGTCGCGGTGAGAACGTCGAGGTCTAGCAAATTCATGTCGCGCAGATGCAACATGATTTCTGGCACGCCGCCGGCTAGAAAAACGCGAATCGTCGGATGATTCGTCGGGCCGTTCGGCAACACGTCGACGAATCGCGGAACGCTGCGATTGACTTCATTCCAATCATCCACAGTGGGCCGATGAATGCCAGCGGCAAACGCGACGGCAGGAATGTGTAACAACAGATTCGTCGAACCGCCGCAAGCCGCATGGACGACCATCGCGTTTCGAACCGACGCGTCCGTGACAATGTCGGCGGTTGTAAGACCCTTCTGCGACAAAGACCAAAGTGCCTTGGCACTGCGCGTGGCCATGTCTAACCAAATCGGTTGACCGCTTGGCGCGAGCGCCGTGTGCGGCAGCGACAGTCCAAGTGCCTCGCTGACGACTTGAGACGTTGCCGCCGTACCCAAAAACTGGCAGCCACCACCCGGTGTCGCACAGGCCACGCAACCGGCGACGGCGGCATCGTGCAGCGTGATTTCACCGTGGACATAGCGAGCACCGATGGTTTGCACCTTGCCCGCATCTTCGCCATCGCTGGGCGGAAGCGTTACGCCGCCCGGCACAAGAACGCTGGGCAGATCCTTCATTCCGGCCAAGGCAATCATCATCGCCGGCAGACCCTTGTCGCACGTGGCCACTCCCAATACGCCTTGTCTGGTCGGCAGCGAACGAATCAAACGCCGCATCACAATAGCCGCGTCATTGCGATACGGCAGGCTGTCGAACATCCCCGCTGTACCCTGAGTCCGTCCGTCACAGGGATCGCTGCAATAAGCCGCGAACGGCACACCGCCCATCGATTTCAGTTGGTTCGCTGCCACTTCGACCAACAGGCCGACTTCCCAATGTCCGGTGTGATATCCCAGCGCAACCGGACTGCCGTCTGGTGCGCGCAGTCCACCTTGTGTGCTCAGCAGCAGAAACTGTGGGCCCAACAAATCTTGTGGATTCCACCCCATCCCGGCGGATTGCGTCAACCCGAACAAATGTCCGCTCGGCCAATCGCGCAACATCTCGTCGGTCAGCGGCAATTCGCCTTGTGGACCAGTGGCATGTGTTTCCACTTCGTAGGTATTCGAATCGCCAATCAGTTCGTCAAGCGACGCAGAGATTTGATTTGCTTTTGACATCCCCGCATTGTCACGATTGACGGGCAACCTGCAAAGGACACAGGCCGTTGAAAAACTGGATCGATCGATACCACTCGCACAACCGAACTGGAATGATCCGAGCGATTTGACTCATTCGCCACGCATCGTAGGTTTTCATGTTGGAGACCAATTTTCACGACACTTTGCGCGCGTTAGATAGGAAGACCAAAGAGATGACCAGATCATTTGTTTTTTTTCATGGATTCGTCCTACTTTTCGGGTATGCGGCGATGGCGGACGATCAGCCGTTTCAAACCGTTGACGACGTCGCTCGCAGTTTTCGCATTGCGACTTATGAAGAATTTCGCACGGATCGAGCAAATTACGACAAGCGTATCAAGCCCGCGAGAAAACTGATGGAAGAATGGCGGGCAGCCGAAATGCCGGCCACCCACGAACAAGCCGTTCGTGATTGGTTCGCAGCCGCCAAGAACGGCGAGTTGAATCCGCTGCCGGAATTGCCCGAGCCCACGCAAGTGGCGGTCGACGAGAATCCATTTGAGATTCAAGTCTCAGACGCTCCGGATGACCCGGAGAGCGAGAGTCCGAAGAAATCCGGCAGCGTTTTTAGCAGCATGAAGCGAGCCCTGTTCGGTGGCTCGAACGATGATTCCGCGCTCTTACCGTAGGACGGATTTCCAATCCGTCTGGGACGGTTTGAAAAACCGTCCTACTGGTAAGTCACTTTCCGCTGCTCCCCTTATAGCGCATTTCAAAAATGTAGCTGAAGTTGCCAAAACTTCAGAACTCGCCTGAATTCTGGCGAATCCAGCTACGGGAATAGGATTTTGACGTGCGCTCTAACAACTTCGGTTACGTGAACCATCGCCAATGGTAGAATGCGAATGTCGATCGAAAATGGAGCACACCCACTATTCCTGCACAGTCTGATATGTCCACGATCGCTGATATCCCGGAAATCCAAGCCTTGGACGCTCGGCGGCACTTGATTCGCATTCCGAGCGAACTGGACATTCCCATCACGCCGCGCGTCCGCCGAATTATCGACACCGCCGAGTTTCGTCGTCTCTCGCAGGTGAGCCAACTGGGCCTGGTCTCACTCGTCTATCCCGCCGCGCATCACACGCGATTCGAACATTCGCTGGGCGTCTATCGCTTGGCGCTTTTGTATTTGAAACAACTGATTCATGACGAACGCTTTGTCCAGACGGTCAAGCCCGCGGACGCCGAAGTGCTGATCGTCGCCGCGTTGTTGCACGACGTGGGACACTGGCCGTTTTGCCATCCCATCGAAGACATTCGACTGCCCAACGTGCCACACCACGAAGCTTTTGCCTGCGAATACATCGCCAACGGCGAAATCGCGGACGTGCTGCGCGAAGACTGGCAAATGGACCCGCAAGACGTGCTGAATCTGCTGGCGAAGAAAACCCGCACGCCCTCGGACGAGATTCTCAACAGCATCCTGTCTGGTCCGATCGACATCGATAAGATGGACTACCTGGTCCGCGACAGTCTCCACGCGGGAGTTCCCTACGGTCGTAACTTCGATCAACAACGACTGATCGGCAGCCTGTGCCTCAACGAAGCAGGCAACGGGATCGCCATCACCGAGAAGGGCCGCACCGCAGCCGAGATGATGGTCTTTGCCCGCTACGTGATGTTCAGCGAAGTGTACTGGCATCACGCCGTACGGTCGGCGACGGCGATGTTACAACGGGCTTTCTATTTGACCCACCAAGATTTGGCGTTTGACGTCTTGTTTCGCCTGCCTGAACGCGAGATGGTGGAACAACTACAAAATGCCACTTCCGATACAGCCACCAACGAATTGCTGTCGGGACTTTTCGGCCCGAAGAGAAAACTTTACAAGCGTCTCGCGCAATACAGCCTGTTTCAACAAGGCGAACTCTACGAGCGGCTCTCGCGAAAACCGTATGGCTGGCTGGTGGCGCGTTCAACCGAGTTTGCCCGACAATTGGGTGAGCAGATCGGCGAAACGATCCATCCCAGTGAAGTCCTTTTCGACGCGCCGCCGCAGCAGCGCGAGATCGAATTCAAGATCGACATCTGCTTTCCAAAGGAGAAAGTCTTTCGTCCGCTCAGCGAAATCTCGCCGGTGGTGCAGACGTTGGCACTCAAGCAATTCGATGACTACGTAAAACGCGTCAGAATCTTCGTGCATCCCAAATGGATCGACGCTGCCAAGTCCGTCTCGAATGTGGCTGAGATTCTGGCGCGGTTCGAATAGTGGTAACAAACCCATCGCGAATCAGTTTTTCCTGAAATCGCGTTTCTTGCGCAAGGGAAAAAACCAGCGACGGATACTGGACATGACTTCCTTTCGCCTCTATCGCCGCTCGCAAAAAGATTGACCTGAGTTCTCCAGACGGTATGCTCGTAGGCAGAATCCTGTACCGGAAAATGTAACAGAAAATCGAAAAGGGTGTTTCCATGTCGCACAGCAATCGTCGCAGTTTTCTTCAGCAATCGGCCGCATTTGGTCTGGGGCTTTCGCTTGGGACACACGCCAAAGCCGTCGGACCCAATGACAAAATCAGCGTGGCTTGTATCGGCGTCCGCGGTCGAGGCAATTCGGTGATGCGTACCTTTGCGGCCGAGTCGGATTGCGCGATCACTCATATTTGCGATGTCCGGAAGTCCGTTCGAGAGCAGCGCGCCGCGGAGATCAAAAACAAAAACGGGCACATGCCGAAACTGGTCAACGATTACCGCGACCTGTTGGACGACAAATCGATCGACGTGTTCATGATCGCCACGCCAGACCACTGGCACGCGCTGCCGACGATCCACGGCTGTCTGGCTGGCAAGGACGTGTACGTGGAAAAACCCGCCAGCCATAACATCGTCGAAGGTAAGACAGCGGTGGCCGCTGCTCGTAAACACAATCGCATGGTGCAGATGGGCACGCAAATCCGCAGCGCGCCGTTCCTGAAGGAAGCGATGGAATACGTCAAAAGTGGCGCGCTGGGCAAAGTGATCTACGGCAAAGCATGGGAGACCAGCCGCAACGGCGCGGTGCATCTGGCGAAGGACAGCGATCCGCCGTCGGGCATTGACTATCAGCTATGGCAGGGTCCGGCGCCGGAGCGGAAGTACAACAGTTCAATCGTCGGCAGCGCGTGGCGATGGCTATTCGACTACGGCACGGGCGATCTGGGGAACGACGGCGTGCATCGCATCGACTACTGTCGCGCGGTGATGGGTCTGGACACGATGCCCGACACGATCTGCACGGCCGGCGGCAAGTTCTTCTTCGAAGACGATCAGGAGTGGCCCGACACAATGATCGTCAACTACGAATACCCTGGCAAAGTGTTAACGTACGAGATGCGGCTGTGGTCGCGGCCAAAATTGTTCGGTGCCGGTGAGGGGGCGGTCATCTACGGCGAGAACGGCTGGGTGCTGGTCACCAACACGTCGTGGAAGGCCTACGACGCGGCGGCCAAGCTGGTCAAGCAGGGCAGCAGCGACATCGGCCAGCGGGCGCACATTCGTAACTTCCTGGACGCCGTCCGCAGCCGCCGGCGCGAGTCGCTCAACCAGGAGATTTACTCCGGCCACGTCAGCACCACCATGTGCCACGCCGGCAACATTTCCTGGCGAACCGGCAAGAAGCTGCGTTTCGATTCTAAAACCGAAACGTTCGACGACAAAGAAGCGAACCAATACCTCGGCCGCGAACACCGCCAGGGCTTCGAGTTGCCGGAGTTTTGACGGACGTCGTTGTGTCGCGGACGCGGTTTTGGCCGTCGAGCGCCAGCAGCGAGTTGCCCCACGTGCCAATGATTGGATCGTCGGTAATCGCACCCAGATTAAATGACCGTTCGATCGAACTGTTAACACCTAAAACCACAAAGAATCGCGTCGCGCTTTGACGGTGAATGACGACCCTGCATCGTTACACCACATTTCACGGCAATCGACAAATCCGTGGATGACCAGCGAGAGATCCGACAAACAACGCGCTCGGCCGCGTCCTTTTCGACAGCCGAGCGTGACTTCTTCACTTGAATCTGGCGAATTGCAGGATCATTCATCTTTGCCTTATTTAGCGTTTGCCGCTGCGCGAACGGCTTCTAGTGCGTTCAACAACCCGGCTCCGAATTTCACGTCGTGTCCCTTCTCGCCGATGTCAGTGCAGGTTTGTTGCATCAACCGCTTGACATCCCACGGGTTTAGTTCAGGATTCGCAGACAGCATTAACGCGGCAACTCCGGCAGCGTGTGGCCCTGAAAATGAATTCCCTTGTGGGCCTTTCACCAGGCCAATTCCATTGCCTTCGTCGGTGACCGCTTCCCAAGCAGGAACTCGACGCGCCATCATCGTTCTTCCCCAAACCGGATAGCCGCCGAAACATCCGGTGACATCGGGCTTTGGGAGCGGATTGTCCTTCGGATAATCGTCATAGAATTTGATGCCGTCCCAATACACTGGTCCTTCGCTACTGGCTGCCGACTGACTGCCGTCTTCGAGAATTCCCGCAGCGGCGATAACACAAGGAATATCTTTTGGAACAGCGATTTGTTGGCCCGCCGGTTTGTTGCGACGAAAGTTGCCGGCTCCACCGACGGCGACCACTCCGCCAGCAGCCATGTGCTCGTGAGCCAATCGGTACAGTCCGCGATAGTTGCCAAGCGGAGCGCGAATGAACATATAACTCATCGACATGATATCGGCTCCCTCGGATAATGCGTATTCGTAGGATTTGAGTAACCCCATTCCGCGCAGGACCATCAAGCGTGCGCGTGGCGCAATTCCGGTGATCATTTTTTCCGAGTTCAGCGGCCGGCCTGCGATGATGCCACCACACATGCTGCCGTGTGTCATCGTCGGACCATCACCGAGCGCGTACCAACGTTGCCCCGCGAAGTCGTAGCCGAACAGATCATCAATGTAGCCGTTCTTGTCGTCGTCCTTGCCGTTCAGTACCTCGTCAGGGTTCTTCCACAACGCCTGAACAAGTGAAGGCGTGACCATCAGTCCCGAATCGCTCAAGGCGATCACGACGCCTTTCCCTGTTGCTTTCTCTTCCATCCACGCTTGGTCAGCCTTGACTCGCTTTACGTTCCAAGGAATCTTAAATCCGTCGGTCGTGACTAGTTGATCGCTGTCGTCTTTCCACTGATCCAGCACATCTTTGTAAATCGCCTTTTGTTGCTTCGTCGGCACCGAAGTTAACGGGACGGGACGATAATGCAAAGCCGGCACGTTCGGAGCACGCTGGCGATAGACAAACGACACGTCATCGCGCTTTGCCAGTTCGCGGCACGCATTTCCTGTGGCTTCACAGGCAAAACCGTTGACAATCCAATACCTTTCGACGTTCTTGATCCCGCCAGTCTTTTTCAATTCAACAATTGCTTTGGCAAGGGACTGCCACGACGAATCACTCTTCTCACGCAGCGTTTTTACGACCAGCGTCCGCATCTCGCTTCGCTTGTCGCCGCCGTGTTTCTCGCAAAACGCTTCGTAGTCGCCCGCCTTGCGAAACAACTGATCGTCCGCCCGCACAAACACCGGGTAGTGCTGCGCGGCTCGGGTAAGACCGTCATCGAGTTTGCCTTGTGTAGCATCGTCGCCATTCGTCGACCGCAGTCCGCATAACGCGCCCCCCACAACCACAAGACAAATCGCCGCAATGATTTTACAGTGAGTTTTCATGACGAACGGCCGCGATGCTTGTTGAGGAGTGCACGAACAGAATTGAGTACATATCGTCACGTTGTTGACTCCGGTTGGAAGATGCTGAACAGACGCTGACATAACGATTGTTCAATAGACCACGCCAATAAGCCGATTTCAACAAAAATCGTGATTGTTCAATGGTGCACGGCCACCTGGACGTAAGTCGTGAGGTACTACTTTCCGACATGCTCGTCTAAGAATGCCTTCACCTTTTTTCGTGCGATCTTCGATTCGGGAAGATCGTGATTGAAGGCCGGGAAGATGTGCCACGCGCCTCGTAGAGGTCGAGCTTGACGGGAATGTCGGCGTTATCGAGCGCGCGAGCGTCGTCCGCATCTTTATGGGAACTTGCTCAAAGGGCTTTGACGTTCACGATAAGCCGCATCTTGCTGAACGCTGGCCTGATATTCTTTGCATTCGTTGGTATCATAGGTCAATTGGCGAATGCGAAATGAATCCAGCGGACAACTCAAGATCGACCTCACCCAGCAGCACCTCGACCAGCTTGATCGTGCGCGTGCAGGCGGGCGACCAGTTCGCTTGGCAACGGTTCTCGGCGATCTATGGACCCTTGGTTTATAGCTGGGCCAGACGCGCAGGACTTCAGGCAGAAGACGCGTCGGATATTGGCCAAGAAGTCTTTCGTTCGGTTGCGACGGCGATCAACGACTTTCGAAGCGATCCAAACGGTGGCGGATTTCGCGCCTGGCTATGGACGATTACGCGTAACAAAATACGGGATCATTTTCGGCGCGCGAGCGGTCAACCTGGCGCGTCCGGCGGAACCGACGCTCATATGAACCTACAAGAACTTCCAGATTCGCCGCCAAGCGAAGATTCGGACAAGGGCGACGTCGAGCTAAGTCAGCTTAGTCGCCGTGCATTGGAACAAGTGAAGTTAGAATTCGAGGACAAAACGTGGAAGGCATTTTGGCGCGTCGCTGTCGAAGGAGATTCCGTCACGGACATTGCAGCAGATCTTGGCGTTACCAAGTGGGCGATCTATAAAGCAAAAGCCAGAGTCGTCCGTCGATTGAGGCAGGAACTGGGTGATGTGACATTCTGAGCTCGCTGTCTTAAAGCACTCGTACACAACATCTTACGGCTTTCGTAAGAAGTTCCCAAAGAATGATGTCCAACTTCCTGCGTTACTTTGTTAGGACACATTTCCCGCGTTCATTCGCCAAGGATCTCGACCATGCCCGATATCAAATGCCCAAGCCACAAAGCTCTAGCCGTTTTCCTTTTGGGAAAGCTGGATGAGCGACGGCACGAATTGGTCCTCGACCATGTTGAAAAGTGTGATGCGTGTCAGGCATCGATCGAAACGATCGGCCCTGTGAGTGATACCTTGATATCCAGTTTACAAATCAAAGCGGATGGCGACAGTTACGAAAACGAATCTGAATGCGAGCAACTTGTTGAATCCGTTTCGGCGATTGGTCGTGTAGCCTCTTCCAACGTAGCCACCCAATCTGGCAGCCGAAACGACGTGACCGTTCCGCCTCAGCCCGTGGATTCGAGCCACGCAAGGACGATTCCGCCATCCGATACCATCTCCCCATCCAGTGCCGCCGCGAACTTTGCCGACATTCCTGAGCAATTCGGTCGCTACAAGATCCTCAAGACGCTTGGCAAAGGCGGAATGGGAGCAGTATTTCTGGCCGAAGATCCGCAGCTTGACCGCAAGATCGCCATCAAAGTGCCTTTCATCGATGATGACAAAGATGATGCACTCGATCGATTCCGCCGCGAAGCCCGGGCGGTGGCTCAGATTCAGCATCCCAACATCTGTCCAATTTACGATGTGTCAGAGTTCGAAGGAATTCAATACATGGCGATGGCTTACATCGAAGGCAAACCGCTCAACCAATTCATCCGTCCCAACAAGCCGCTACCGATTCGCCAGGTCGTCAAGCTGACCCACGTTCTGGCCACCGCGCTTCAACATGCACACGAAGTCGGCGTCATTCATCGCGACTTAAAGCCCGCCAACATCATGATCAACACCAAAAGTCAGCCGGTGATCATGGACTTTGGCTTGGCGCGCCGCGAGGGCAAAGGTGACACGCAATTGACAAAGGCCGGCCAATTGATGGGCACGCCCGACTATATGTCGCCAGAACAAGTTTCTGGAAAGGTCGAACAGATGGGGCCAGGTTGCGACATCTACAGTCTTGGCGTGATCATGTACCAGATGCTCACCGGGCAAGTTCCCTTTTCCGGCGACTTGCTGGCGGTTCTTTCTCAGATCGCCTTGGACGAACCAAAACCCCCATCTACTCATTGGTCGGAAATTGACAGCGCTCTGGACGCAATCTGCCTCAAAGCGATGGCTAAGAAGCCTGAAAGTCGATATGTGTCGATGAAAGAGTTCGCAGCAGCATTGGTTAAATTCTCGAAAACTGGTGTATCCACAATTGCGCCCAAAACTGATGATGACGCTGAACCGATGTCGGAAGATGCTCAGCGTGCCGAAACGACGAACTGGCCGCCGGATTCCGTCGTAGCTGATGCGGCAACTTCAACACGCAAGATGGAAGACTCGTCAGTCGCGGATCACGCGCTCGGGGCGGGTCACGCGCTCGGGGCGGGTCTCCAGACCGCCCCGTCTTCGCCGACCGAAGGTCTCCAAACGGCAGAAATCGATGCCGGGAGACCTGCGGTCGTGGACGTGACAAGGTCGGGAGACCGTGCCACAACTCAGCCGACCGATACCAGCGGCCAGCGCGGTGGACCACCCTGGAAGCTCATCATGGCGGCAGCCGGCGGCGGTGCATTGGTGCTGTTGTTTGGAATTATCACGCTGTTCTTGCGAACTCCGAATGGGACCGTCAAAGTCCAGTTTAGCGACCCCGATATTCGAGTCATTTCCTCGACCGAAGGAATCACTGTCAACAACGCTGACGATGCGCCGATTGAGCTGGTTCCCGGCGAACATTCTTTTACTGTCCGCAAAGGCGACTTCGTTTTTGAGACCAACAATTTCACGGTCCGCAAGGGAGACAAGGTCGTCCTGCGAGTCGAATGGGTAGACGGCGAACCGAAAGTCTTCAAGTCGGACAAGGCGGGAGAAGACGCTCTTGGTTTGAAGGTTGTTGACAACTATGAACTCGCATTCGATAGCAAGTCGAGTGTGTCCATCGAAAAGCTGCTAGTCGATCCGAAACGCCCGTTGACAATCGAAGGTTACATCACGCCAGATCTAACCAGTGCAACCGAGAGTGACGTGCTGTCTCTGGGCGACGAAATCCGAATAGCGATTGTCAACAAAGACAAGACTCTGAATTGGGCAACAACAGGCGGCGACAAAAAGTCCAACTTCAACTTGACGTCGGACATTGCTTGCCAGCCAGGCGCGCGAGTCCACGTTGCAGCGGTGTACGCGGCCGATGAAGTGAGGCTGTTCGTCGACGGCAAACTTGCAGGAAAACAACCTCAAGATAGCCCACCGCCAGTCAGTAAGATGAGTCACCTGAGAATCGCTGGACCGGAATTCAATGGCAAGATCGACGAAGTTCGAATCTCCCAGTCCGAACGTTTTCAAGGCAAATTCACACCAGACACTCGATTTGATCCTGATGCAGACACGTTGGCACTGTACCACTTCGATGAAGGGGCGGACGATGTGCTGAAAGACTTCTCGGGCAACGGCCATGACGGCAAGATCGTGAACGCGAAGTGGGTGCGAGTTGATGGTGGGACATCGACGGAACGCAACCTCGCAGTGATGGAGTGGGTGCGCAGAATTGGCGGGACCATCAAGACCAACCTTGGAAATGGCACCAATGCTGATCAGTTGCCGCAACAGCCGTTCACAATCGACTTGCGGGAGACGCCGGTCCGTGATGCGGACTTGGAACGTCTGAAGGGCTTGAACAATCTCACCAGACTTCACCTCATTGGCACAAAGATCAGTGATGCCGGCCTCAAGCACGTAAAGGAACTGTCGCAGCTCACAGAGCTTCACCTCGCCGCCACACAGGTCAGTGATGCGGGGCTGGAACACCTCAAAGGGTTGACGAATCTCACCAATCTTTACCTCAGTGGTACACGGGTCAGTGATACAGGCTTGGAACACCTCAAAGGACTGACGGGGCTTACGGAGCTGCAGCTTGGCAACACGCAGGTCCACGATGTCGGCCTGAAACACCTCAAGGGACTGACCAATCTCACAGGTCTTTTCCTCACCAACACTAAAACGAGTGACTCAGCCCTCGTACACCTCAAGGAACTGAAGCAACTCAATATTCTTTGGCTCGATAACACACAGGTCAGCGATGCGGGCGTTGCCGAACTGTACAAGGCCTTGCCGAACTGCAAAATCACCTATGGTCCGTTCGATGCGCGGAAGACCGTTGGACCCGCCGGTTGGACAGCGCCCCCGCTTGCAGTCTCGCCTTTCAAGGGAGTGGAAGCAAAGAAACATCAACGGGCGTGGGCCGATTACCTCGGCCAGCCGGTCGAGAAGACGGTCGAACTACCCGGCGGCGAGACGATGGCCTTCATGCTCATCCCGCCTGGTGAGTTTCTGATGGGCTCGACTGACGAGGAAAGGCAACGCTTTCTGGAAGAGGCGAAAACCAACGATGAAACGTGGGCCGTCGACATCATCCACAGTGAAGGCCCTCAGCATCGTGTACGGATTACGCGACCTTTCTATCTGGCTAAGTATGAAGTGACGCAAGCCCAGTGGCAGGCCGTGATGGACAGCAACCCATCGACTTTCAAGGACAACCCGGCGCATCCGGTGGAGAAGGTGAGTTGGAACGACATTCAGCCTTTCCTAACGAAATTGAACGAGGGTGCTTTTGCTGAGGCGGTGGAGTTTGCGTTGCCCACGGAAGCACAATGGGAATATGCCTGCCGTGGGGGGACGACGAAGTTTTGGCACAGTGGCGACAACGAGACCGCGCTGCAGGAACATGGTTGGTTCGATTTGAATTCGGGCGGCAAGACTCATCCGGTGGGTCAGTTGCGGCCCAATGCGTTCGGGCTTTACGACCTGCACGGCAACGTCTGGGAATGGTGTGCCGATCACTTCGCGTCCGGCTACTACGCGAAGTCACCCGTGGACGATCCGAGCGGCCCAACGGGCTCTTACCGCGTGAATCGCGGCGGCGCCTTGAATGTTGACGCGAGGTACTGCCGCTCCGCGTATCGGTTCTTCTACGCGCAGGACTACCGCTTACACAACCTCGGCTTCCGGCTGGCGCTGACCATCGACACGGCTGCTGAACGCATTGCCCCCGAAAACCCTACTCCGCCTGACTAGTCTTACTCGTGCGAGCCGTGCGTGCATTGTTGTAGGACGGTTTTTCAAACCGTCCGCGACGGATTGAAAATCCGTCCTACTTTTTGGTTGCACAACGGACCCTACAAAACACACTCAAACCAACCTAGAATGTTAAGCACGCTTACCGATCCTTTGTTCTCGGATTAAAACGCCATGCAACGAAAACTGGTCGTAATCGCTGGCCCGGATAAGGGCCGAAGTTTTCCACTTGAGGACGGAGAGTCGCTTGTCATCGGACGTGGCGAGGCGAGTGATACGCAAGTTAACGATCCTCGCATGTCTCGCGTGCACTGCCAGGTTCACGTAGAAAAGGGGTGCGTCGTTCTGGCGGACGCAGGCAGTTCGTCGGGGACGTTTATTGAGGGCACTCGCGTTACCCAGCGCGAGTTGATGCCTGGTGTGACATTTCAGGTTGGCGATACTCATCTGCGATACGAAGCGGAAAGTCCCAAAGAAAAGGAAACGGTCGTTGGGGCAGCGCCACCACCAGCTCAACCAGTAGCCGGCACATCAACTTCGCTCAAAGATCTGGTCGGCCAATCAATGGCCCACTACAAGCTGGAAGAGATCATGCACAAGGGCAACACGAGCATGATGTTTCGAGCTTGGGATACAAAACAAAATCGGCCCGCCGCCATGAAGGTCCTGGACCCACTTGTCACGGCCAATGAAGAGCAGCAAGACCGATTCGTCCGCGCGGTTCAAACGATGGTCGACATCAAGCACACCAACCTGGTCGAGCTTTATCACGCCGGCAAGAAAGGAAAACTCTGCTGGTGCGCGATGGAGTATATCGAAGGCTCCAGCATCATGGAGATCATCGACCTGATCGGCATTCAAGGAATGCTGGATTGGCGCGAAGCCTATCGCGTCGCCGTCCATATCGGCCGAGCGCTCGAATGTGCTTACGAACACAAAATCATCCATCGAAACATCACTCCTCAAAATCTGATGCAACGCAAGGGGGACAAGGTCACTAAGCTCTGCGATTTGATGCTGGCCAAGGCTCTCGAAGGCGCACACGCTCGACAAGTCACCGCTCCCGGCCAGATGATCGGCGACCTGCCCTACATGTCTCCGGAGAGAACACGAGACGGTGCTGACGTAGACATTCGCAGCGATATTTATGGCTTGGGCGCAACCCTCTATGCCTTGTTAACGGGGCGCCCCCCGTTCGAAGCCGACTCGACCCCGGAATTAGTTCGGGCCGTTCGCGAGGCTGAGCCGATCAAACCGAAAGAGATACAACTGTCGGTCGACGAACGATTCCAGGACGCGGTACTCAGGATGCTGGCCAAGACCCCCGACGATCGCTTCCAATGGCCCAGCCAAATGCTTCGAGACCTCGAGACGATCGGCAAGTTCCATAACCTCGACGCCGACCACTCCAATTGGGTCTGATTCGAAATTGGCCGTCATCGTACAAATGACGTCATTCATGAAAACTAGTGAAGCTCAAATTGCTTGGGGAGTCGCCATGTCCGCTCGCATTCTCTTGCTGTCTTTGATCGCGATGACGCTCTGTGTCGGCTGCGTTCGTATCGAAGAGAGTATCACGTTGCGGAAGGACGGCTCGGGTAGAGTCCACATGAAGGTCACGTTCCCGCAAATCGGGATGCGTTGGCTACCAGGTAATCCGACAGCCGATTGGCTCCGGCCCAATCTGCCTGATGGAGTCCGCTTGACGTCGTTCGCGAATGACCAAAGCCAAGGCACGTTTACGGATCGCGAAGGCAAGAAGCACGAAATAGTGAACGAGCAGTACGAGGTCGATCTTTCGTTCGACAATGTTGCTGCTCTGAACGACATCCGCATCAGGCCGGATTCGCGAAACGCAATCGCCGCCGCCGTGGGGGCGACTCCTGGCAAGGAAGGAACGGCCAGTATGTCTGCTCGAAAAAATGCGGGACCGGACATCGGCCCGTTTCAGAAGCTGACGTTAACCCAGGACGGTGATCTTCTCCACTTCCGCCGCGTTGTGCAGGCTGCACGCAGCCCCGAAGAAATTGAGGCAGACATGATCGGCACGCCTGGCACTGCGACCCGACCTGAGGCATTTGACTTGGGCGATTCTGTGTTGAAAATCTCGATCAACTGCCCGGGTGAAGTAACCGACCATAACGCTCATCGAATCGAAGGCCGCACATTGACTTGGGAGTTTAAACTCAAGGAGTTGCAGGAGAAGCAGGATCGCGACTGGATCGCCAAATTCACATGCCGACAAGA
The DNA here is from genome assembly GCA_964343305.1 of uncultured Pirellulaceae bacterium. Taxonomy (GTDB): domain Bacteria; phylum Planctomycetota; class Planctomycetia; order Pirellulales; family Pirellulaceae; genus CAYFJO01. The sequence goes on along the minus strand of CAYFJO010000068.1, from coordinate 17,526 downwards.
GGTTGACGAATGAGAGGCCTGCAACTTGTGACGTATTGTCTACTGGTCGCGGCACAGCCGGCGCAACCTGCTAAGGCCCAGCAGCGACAGAAACCACTTGCGCCCATTGAGGCAGCCGACTGGAACCAGCGGACTGCGGCTCATCTTCTCGATCGCGCTGGATTCGGTGGCACGCTCGAAGAGATTGACGAACTTGCATTGTTGTCGCCCAGGCAGGCGGTTGACCGACTCGTCAATTTCCAGCAGGTCACCCAAGACGAACGTCTGCGCGATTTCCTCGTACAACCATATGTACCGCCGCCGCCAACCGCAGGCCAGACCAAATATCAGCGCAACTTGCAGGTCTTCTTCGGACGCGTCGCATTCGACAATCGACAAATCGAAGCTGCCCGCGATTGGTGGCTTGAGCGGATGCTGCTCAGCAAACGTCCTTTGGAAGAGAAGCTCACGCTCTTCTGGCACGGCCACCTGACAACGTCCAACGCGGGCGTGTACATGTCGTCCGCGTTGATTCGGCAAAACCAGATGTTTCGTCGGCTTTGCGCGGGCAATGTGGGCGAACTGATTCTTGCCGTCTCCAAGGATCCCGCGATGCTGCGCTACTTGAACAACAACGCCAACGTCAAGGGCCGCCCAAATGAAAACTACGCACGTGAATTGATGGAGCTGTTCACGCTGGGCGAAGGCAACTACACCGAAGAGGACATCAAGGCAGCGGCCCGAGCACTCACAGGTTGGACATTCACTGGCGACGGTTCGTTTCTGTTTCGGCGAAACCAGCATGACTCGGGCGAGAAGACATTCTTAGGTCAGACTGGCAACTTCGATGGGACTGATGTCGTCGAGATCATTATCGGTAAGCACCAACACGCGCGTTTCATCTGCACCGAACTGTTCAAGTTCTTTGCTCACGACGAGCCGACCGAAGCGCAGATCAACACCATGATCTGGACCTACCGCATCGGCGGCAACCGAGTCCGACCGGTTCTCCACCAACTGATGCTAAGCAAGGCATTTTATTCCGAAAGTGCAATTGCGACTCGTGTCAAGAGTCCGGTCGAGTATCTGGTTTCAACCTGGAAGGCGATGGGCCTACGGGAAGTTCCACAGACAGGCCGACTCAAGACCGACCTGGCTGAGATGGGCCAAGTGCTCTTCTATCCGCCGACGGTCGAAGGCTGGGAAGGCGGCCCGGCGTGGATCACCAGTTCCACGTTGCTGGCTCGATACAATGTCGCCGGCAGACTTCTGCTCGGCGCCGAAGTGGATCCGTCGCGGCCGACTTTGGTGCTGCCGCCAGCTCTGGCTTGGGTACCTGTCAAACAGAGCCTCGCGGCGCGCGAGGCAGACTTCTCTGCAATGGACTGGGTCGCAAACGCAGGCGCTAACACGGCTGCTAAAGCGGTCGAACATTTGGAACAGCGATTCCTGCGCGTGCCGCTGTCCGATTCTCAACGCGCCGAGGCGGTCGCATTCCTCGAATCGCGCGGGTGGACACTGGCCAGCAACGACGAGAGAAACGACCTGAGAGAAATAGAGCATCAGCTCCGCCGCGCCTTGCATTTGATCCTTTGCACGCCTGAATTCCAGATGCACTGACCAAGGAGTCACACGATAATGAACTACAAAAACTTCTTCTGCTCGTCGAAGAATCGCCGCGACTTTCTGAGAGTGACTACGGCGGGAAGTCTGGCATTCGCCTCTGGAATGCCGAGCGTGCTGGGCGACCTTGCTAATGCCGTGCCACCAGAGAGCGACCGCATCCTGGTCGTCTTTCAGTTCAGCGGCGGCAATGATGGCTTGAGCACGGTCGTGCCGCATGGCATGGACGGTTACTACAAAGCACGGCCCAGGCTGGCAATCCCAAAGCAACAGGTTCTCGCCATCAACGACACGATCAGCATCGTTGAAACTGCGGCTCCGTTCAAAGAGTTGTTTGACGAGGGAAACGCGACAATCGTACAGGCGGTTGGTTACCCCAATCCTAACCGCAGCCACTTTGTATCGATGGACTATTGGCACACGGGAGTGAATGCTGGCCCGGTCCCGTCGACTGGTTGGATCGGTCGGACGATGGACGCATTGGACCCCGGCGGCGAACAGACCCGCGCGATTTTACACATCGGCACGGCACGCAATCTCGCGGTCGAAGGAGCCAAACACCGACCGATAAGCTTCCGCGAAGCCGACAACTTCGGTTGGGCTGGCCCGAAGGACAGTGAACCGGCATTCGAGCGGATGAACCGTCAAATGAAAGGCGGTAGCGGACCGCTGGACTTTATCCGGAACACCGCAGTGGACGCAGTCGCGGCATCAAAGCAGATTCGACGAGCGGTGAGTGACTATCGCACGCCAGTCAAATGGCCAATCGGACCAGGCGGCCCCACGAAAGCGGCGACAGACTTGCGCACCGTCGCAGCGCTGATCAATGCGGACTTTCCCGCACGCGTCTACTACGTTTCGCAAGGTGGTTTTGACACGCACTTTGGGCAGAAGAACGCTCATCCAGGCTTGATGAAGGAGTGGTCCCAAGCGGTCAAAGCGTTCCACGACGATCTGGTACGATTGAACCAGGACCATCGCGTGCTGATGCTCACCTTCAGCGAGTTCGGACGGCGAGTGAAGGAGAATTTTTCGCAGGGCACGGACCACGGCGTTGCTGGTCCTGTCTTCCTCTATGGCACGCCCGTGGCCGGCGGCGTCATCGGCGATCACCCCAGCCTGACCGATCTCGACAAGGGAGACCTGAAGCCCGCCACCGACTTTCGAACGATCTACGCTGGGATTGCCCATGACTGGATGAAAGTCGGTCCGGCAACGGTCATCGGTGAAGAATTCAAGCCGCTTTCGTTTTTGGCGTGACAGACGGCGGATCCTATTTCTGTCCGACGCAATACAGGCGACGGTCGGTTCTTAGCAGCAGTTGGCCATCGCTGATGATGGGCGACGCGTTTGTGCGACTGCTGTCATCGGCAAATACGTTATGGGCAAGCTGTTCGAATTCCGGCTTGGCCGCCAACACGTAGACGCCATTGCTCTGCGACGCACAGTAAAGTTTGCCGTCAGCGACAATGACTGACGAGTAGACGCGGCCGGCACCGGGGGACAATCGGTTGCGATAGACAACCTCGCCAGTGGCGGCGTCGAGGCAAGTCGCCGTGCCGCCGCGAACCCAATACAAATGGCCGTCGTGATGAACCGGCGATGGCACTGTTGCGCCGCCGCTGGTCCGCCAGAGTTCGTGGGTCTCGGAAACGTCGCCCCGCCCACCGGCGCGGACCGCAAGCGCTGAACTTTGGAGCGCGTATACAACGCCCTCGTGAACCGTGGGGCTGGGGCAGATATAGCCGCCAAAACCTTTCGATCGCCATAACTCTTCTCCCGTGTCTGGATCGAAGCCGAGAATGTGTCCGGTGGAAACGACGACGACTTCAGTTTTTGCTTTCGGAACGTCGACCAGCAACGGCGTGTTCCAAGATGACCTCATGCCCTCTGCCCGCCAAGCTTCTTCACCTGTCGTCTTGTCGAGCGCGATGAGCGAACCACTTTCCACGCTCGCATTGATGATCACAAGATTCTTGTATAACACTGGTGAATTGGACGAGCCCCAACCAGTAGCTCGATCGCCAACGCTCGCGTGCCAAAGCTGATTGCCATCCAGATCGAGGCAGTACACACCAGATTTACCGAAGAAGATATAGAGTCGCTTTCCATCGCTGGCGGGAGTGCTGGAACTGTATCCGTGGTGCGAATTATTACCGCCCGAATACTTCGATTCCGGCAGTTTCGGTTCAAACTGCTTTGTCCATAATACGTCTCCGCTTTTTCGATCGACGCATACGAAGTGACGCATCAGGTCGTCCACGCTACCTTCGTTCGGTTTCAAGCCGTATCCCGAATAACAGGTCACGTAGACGCGGCTTGCCACAACGATTGGGCTGGAAGTGCCGGGACCGGGAAGGTCGGTTTTCCAGGCGAGGTTTTCCTGCAATGACCATTTGACTGGAAGGTCCTTCGCATCGCTGACGGCTCGTCCGCCAGGACCACGAAACTGCATCCACTCAGCTCCATTCGCGAGTAGCGCGAAGGACGCGTAAAGCACAATCGACTGAACTCCAAGTTTCATCGCAAGACCCTTTCCAATGGATATCTGACGCGACGCTGCGTTCGACCGTTATTCGGACGCACGGAGATAAACGAAACTCCGACTACTATAACCGGATTCCGGTCGTGCCATGAAGAACCAATTCCGATTGTTCAAGAACTCAACCGTTTTGTCAGAAGACGTTACGCTTCGGTTTTTGGATCATGATCAAGCCAAAATCGCGATTTGCTGGCCGGTTCAGTTGGAATTCTTGCTCAATCGTGTTGAAAACTCGTCAATTCTGCCGCGATTCGCCTAACCAATGATCTCGAGACCTCAACCCCGCGCTTATGTCAACTGAATCGACGTTAGACGTCCCGTGCATCATCTGATTTGAGACAGGATTTACCGAAAGCGACAGCCGATTGTAAGCTTCGGATGAATTGGACTCGCACGCAAACCTAACTCGTAAACGATTCCGAGGAGCTTTTCCGGGCACGATCGTACCGAACCATGGTATACTAACCAACAAATCAATCATCAATTCGAGGTCTTCCTATGCACCCCGCCACGACGACCATCTTTTTCTTTTTGTGGCTCGCAACACAAATTGGTTTCACCGCTGAACCGCGGCCCGAAGCCACCAAGATATTTGGCGAGGCGCGTGAAACAGAAAAAGAAATCAAGTCCATCAATCAGAACCTCAAGTTCATTGATCAGCGGACACAAGAGATTAAGCGCGACCTATACAAGAGAATTACAGAAGGAAAGACCTCGACTGGATCGGATGGCTCTCCCGCACTTTCACCATTGCAGGCACAGACCGCACTACAAACGCTACAACGGGCAAGGAATGAGCAATTGACCCAAAGAAGTGCTATGGTCAAACGACAATATGATCGCATTAAGGCGCTTTTCCCCAACGTCTTCGAAGAAGGTGGCAGTGAGCCGAGCAAACAACCAGGGAACGTGGAATCAGCGAAAGATGACAAAACGGACGCTGACGATGACCTCGACCGTATTTTCAATGATGCCGATCCTGAATTTGGTAAACCTATTGCTTATCATGAATTATTGTTCTTTGACTCGGACGGGACGGTTGCCGGCCGTCATTTTATATCCATTGGACGGAATGACGACCGTATTTTCGACTTTGATCCAGACCTTCCTCCAGAGTCGTTCCGTCCCCGGTCGACTCTCGCAGGAACTGACGAGGCTGTACTTAATAGGTTGTATGAAAAGGCGCGCGCCAAGTATCAGAAGGCAATGGCTGAGAAATCTCGCAAGAAGTCAGAATTGCGTGATACCGATGGCGAAAGGTCCGATTTGGACGATCTCAGCGAAAAAGAGCTTCTCGACAGGATATTCCAAGATGATAAAGGGCCACAAACAGTTTCCGTGAACTATGGCTTTTACATGTTCTTATACGGCGAAGGGGGTGTCGATTTTAGGCCTGAATTGGCATTTGAAGATTTGGAAGAGGAAGTCGATGACGAAGGTACCAAGGTCGATAACAATGGCGGAGTTGACGCAAAAAGCGAGTCGACCGTATCAAAAGTAAAAACGATCAAGATGGCACTAGATATCATCAAAAAGGAATTGAGACGTCGCGAAGTGCGAGCGGCCCAACGCCGTCGTGTTGAGGCGACCTATACTGCGGATGAACTACATATCCTTAATCCGAGAAACATCGTACAGTCGGGCGAAGAAGTTTGGGGCAACACTAAGCAGCAATCTCCCGAGATTCCAACTCCGAGTACAGATTTTGATTTCGTGCGGTTTTACGAACAGGCGCCATACGGGGATATCTTCCTTGATGCGCAGTGGTTTGACGCGATGTGCAAGGAATGGAACCATAAGTAGGAATTGGTTTGCGGAGTTTGGACTTCAAAGGGCTGGCAGAATAGACAATCCGGGGCAATTTCTACGATTAGCTGGTTGCTAGCGCTGCCTAGGATTATATGGGCATGTGGTGGCCGCACGTCCGACAAAACGTGTATAGCCCACATCCCCTTACTTTCCACAGTCGTGGCATGGATGCCCGTCACTCACCAGTCGCATTGCTGATTCTCGCCGCAACACTGTTCTTTGGCGATCTGGTCGCCATACGGACGTTTGCTCAACACAACGGCATCAACGAAGACGCGCCGCAGGATTTGATCGACGCAGCCAAGCGATTCGGTGCCGAGGAACTCCGTCGTGGTCAGTGGCAGGAAGCGGAAAAGTGGTATCGCGCCGTGTTGAAGCACCGTCCCGATGATCTGGACGCACTTCGTGGAATTTCGATCGCGCTCGTTGCATTAGATCAACATCGTGAAGCGATTCGAATCTTGGAATCGGCGCTAGATCGGCAACCGAACAATGCCGATATCGCTTTCTTACTTGGACGGCTCTACTATCAGATCAAGAACCGATCGAGGGCGATGGAACGATTGGAAGTGGCCGACAACCTTGAGCCGAACATGCCGGATGTTCGTTTCTGGCTTGGACGGACCTACATTGATTGTGGCTACCCTCTGCTAGCTCTTGACACGATGTGTGATGCGGCAACGTCAAGTCAGAACTTTGAGTGGGCTCAGGACCTGGCGATCGGCTCGGCCTTTGGCCAATTGGGATTGCAAAGTCAGGCGAGCGGCTATTTCAACAACGTGTACAACCAAGCGCGAGGAACACCTTTTGAGGTACAGGCCGATCAATTGCAACGACAAATGGACAATGCTGTCTTTGGTCGTGAGTATCTTCGTGGGTCGGTCAAATGGACGCAGCGATACGACACGAATCCTTCCGTTTTGCCGATCCTCTTTCTCGGCTCACCACTGGGACTTGGTCGCCCCGGTGGGGCAAACACCGTCGAGACGAACCTCCACTATGATCTCGTCCGCCGATACAACCTGGACGTCACAACTGGTGGGACTTTTTATCACTCGACAAACTACAATGCGCATGGTTTTGACGTATCAAGTTTTTCCGGATACGTTTCGGGTGTTCGTCGCACGTATCTGCGCTGTACGCCCGTCTTTTTTGGTCTGCGCGGTGACTACACTTACAATTGGCTGGGAAGCGACGACTTTTTCTATCGAATCGGTTTGGCACCGACAATCACGATCCAACATACCGATGACAGCTGGACCGGGTTTCTGTTCCGATACCACTGGACGGATTTTACAAGTTCACTCACCGAAGGAACTTTGACCGACCTCGATGCGGAGAATGTTACGATCGGTGCGTTTCGCAGGCGAGATTTGAATTGCCTACCAGTCACGTGGAGTTGGGGCTATCGCTACGACTTTAATTTCTCGCAGGGTTTATTCTTTGACTACAGCGGCCACACGATCCACTATGCGATTGAATGGGACACACCCGTTCAGGATCTCAAGATTCAATTCCGCAACGAAATCTACTTCCGCACGTACAAAACAAATATTCCCATCGGGCGAGATGATGAAGAGTATTTGATCTCATTGGTCGCGACGTATCCATTGTACAACGATATCTTCCTGTCGGTTGCGTGGAACATGGATCGCAATGATTCGATTCGGCCAGGTAATGATTATCGCCGCCACATCGTCGACTTTGGGATCGAATATCGATTTCCCAATTCTTATGCGCGACGCTCCTTCCGGTAATGCGATCCCGGCAGACGTTCGCCAATTGCTCTAGAGCATGACTGAGTACGTGTGTCAACAACTCGTAAAGGGCGACACGTACTGGAAAACGACCGTATTTTTGGTTTTCCGATGTGGACAACCGACGCTTCGAATTCCAGTGACCTCAACCGCCACGGACTATTTCGAGTGCGATCTTGGCGCTCGAAGCTTGTTGTGGATCGCTCACGGTGATAAGAACATCGTCCTCCAACGATTCACTTGGGGCGAGACCACCTTTGGCCCCAATCACCCAGTGCGTTTCGGAACCGATGTCGGCACGGCCGGTCACGTCGATGCGACGTGGGATGCGAGCCAGAACCGCGGGTGCTGTGAAGGCCGAATCTCCCAGGAAATGCAGGTTCTTATTTATCAGCGGCATGCTTCTCAACACATTGCAGCATTTCGATCATCAGATCCGTTTTCGAGCGATACTTGCGATTCCATTTGGCCGCCGTACTCTTGTTCAAGTACAGCCTCATCATGATCGGCAACGCGAAGTAACGGCCGGGCGTTCGCGGACTCTCGATAACGAGGCTCAAAACCACCCAGCAGTGGCCCCAGCGCGTGACCATATGGCTGCGGCTACTGAGGCAGGGGCGCGGTGCTTGCCAACCCCAACGATCTTCAAGCCACATCGAGCCAACAGCGTGTCGTCGCCCGCCAGGAAAACGGTCTCTTGCGCAGCCAACCGCAACGTCAGATCGAAAACCCTCAAACCCACTTGATCGATCGACCATTGGGCCGCCGCAAAGGACAGGCATTATCTTGGAGCAACCGCCCTAAGCTCCGCCGTTTTCAAGCTTTTCCCCGAAAAAGCAAACGGGCAGACATTAAGGATTCGTCCTAGAGAGGATTCGTCCTAGATAATGCCTGTCCTTTTCTTCAACGGTCGTGACCAACGCGGCCAGCACTGTCGAGCTGAGCGGCAATCGCGATCCTGACATTCTGTTTAAAATGTATAGTGCCGGCAGTGGAATGAACCACGCCAACCCGGCGGCTGCCGTGCAGCTAAGCCCCGCCATCAAGACACGCGAAGTCCCGCCGAGTATGCCCATGCTCATCCCATAGGTCAGCGTCCCAGCGATCACCGTCAGTGCCAGCCACACCCACCACTGATAGCGTCGTTCGCCGTGCTGCCACGCCAAGGCAAAGGCTTCGGGCTCCCGTAGCGCCTCGCAGTTGAAGTGTATCCCGTCGCGAAGTCTAGAAACATTGCCACGCTGCGCAGCAGCATCTCCCCGCAGTTGCGTTGCCATTTGGCATCTCCGTTTGGGTCATATTGGTTGAGATGATGGCCGCAGGATGTGTGAAGACTTCACATCGCGCAACGAAGAATCTGTGTTTTTTTCGCGCTATCGAGTTCCACGCGGGGTGGTGACGTCGGCAACGACGGGCCGATGGTCTGAGAGATTTGAGTGCCCTACCTTGTATTCGTTTAATCGCCAACCGCGAGGGATGAAAATCCAGTCGATCACGGATCTCGGATTGTCCGCAGAAAATGTATATCGATCTTCGGAATCGGGTGGAGTCATAGGCGTGCGCTGGAAGCTGTTGGTTTGATCCAAAATATGAATCGAGTTCTCGCCGAATACGTTCTTGTAGTGGGCATCGGGAAATCCCTCGGGGGTCGAATTTAGATCGCCCGCAATGACGACCGGGATTTCGCTGCGTTTGGTGATCGCCGCCAGCATCTCCGCGGATGGTACTCGCACGGTTTCTGTTCGATGGGAAAGATGTGCCCCCAAAACGCGAATTCTCTGCTGGCCAACGCGAATCGTACAATTGACGCCTCGCTTCTTACCAATCAAGAGCGACTCAACTTTTGAGTATCGTGGAAAGTCAATCACTTCGGCCTTCTCGATTGGATACTTGGACAGAATTGCATTTCCGTAACGCATCGTCCAAAACAGTACGCGAAAGTCCATACTGCGTTGCTCGACTCGATATGGAAAACCGCCACGTTCGGCGATTCGTTTTGCTTGATTGATGGAGTTGCTCCAGAGGCATCTGAAGTCAACTTCGTTCAAGACAACGATGTCCACGTCCAACTCGCGCAGCAAATCGCCAATTCTGTCCAATCGCTCGTATCGCACTGCCGTCGATTCGCCGGTGAAATTGGAACGCGAAAGCCCCCGGCCGTGCGCAATGTTGTAACATGCAATTCGCAGCCGCCCGGGATCGTGTTCGGTCGGTGATGGGTCGTTGATGGAGAATACCTGAACGCGTCGCCAGATGCTCATTACGCGGCTGTACGCATACGGAACGACCAACAGGACAACCACGACAACCGATATTCGCATCCAACGGTTTTTGGGCCATACTAAGTTCTTCAATGTGAATGCCATGCAACGCACCGCTTTATGCTTGCCACCGAGATTGTGATAAGAATGATTGAAATCGAACACCTTGATTTTCGGTACCCAACATCGAATTTTCGCCTGAACATCGAAAGTTTGTCGATCCCCGAGGGTGAGAAGGTGGCGTTTGTTGGACCCAGTGGTTCGGGCAAGACGACAATCTTGCACTTGGTCGCCGGGATTTATTCATCGCAGCGTGGAGTGATACGGGTTGGCGAAGTTTCGGTGGATGCACTGGGCGAAGCTGCTCGGCGTGACTTTCGTGCTTCACGGATTGGGCTTGTTTTTCAGGACTTCGAGTTGGTGGAGTATTTGAATGTTCGCGAGAATATTGCCTTGCCCTACTTGATCAACGGGCGGCTGCAACTGACCAGCCAAGTTTGGCAGGCAGCGGACGAACTGGCCGGATCAATGGGACTGGCCCCGATGTTGCACCGCTGCGTTGGAAAACTATCGCACGGTGAACGGCAGCGCGTTGCCATTTGCCGGGCGTTGCTGCCCGGTCCAAAGTTGATTCTGGCAGACGAACCGACAGGCAATCTGGATCCGGGGAATAAGAATCGCATCCTCGAGATCTTGCTTGAACGAGCCAAGGAAACAAATGCCACTTTGATCGTCGTCACGCACGACCACGGGTTGTTAGATCGGTTTGATCGCGTTGTGGATTGCGGTGAATTCGCTCGCGTCGAAAACTCAGTGGGGAATACGTAAATGCGCGGCGTGTTCCTTTTGGCTCGGCGATACATCGCCTTTCATCGGTGGAAGACCGTCACGGTCGTGGCGTGCGTGGCGCTGACGATCTATTTGCCGATCGCCGTGCAACTGTTGATCGGCTACTTCAACCAGCAATTGACGGCACGCGCCGAAGCGACGCCGTTGGTCGTGGGAGCGAAAGGCAGCCGCTTCGACTTGACGCTGCACGCGATGTATTTTCATGCGAAGGCAGCGGAAGAAATCACGGTCCGCGATTGGCATGTGGCCGCCGAACACACCGTCGATGGCGTCAAGCTGGCAGATACGATCCCTTTGTTCGTGCAGTATAAAGTACGAAAAACGTTTCCCATCGTTGGCACAACGCTGGAGTACTTTGCTTTTCGCGGACTGAACATTGCTCGCGGCCAACAACTTATCCGCTTGGGCGATTGTGTTATCGGCTGGCAAGTCGCACATCGGATGGGAATCGGACCGGGAGATCGTGTGCTGTCCGATCCAACGAATCTCTGGGATTTGGCCGGTTCCTATCCCTTGGCGATGCGTGTTGTCGGCGTTTTGGAGCGGTCGTATTCACCCGACGATGAAGCCGTGTTTGTTGACGTGAAAACGGCGTGGATCATTGATGGCATCGGCCATGGTCACAAAGACTTGGCGGAGACCAAAGACGACAGCGTGATCATCGAGCGCGAAAACGGCAAAGTCGTGGCCAACGAAAAACTCGTTCAGTTCACCGAGATCACCGACGACAACGTCGACACTTTTCATTTCCACGGTGACGAGGAAGATTTTCCGCTGACCGCCGTGCTGGCGATTCCCAAGGACGACCGATCGCGAACCATTATGATCGGCCGGTATCTGGCTCCGGACTCCGAAACGCAAGCCTTGCTGCCGGTCGATGTCATTGAAGATTTGATGAGCATGGTGTTTCAGATTCAACGGCTTTTCAACGTGGGTGCGCTGTTGTTGGGGATCGTAACGCTGTTGTTGTTGGCTTTGGTCGTTCGGCTTTCGCTGCAATTGCGCCAGCGTGAAATGGAAACCATGTTTAAACTGGGTTGCAGCCGGTTTACGATTCTCTGGATTCAGACCGTGGAATTAGCGATCGTTCTAGGAATCAGTTTGGTCTTGGCCGCGGCAATGTCGGCGGCAACGTACGCCTTGGCCCCATCATTGCTACGCGACTGGGTGGTTGGCTAGAATAGACATTCATGAGTGACGATTTGTCGAAGTGGTTGCGAAAACGTTGTTAAGACGAGTTGGCTTGAAATGTTCTCACGTTTTTCGATTCCGGCTATTCTCATTTTGTGTACGTCGTGTGGCGGCCCTGATCGCAATCAACCCGCCGCCGGTGCCGCCACGAAACCGGCCGTCTATGTGGTCAACTATCCGCTTCAGTACTTTGCCGAGCGAATTGCCGGCGATGCCGTGGATGTCGTGTTTCCCGCGCCCAACGATGTCGATCCGGCATATTGGAAACCCAGCGACAAGCAAATTCGGACATTTCAGAGCGCCGATGTAATCGTGCTAAACGGTGCGGACTATGCGAAGTGGACATCACGCGTCTCTTTGCCTCGATCGAAGGTCGTCAACACTTCGAAAGCATTCGCCGACGATTTGCTGGTTGTTGAAGATCTCGTTGTTCACCGGCATGGACCAGATGGCGAGCACGCACACAGCGGCACGGCCATGCACACTTGGCTTGACCCACAACAGGCGATTGAGCAGGCAGCAGCAATCGCCGCCGAACTGGCAAAGCGACTGGCAGACCAAGCCGCTGAGTTTCAAAAGAATCTTGATGAACTCAAACAGGACTTAACCGAGTTGGACCGATCCTTGACCGCGTCAATCACAGACATCGCTGATACTAACATGTTGGCATCGCATCCGGTCTACCACTACTTGGCGCGGCGCTGCGATTGGGAACTGACCAGTTTTCACTGGGAACCGGATGAAATGCCGGCCGAAGACGAGTGGGAAAAGCTGAAGTCGTTGATGGGAGAACGCCCCGGAAGATGGCTGATGCTGTGGGAAGACACTCCCGTGGCCGAAATCGCCGATCGGTTGAAGTCGCTTGAAGTCGAGGTCGTGGTGTTTCGTCCTTGCGGAAATGCTCCAAACGAGGGCGACTTCTTAACGGAAATGCGGGCGAATATCGCTCGGCTAGAGAGATCGATCGCTAAGCAGGAATCGGTAGAGCATTAGCAAACAACAATACAACCGCGATCAAGAATCCGGCGCAAATTGCCATACCGATTGGTGTACCAAAGAACGACGTAACGCCGACGATGATTGACCGTTGTGTGATGAAATCGAAACGATAGCCTCGTTCGGTAACCGAGTCGCCAAGAATCTGTACCTCGGCGACGGAATCTGAGATGATCTTATCTTTTTCTTGCAAGGAAATGCTTGCCACATCCGACACACTGACGGGCTCGCTAAGATGCCAAGTGAGACCATCGACCGCTGAAGTGTCTGGTTTCGTACCAAGACGAATCGTATTGTCGTATGTTGTTTGAATGGAAACTTCGTAGTCGGGAAGTGCTTCCTCTTTTTTCACGAACGGCAGAATCGGGTCGCGTGGTTCATCCGCTTGGTTCAACGCGGTGACCGTGACCTGAGTAAGGCCAGAACTCCGAATCGCCGCGATGATCACGCAAGCAAGGACGCTCGTGACCACAACTGTGACACTGATCCACCCGACCACTCGCCATGGTGACATGCCGGTCTGTTCAGGTGTGCCTGCCGATGATTTGGTTTCTTCTGTATGCATGTCAGTTTATCGCATCTGGCAGCCGCCCATGCCGCATTGAGGCAGGCCACATGTTTCGTTTTTGGGGGCTGAATTGCACATCATTGGCAATTGGCTGGATCCGCCCGAAGTGTGCGCGGCGGGGACGCTCATTTGTTTCTCGATCTTGGGATTTCCGCACTCGGGACATTCGGGCTCTTCGTCAAAGCCAACGAGTAGCTCGAAATCGCTCTCGCATTGACTGCACGAATATTCGTACAACGGCATCGCTCGTTCTCCAAAACAAGATGAGGTATGATTCTGCTTACTTGTTCATTGTAAATTCTAGCATTCAATTGACAAACGGTGGTTTTTGTGGCGGCCGGTTCTTTAAACCGCGAGCAATCTCGACGCGTTGACGAGATTGCAATCGAACAATTCGGCATGTCCGGCCTGGTGTTGATGGAAAACGCCGGTCGGGGTTGTGCCGACGAACTGGTTGCGTTAGGAATCGACGGCCCGGTCGTCATCTGCTGTGGCAAGGGTAACAACGGCGGCGACGGTTATGTCATCGCTCGACACTTGGATGCGCGGGGCTTTGTCGCTCGCGTGATGTTATGTTGCGACGCTGAGGAGTTGACAGGAGACGCGGCCGAAAACCACAGGATTCTTTCCATGAGTTCCGTGCCCACCGTGCCGTTCGACGAAAGGGCGGTTGTTGATCAATTGTCGGAGGCGGATTGGATTGTCGATGCGTTGCTGGGAACCGGCGCGCAAGGCGAGCCGCGTCCGCCGCTAGATCAAGTGATTCGACGATTGAACGAATGCCCAGCAAAGAAGCTCGCGATCGATCTGCCCAGCGGGTTGGATTGTGATTCCGGCGAGCCGTCGGCGAGCACCTTTCGTGCGGACCACACTCTTACGTTCGTTGCGCCCAAGGTCGGATTTGCAGCCCCTCAGGCAAAATCCTTTGTCGGTGATGTACATGTGTTGGGCATTGGCGTGCCCCGCGATTTACTCGCAATGATTAGTGATTCATAGAGCCTTCGTCATGAAGTATTGAGCGGGCGCGGCGGACTTGTTCAATTCAAAGCCAAACTTCTCATATAATCCGCGAGCCACTTCGTTGTTCTCGTACACTTCCAATGTAACGCGGCAGCAATTGCGACTTCGCGCCTCTTCTTCGATTTGCTCCAGCATCCTTCGTCCAATGCCCTGACCGCGTGCTGTTGGGCGGACCACAAAATCGTGAATGTTGATGAGCGGGCGAGATTTTTACGTGGAAAATCCCTCAAAGCAAACCGCGAGCCCCACGGCGTCGTCTTGGTCGAAAGCCAACAGCGCGAAGGCGCCGGGAGTTTTGCGTAAACCAGGGACCATCGCCTTGCGGGCCTCGATCGACAGGCGGTTGCCGTCGTCGCTGGGCCAGCTCGCCAGCAAATCGACAAGTTCCACAATCGCGCGGGCGTGATCGTCGTTCTCAAAGTCCGCGAATCGAATTGTGATGGATGAGCTGGCCACGCGAATTAAGCCTGTTCCGAGACCTGGGGTGGTTCAAAGTCAAACTCTTTCCACTTCATCGCGCGACGGAACGGCTCGACGCGCAGGACGGTTTCGCCGTTTTGAAAAATGCGCACCGTGCCGTTCGATTCGCTAACGACCACGGCGATGGCGTTGGTGTGTTTGGTGATCGCGGCACCTGCCCAATGGCGAGTTCCCAAGCCACGGGTCATGGTGATTTCCGCCGCGGGCGCGTCGATGTTGCGACAGCAGGACTGGACAGTGCCATCCGACGAGACGATGAATGCGCCGTCCATTTGAGCGACCTCCTTGATCGCCTCGCGATTTCGCGGATCGCGCAGATCGCGTTCTTTTTTGGAATAGCCCTTCACCGGATCGTAGCCCATCGAGTGGCTGTACTCGCTCACTTTACGATGATCGCCAACCACAAAGAGCGTCCCTACGGGTTTCCCTTCACGACCTTCGCGTCCGATTTCCACGGCTAAATCGACAACGGATTTCAGTGTGTCCAACGGTACTTGCGTTTCGATTTTTTGAAGATCGCGCGCCGTCAAACGGCCCAAGTGTTCTGGCAGCCGTATGAAACTGATCGAGTCAATCTTGCCCGCTTCGAATCCGCTGTACACGGCGATGACACTGGCACCGGGGGCCAACAATTCGTCCGCGACGCTCTCCAGCAAGGCTTGAGTCAGCCGTTCGTAGACCGGAGATTCCGCCATGTCCAGCACGACTGGCGAGAGCCCGGCGTCACTGGCACCCTCCAATTGCTCGATCGTGTCCGCCACAACCAGCAACTTTTGACGGCCGGACTTCTTCTTCAGCGCTTCCCAGTCTGTGGGACCATCCACGATGACGAGCAATGCATCCGACTCGGCTGCCTTGCCCAGCCGAACGGCCAAGTCATAGAGCGTGGTAAACTGCTTTCCAAACTTCTGCGGTTTCATCGAGGTGCTGGCATCAAAGCTGGAGGAACGGATGGGAATCGGATGGTTGGCCGTACGACAGACGCAATTTAAGAAGTCTTGCCACTTACGACAAGCATGGAATAAGACAAACTTCCGCAGTCTTTTTAGGCTTCGGAAGTTTGAACCCGATTGGAGACTTCCGAAGTCTAAGAAGACTTCGGAAGTCAAGCCGGTGATGCTCACTCGGTATCGGCCGACAATTCGTTGCTGGCAATCTTCGGTCCGCCTTGGCCTGGCTTGGCACCGAAAACGAGCTGATCGTACAGCACTAATGCGTGCAAGGCGTGACCGCGGGGTCCAACTTCCCACTTGAAATTGCGATTTTTCCACATCGTGTTGTTCAGGAAATGGACGGCTTTGAGCAATCGCTCATCTTGCAATTGGTCTTCTGGCAATGAGTAAACCATCCATTCCAAAATGTGGCCGGTGGTTTTGACTTTTTCGGCATTCGAATTGTGATTCCCGCGGCCTTCAAACCAATTGGTGCTGAAGCTGCCATCGGGATTCTGTAGGCGGAACGTGTAATCTTGGAAGTCTTTGACGTATTTCTGGGCACGTTTCCACTGGCCGGTGATTTCCTTGCCTTGCAATTCACGGCGTCGAACTGCGTAGGCAAAGCCCATCATCCGGTGTGTGCCGCCGCAAGCCGCCCCAACAACCCGTTGGGCCAACTCTTCTTTGATCAAGCGTGAAATGCTCCACTCATGGCCACGGTCGTTCTTCCACGTCGTGTCGGCGTCAAGATAGTGAGACAGGCCGATCAGTTTGAACGTCAACTCAGATCGGGGACGGCAGGTAAGCTTTTCGTGTTCGATCAGATCATCGACCGTGAATTCGCGGCCGTTGATTCGCAAAGGAAAATCACTCTTGACCCGTGATTGGGCAAGCATCGCCAAGAACTGACCCTTGTGGCCTTCGACACCTGGCCCTTGATTGACGCCGATCTTTCCATTTCGCGTGTAGAAAAGACGCTGGCCGCGGCAGCTACCGTTCCAGCACAACCAACCAATGGCGTTCACTTTTCGGCCACTCGCATAGATCTCGGTGTCGACGCCATAGGAGATCAACGTATGCATGATGCCCCAGGGACTGCGTCCGCTGGCGCTTTCCTTTTTGATAAAGTAATAGGCGAGGTTTCGTCGGATCT
This sequence comes from uncultured Pirellulaceae bacterium, assembly GCA_964343305.1. GTDB lineage: Bacteria > Planctomycetota > Planctomycetia > Pirellulales > Pirellulaceae > CAYFJO01. The sequence goes on along the minus strand of CAYFJO010000068.1, from coordinate 363 downwards.
CGCCCCGCAGTTCGATCATGTCCGCCGACAACTCTGCCGGTTGCGGCGTGACGGGAGTTGACTCTTGTTGATCGGCCGATTCACTTGATGAATCGACGTCTTCACTTGATGAATCGACGTCAATTTCGTCTGGTTCGTTTACTTCAAACACGTCGCCGAAAACATCATCGATTGTTTGCTCTGTGTCGGTCCCCTCTTCGACGGGCTCATCGATCGTTTGTGGATCGACCAAGGGAGCATCCGCCGAGTCATCGGTCAAGAGTTTTGACACGTGGGGCCGAGACGGAGTGATTGGCTTGGCTTGCAACTCGTCGAACTGAATCGGCTTGGGAATCGATATTGGATCCGGATCACGACCGGGTG
>CAYFJO010000067.1:0-34558 GCA_964343305.1 uncultured Pirellulaceae bacterium | reverse complement strand
GGAGAGCCCCGACTACACTCGGCGAATCACGGGTGCCGCGGTCCGTTGAATCGCCACGTTCACACAGGCCGGTAAGCCCGATTGTTCAGCTCGCTTCAGCGCCGGAGCAAGTTCCTCGAAGCGCGTGACATACTCACCGTGCCCGCCAAATGCCCTGGCCACTTCGTCGTATCGTGTTGGCAACAGTTCGCATCCGATCGTTCGCTCCGCTCCGTAGTCTCTCAGTTGAATCTGATGTTCCGCGTTCCACGCAGCATCGTTGCCCACAACTGCAACAAACGGCAACCCGTAACGAACCGCCGTGTCAAACTCCGCCGGATGAAATCCAAACGTCCCGTCGCCCAGCATTGTGACGATGCGCGAGTTGGGAAATGCCTTCCGTGCCGCCAAGGCAAATGGAATCGAACTGCCGATCGAGCCCGACGGACCATTGATGATTCGATGCCGAGCCGACACACATGCCTGGGCCCATTGGCCAAATTCGCCGCCGTCCGAAACGAAAACGGAGCTCTCGTCGTGGGAAAGGAATTCATTCACCGCGCGGCAAACTTCGACGGCGTGTAGCGGCTGGTCCCCCGCGGATCGAATTTCATTCCACTCGGTCGGCCGATAATCGATGGCCGACCGCACGTCGTCCAGCCAGCTTGAGCGAGGCCATTTTCGCTGGCTTGCAAGTCCGGTCATCGACGCGATGAATCGTTGTGGATCAGCTTCAATTCGTTGCCCGCACGGCGAGGGATCATCGAGAACTCGCCCGGACAACTCGAGCACCTCGATTTTGTCAACTTGCGCAAAACGGCATTGTTCGTCAAACGGAACCTTGCCACCGGGTTGCAACGTGAAGTCCATTTTCTTGCCAAGCAGCAGAACGAAATCCGTTTGCGGTAAGATTTCAGCCAACGCTCCCAGGCTTGGATCGTTCACCCCACGCGGGCTCTCCATACCAACAACCGGGATGTGCGTCGCTGCCTCCCAGGATTGTAGCTTCTGCCATGACTCTCCTCGACAGAGTGCCGGGCCAACCAGAATCATGGGCCGCTCGGCACGCAGCAGTGCGTCCATGACGGATTCGACCTCGTTCGATCCGAACGTCGACGGCGGCGGCGATCCGTCCGCGAAGGCGTCTGCCTCGCTTTTCGCGTTCAACACGTCAATCGGAATAGAGATATGTACCGGACCGCATCGCCCTTTCGTCGCCAAGGAGCATGCGTTGCGAGTGTACCGGGCAAGCAGATCCGAATTGGAAATTTTTGTCGATGTCGCAACGTACGAAGCCATTTCTTCCTGAGTCATTTCTTGGAAAGCGCCGCGGCCCTCTCGATTGTTTGGAGCCTGGCCGCTGATCAAGACCAGCGGTGATTCCGCCATCGTCGCGACATAGAGAGCGGAAAGAGTATTTGCGAATCCGGGCCCCGCCGTGACCAGCGCGACGCCGGGCCGGCCAGTTGATCTTCCCCACGCATCGGCCATGTGGACCGCGGCGGCTTCGTGACGGACGTGGATCAGCTCGATGCCGGAATCGATCACCGCGTCGAACACGGGCATGATCTGGTTGCCCGAGAGCGTGAAGATGCATTTGACGCCAAGGTCTTCAAGAGTTCTTACCAGGATGTCGGCGCCGCGGATCATGGCTCGGCTTCGTCGGTTGTGTCGCAAACGACAGGCGGGGTAGCGCGCTCATTGACGTGCAGTTGAAAGATGTCGGGGCGCGCATAATGGCCGACGACGTCGAACGCATACTTGCCGCGAGCGATTTCGTCCAGATCGAGGTCAGCCGTCAGGATGCATTCGCCTTCATAGTTGGGCCCCGCGAGCAGCTTGCCGCTGGGATCGATGATGCAACTGCCACCGCGGCTGAGAACCGTTTCTGGGTCGTTGCCGAAACTCGTTTGATAGTCATCCGGAAAATCTCTGCGGCGGGTGAATTGGCAACATGTCAGCACGAAACAGCGGCCTTCGAGGGCAACGTGTTGCATCGTCGAAACCCACGTATCGCGGCTGTCGGCCGTCGGGGCGCAGTAAAGTTGGATGCCCTTGGAGTACATGGTCATCCGCAGCAGGGGCATGTAGTTCTCCCAACAGATGACCGCCCCGAGTTTGCCGTGCGGCGTGTCGTAAACCGGCAAAGTCGATCCGTCGCCGAATCCCCAGACGAGACGTTCGGCCGCCGTCGGCATCAGCTTGCGATGTTTTCCCAAGTATCCGTCCGGCGAGAAAAACAACGCAGTGCAATAGAGCGTGCCACCGTCGCGTTCGATAACACCGACGACGAGATGCACGTTGTTTTCCCGCGCGATCTCGGCCATGCGATCGACATCCGGTCCAGGTACATCAACCGCACTTTCCCAATAACGGCGAAATTCCTCGAGACCTTGCGAGGTGCGGCGGCCAACCGTCGCACCGAACGATGCGCCCCAAGGATAGGCAGACACAAACGCTTCGGGGAAGAGCACGATTTGTGCGCCATCGCCGGCTGCCTGGCCGACGAGTTGGGCCATCTTGCCGATCGTTTGGTCGCGATCGAACGGGACCGGCGCGGATTGAACAACTGCGGCTCGAACGACGTTCATGTTGGGCCTATGATTTGCGAACGGCCAGAAACCGCCAGCGTTTGTCCCACGCGCAATTGAATTCGTGCAAATGGAGATATCTCGCGTTCGCTTCGCCATCGAGATAAGGAACGTGATACTCGCCATCGCCATCTTGCCAAGGATGGCATAGCACGGCGATGGGACCTTTGCGCTGTTCACTTGGATATTGAGCAGCGAAGGCGAGACTGTGTTCCACGCCGGGCATATCGATACCCAGTTCTTTGAATTCCTCAAGCACTTCGCGCGTCTTGATCGTTTTGCCAAAGTCCACCAAGGTCAAAAACACCACACCAACGCCGCTGCCTTTGACCGGAAAATTTTCGGAAGTGACGTCTTGGTTGATGAAGTCGATTTGGCTCGCTTCCTTGAGCTGGTCGACCATTTTGTCCGGTGGGTTGGGATAGTCGATCGTCACCGGAAACTTCGGCAATTCGACGGAACTAAAGCGAACCGTCACTTCACCTTTGACAAGTTTGCGAGCGTTGTCCTCGCCCAACTCTGCGATCAGTGTCTCGACTTGCTCGAGCGTCCATGTACCGAATTTTGCCATCTTTCTTCTCTAGCACAAAATGTTGATGTTGCGATTGGATGAAGTCCAAATCGTTCTTATCTTCACTCTTCGCCGCAATGCAGTTTTCCATCGTAGGGTCGACAAGGCCCGGAGTCGCATACGCTGAAGGCGCGCGGTGTAAACCATTTTTAACCCGCCATTGTCGGCCTGACAAGCGATTCGATTTGAGTGTAGCCGGATTTTTCCGAATCCCGCCGGGCTGGGCATCGAATGCCGCGCCTATGCCAACAATTCACAGACCAGACGCAAATCGCAATTGCCGCCAGAGACCACGCCAACGACGGTTTTTCCCCGGAATTGATCTCGAAACTTCCAGGCCGCGGCCGTCGTCGCCGCACCGGCTGGTTCCGCGAGATTGCGAGTGTCTTCGAGAATCCATTTCATCGCCGATCGCATCTCGTCGTCGCTCACCAGCACGATGTCGCTGACCAGCCGTCGCATGATGTCCATCGTCAACTCGGCTGCCTGTCGAGTCGCCAATCCCTCGGCAAACGTGTCGATCGCATCATAGGCCAGCATTTTGCCGGCCTTCCACGAATCGGCAACGGCCGATGCCCCAGCGGCTTGTACGCCGATCACTTTCGTTTTCGGATTTCGCTGGGCGGCGACAATTGCACTGCCACAAATGCCGCTGCCCAGACCGATCGGCACCAGCAACACGTCCGCATCCGGTAACTCGTCGAAGATTTCCAAACCCATCGTCCCTACGCCTGCGATCAATTGCGGTTCGTTCGCTGAGTGGACGTAACGGCAGCCTTGTTCGTAGGACAACATCTCACAACGTCGCATGGCATCGCCAAAGTCCTTTCCATGTTCGATCACTTCAACACCAAACGCTCGCATCGAAGCGACCTTTCCCGAAGTTGTCGTCGCTGGAACAACCATCGTGCACTTGACGCCAAATCGCTGGCAGGCCAATCCCAACGATTGGCCGTGGTTGCCCGTCGAACAACCGATCACGCCTCGTTGTTTTTCTTCGTCCGTAAGTTGGCTGACCAAATTCAAACCACCACGCACCTTAAACGCCCCGGTGGGTTGGTGGTTTTCATGTTTCAAAAAGAATCGAAATCCGAGGCGATCGCACAACGACGGCCAATCAAACAACAACGTGGGCGCAAGATAACGACGAACAACGTCGGCCGCCGCGACGATATTGGCGTAGGTGGGGCTCTGCATGATTATTCTACTTCTCAACCGACTTCCGAAGTTTTCTTAAACTTCGGAAGTCACAACCTCGAATCAAACTTCCAAAGTCGAAGAAGACTTCGGAAGTTCAGGCAACTTGTCGCTCAACACCGTAACAGTGATACTAAGAGTCGAAACAGGTTCACTCATGGCACCCAACACTGACTCACTTCGAGTGCGCAAGCAACCGGCCGTCGAGGGCGGTACACTCGTGCTGGCTTTCAGCGGGTGGATGGATGGCGGCGACGTCTCCACCGGCACCGTCAATCGACTGGTCGAACTGTTGGGGGCCGATCCGTTCGCCGAAATCGATCCCGATCCCTACTATATTTACAATTTTCCCGGCTCAATGGAACTGTCCGCCCTGTTTCGGCCGCACATCGAAATCGAAAACGGACTGATCAAGTCGTTCGAGAATCCATCCAATACGTTTTATTATGACGAAGGCGCACGCCTGGTCCTGTTTGTCGGCAAGGAGCCGAACATCGGCTGGCGGTCGTTCGGCGAGTGCATTTTCAAATTGGCCAAGGATTTGGAAATCAAACGCATCCTCTTCGTCGGCTCGTTTGGCGGAACCGTTCCGCACACACGGCAACCGCGTCTGTACGTGACCTGTTCCGACGAGAACATGCTTCCGGAGATGGAGCAGTATGGCGTGGGTCGCACGGGATACGAAGGACCGGGGTCGTTTACCGGCTATTTGCTCAATCAGGCGTCGGCGGTCGGCATCGAAATGGCATCGCTGGTGGTTGAAATCCCCGGCTATCTGCAAGGCACGAATCCGGTGAGCATCGAAGCGGTGACGCGCCGGTTGGCCAAGATCCTCGAACTGCCGCTCGACCTGGACTCGCTACGCTTGGAAAGTACGCAGTGGGAATTTCAAATCTCCAGCCTCGTGGACGAAGACGAAGAACTGGCCGCCAAGATTCGCGAAATGGAACGCGACTATGACAACGAGTTGTTAGAGAACCATGACGAAGAGTAAATGACAAGCATCAAATATCAAACAGATTCCAAATCACAACACTCAAACACAAGGCGAGCGGCCGATGAGTTCTTACCTGCCGTAGTGGAACTCGCCAGAGTTCCTTCCCTCTGAAAAGGAATTCTGGCGAATTCCACTACGGTAAATTCTCGTCGGCCGCTCGATTAAGAAAACTTCGGAAGTCTCAAATCAAGGTTGGCTGTCGAGCGCGATCCAGGCTTTGTTCAAATAACTGCATCGACAACCGGCTGATGCATCCGGCACCAGAACGATTCCGCCGGCTGGAATCGCGTTGACCCAACATCCAGGACGCATGCCGCCATAGTTTTCGATGGGCTTGGTTTCCTTGAAACTGAAATAGCCCAACGTCGCTGAGCGGAAGAACATCATGTCCTTGCTACCCGCCAAGATCCCACAGCCATACGATCGCTTGAAATTAAACGGCTTCGCCTCGCCGCTGAGCAAATCCCACGCGCCTCCTTGCGTGTAAACGATCCGATCGTTGATCATTGGCCGTGATTCATACTTGGCCTCGATTTCCCAACGATTCGAACCATCGGCTAATTTGTACGCAGTTATGCGACCGCCGACTTCCGAGTCGAGGCGAAAACGCGTCGGCTGGTAGCTCATCAAGAGCGTTTTATGTTTCTCGCTCAACGCCAATGTCGTCCCGTAAATATTGTGATCCTGCATCCACAGCTTTTCGCCCGTCTTGGCATCCAATGCATGAAGCTGCCCGGTCGGGTGCTCTCTCTTCTCTGGTTTTTTCACACGATCGAACATTGCCAGCGGCCGATCGATCAAGCAAACCTTGCCGTCGCCGATTGCGATCGCATTGTGACGAATCGAGTCGGTGGCATCGAAGCGCCATTTGACTTCGCCTGACTTGGCGTCCATCGCAAACAAACTGTGCGACTCGGTGAGCAGGCACGACATATCGCCGGACGTCGCACGATATCGGTACGTCACGATGTGTTCACGATTCGCGACACTGCCAAAAAGCATCCCGTCGACGCAGGCGATGTAGCCCCACGCGCCGGGTTTGCCGTCTGGTTGAGCTGGCGTTTTGAATTCTCCCAGCACTTTGCCGTTGTTCGCGTCGATTCGCAGGCAGCGCCCGCCATCGCGAATGTAAACGCTGTCGTCGTGCACACAGAAATTGCTGCCCGTGCCTGCCACGCCCATTAATTCGTCGCCGTCGTAGGCACCGAGCAACCCCTTAATTTCGTAGCGCCAAAGCTCCCGGCCGTTATACGCATCGACGGCGACGATGCCATTGATCCCTTCGTGAAACAACCGCCCACGATTGGACAACGGCGCGGGTGCGCGGCCATGTCGTTGTGGCACATCAAAATCGACGTCGCGAAACCAAAGCATTCCCAGTTTACCTGTGACCAGCGAATCGCCGCTGTTTAGCGTGTTTCCTGCGTCGGCATATTGGTGGGTCCACTGTCCTGCGCCTTCCAAATCGCCGCGTTGATGAACTTTCAACGATTCGACCGTGCCGCTGCAAATCGTGCCGCCAAAGGGGCGTTGCAACCGCGAGGCTTCGCCTGCGATGGCCTTGGATGCCAACAGATCTTCAGTGGCACAGCGCTGCGAGACGATCAAATTTGCAAAGTATCGCGGTAGTCCCGTGTTCGACAGCTTGCGATGCAGCACGGTGACTCGCGAACCGTAGAGTCCGCGCGCCATCAACATGGTTCGCGCCGCTTCGACACTCTTGAGGTCGTCGTCCACGGCGATGATGTGCAGTTTCGATTTGTTCGCGAGTACGAGACTCAGCCCACCGTCGCCACAACCGAGGTCCAGGCAATATCCTTCCGTCACATTCGAACGACGAATGATCTCTTCGGCGAGATCGTCATAGGAAATCGCTCGTACGGTGGCGTCCGTCGCCGAAATCCTTGCAGTGGGAGCGTCGTCAACCGGCGCTGGCTTGGTCGAAAAACAATACACCGCTCCTTCATCCGTCGTGACTTGCAGTCGGCCATAGGCGACTGCCAAGCCATAAGCATTGCCATCGATCTTCAATGATTGCTCGACTTTTTGCGAAGCCATGTCAACGATATCAACGAAGCCGTTGCCGCCCGAGATGATCTTGTCTTTCGCGACAATGAGAGATGACCCGTCATGAATGCCTTTGATGGTAGACACGACAGCCAGGCCTTTTGTCGTGACAACGTTGCCTTTGCGATCAGCCACTTCCTTGTCGACCCATCGATAGGTCACCATCGTGCCGTCCTTGGTTCCCACCAGTCCCTCGCTGGTTGCGGCAAGTTGGCCGCTGCCGATGCTTGAAACTTTTTCGCCGCTCTTGGCGTTAAAACTGATGCCGCTGTTGAAAAACATGTCGCCCACCGCCATCGTCGGAGCGCCGCCATTGTGTCCATATTTCTGTAGATGAAAATACTCGAACTTGCCCGTGAGCCGATCGAACGAAGCGGGCACGGCACGACCGGTCGGCACAAACAAATGGTCGCCGCTGACGACGAGATAACCTTGTGCCGAAACGCCGCTCTTCGCGTTTGCACCGCCGTGCGGTTGAGCCATGTAGATTCCACCTGCATCGTCATTAACCCAAATCGTCTCGCCTGTCTTGGCGTTGAGTGCGTACAAGTAGATTCCTTCCGAAGGCCAAATCCCCGCGGCGAAATAGACGACGTCGTCGACCACAACAGGTCCCCCACGTGCTGGCCATCTTGAGATCATGCGCTGGTTGCCCAACACCGCACGATGATCGGGTCCGCCGCGTTTCTTCCACAACAATCGTCCGTCGTCTCTTGCCAGCGCGTACAAATGGCCGTCGTCGCTGGCCACCAAAACGTGATCATTCCAAACCACGGGTGCAAATCGAATCGGACCGTCGGTCACGAATTCCCAACGTGTTTTGCCCGTCCGAAGTTGAAGCGCGTGGACAACACCCGTCGCCGAACTGCCGAACACCACGACGTTGCCCGCGTACACGGGTTGATCCGCGCGATCGAACGGCATCCGGTCACTTCGCGGCCAAGCGGGTTGTGGCTTTGGAAAAGACCGCACCCATGTTTCCAAAAGTTCCGTCGACAACGACTCGTCGACATAGCCGGTCCGCGCGGCATTGCCTCGGTAAGTCGGCCACGCGGCGGCGGGTTGTGAGAACAAGGAAAGTGCGAAGACGAAAACAAGAGTTCGTGTGGGCATGGAATAACTCGGGGGACGAGGGCGAGGTGTAGCGGACTGAAGCGTCATCGTAACACGGCATTCGAATGTTGGCAAAATTGTCGCAGTGGAGGTAGTGTGTGATTATTTGTTGTTGCGCGGTCCAAGAATGTAGATCGAATCCAATTCATAATCCGACGTTAATTCATAAGTCTTTAACGGAATCCAGTACTTCGAATCAAACTTGTTAATTTTCTTGAGCCAGTCGGACCGGCTTTGTTCTTGTTGCCACCTTGAACCCACAGCCATTTCGAATCTAGTTTGTACTAATTCTCGTCCCCACAATCGCAGCCGATATAGACCTACGGCCAGCACGCTGAACAGCGTCACGAGCACAAATACATTACGCAGGCCGAACTGCCACCAGCGGAGTTTTGGCTTGTCAGTGTCGATCGAAGTTCTTTGTTTCATGCTTTTTCCAGTAGGTAGTAGGATGCAGCGAAAAACGCTACGAACCAAATAGCGGCGTGAACAATCGAAAACGGTTCACCGCCCAGCCAGTATCCAATCGTCACAGAAAACGACACGATGCTTGCGAAGAGTACGCACGCGGACAGGTCGGAAGTTAACGTGGATTTCGGTTTATCGGGGGTGCTGGTCATGGGGGTATTGTAGTCACACACTACCGCAGTGGCGTAAGCTTCCAGCTTGCGATTCCAATTTTTGGCAAGCTAGAAGCTTACCCCACTTAAAAGTCAACATCGCGGCACCACATTGACTCAAAAGCAGTCCAAATCTAGACTTGCGGGATTACAAAAGTGAAAAGAAGTGAGGAAAAGAAGCCATGTCCGTCGCAACGGAGAGCATTCAACAACTTTCGATCAACACCATCCGAACTCTCTCGATGGACGCCGTTCAGCAGGCGAACAGTGGTCACCCCGGAACTCCCATGGCGTTAGCCCCCGTGGCTTACCAGTTGTGGAACTACACCATGCGATACAATCCGGCCCAACCGCAGTGGCCGGCACGCGATCGGTTCATCTTGTCATGTGGGCACGCGTCCATGTTGCTTTATTCGATGCTGCATCTGGCCGGCGTCAAAAACGACGACGGCGAGTCCGCAATCTCGCTCGACAACATCAAGAACTTTCGCCAACTTGGCAGCCCTTGTGCGGGGCATCCTGAGTTTGGTGACGCGGCTGGTATCGAAACCACGACCGGTCCGCTTGGCCAAGGTGTTGGCAATAGCGTCGGCATGGCGATCGCCGCCAAGTGGTTTGCCGCGCGATACACCAAACCTAGCTTCGAATTGTTCGACTTCAACACGTATGCTTTGTGCAGCGACGGCGATGTGATGGAAGGCATCGGTTGCGAAGCTGCCTCACTCGCCGGTCATTTGAAACTGTCCAACCTCTGCTGGATCTACGACGACAACAACATCACGATCGAAGGCCACACCGATCTGGCGTTCACCGAGGACGCCGAGGCAAGGTTCAAGGGACTCGGCTGGAACACGATCGTCGTCGAGGATGCGAACAACTTGGACGACATCAGTGCTGCCATCAAATTGTTTCACGACACGACGGATCGCCCAACCATCATTATCTTGCGCAGCACCATCGCCTGGGGCTCGCCGAACAAAGCGAACACGTCCGGTGCACACGGCTCGCCGCTTGGCGAAGACGAGATCAAACTGACAAAAGAAGCGTATGGCTGGCCCGATGAAAAGTTCCTGGTGCCCCGCGACGTCATGGCGCACTTTGCCGACGGCGTCGGTCAGCGCGGAGCGGCCGATCACGAATCGTGGACAGCACAGTTCGCCGAATACGAATCGACACATCCGGAATTAGCCGCGCATTTGAAAACGATTTGGGCCGGCGATTTGCCCGACGAGTGGGACAAAGACATTCCCACATTCGACGCCGATGAAGAAGGCATTGCCAGTCGCGCGTCGTCCGGACAAGTCCTCAACGCCATCGCTCCCAACTTGCCGTGGCTGATCGGCGGCAGCGCCGATCTTTCGCCGTCCAATAACACGACGCTGAAAGACAGCGACGCCGGCGAATTCGGCGCAGACAATTATGCCGGTCGAAATTTTCACTTCGGGGTTCGCGAACACGTGATGGCCTCGGCGTGCAACGGCATGTCGCTGGCGAATCTCCGTCCGTACGGCGGCACGTTTTTTGTTTTCACCGACTACATGCGACCGGCCATGCGACTGGCCAGCATCATGCACCAGCCGGTGCTCTACGTTTTGACGCACGACTCGATCGGCCTGGGCGAAGACGGTCCGACCCATCAGCCCGTCGAGCACTTGGCCGCCTGCCGATCGATTCCCGGCTTGTTAGTCATGCGACCTGCCGATGCGAACGAAGTCGCACAGGCATATCGCACGCTGGTCGCAATCAAAGATCGACCAACCGCGTTAGTTCTAACTCGTCAGAATCTTCCAACCCTCGATCGAAGCAAATATGCCTGCGCGTCGGGAGTCGCCAAAGGTGGATATGTACTGAGGGACTGCGAAGGAGATCCGGAAGTCATCCTGCTCGGCACGGGCAGCGAAGTCAGCATTTGCCTCGAAGCCGCGGAGACGTTGTCTGCGAGTGGCAAGAAAGTCCGCGTGGTCAGCATGCCATGTTTCGAGTTGTTCGACGAGCAAGATCAAGCGTACCAAGACAGCGTCCTGCCACCGAGCGCCACAAACCGCGTCGCCGTCGAAGCCGGCATCCGGCAAGGCTGGGACCAATACATCGGCACCGGCGGTGGCTTCGTCGGCATGACCAGCTTCGGTGCCTCAGCGCCCGCCGGGACTCTTTACAAACACTTCGGAATCACGGCAGACGGTGTGGTTAAAACAGTGAACGAGTTGGCGTGATCACAGTTCTCCGACACTATTTTGGATCCCATCTGTCAGCAAATTCGAACAGCTCCTTTAATAACAATTTGAATCCAGGTAACAGTGACGTTTTGAACGTCTGCCTACGCGTAAAGACTTTCCCGGTCACCTTGGAACGCGTGAACCCGTAAACGGTCATGGTGTGCTGAAAGCGATCAATGAACCAGTATTCTCGGACTCCCGCGCTGTGGTATTCGTCGCGCTTGACCTCGTAATCCCGCTGCCGATTTCGCTTACCTTCAGAAACGAATTCAACACAAATTGTGGGTGTTTCATTTTCTTCTGGCAAACGCCCCAGACCTGCCCAAATCGCGCGATCGACGCGCCGGTGATGTGGTCCGATATGAACTGTCTCTTCCGAGAGAGTGAAATCCAACGACGCACCCTGCTTATCATCTTCTTGATATTTGCGAAGCCAGTGACCAAGTTCTTCATTTGGATCGCGTTCGCCGCGCAGTGGTGGGGGTGTCACGATCAAAACTCCGTTAACTAGTTCATACCGCCAACCCGGTTCAAAATCCGCCGCGTCGAACTCCCACGGAGTGACGAGCATCCCATTTGAATCCGGGCTTATTTGAAGAACTTGTCTTTCGACTGTCGCCATCGTCGATTCCTACCATTTCACGTCAGAGATGGGGCTGTCCTTCTGTTTATCTGAACCACGGGCAACGTCAAACAACACTCGGAATTGTCCTAATTCTGAGTTGCAGACTTCCGAAGTTTCGGAAAACTTCGGAAGTCTGCTTCGGGCCAACACACTGATACGACACGACCTAACACTCGCTTCGTCAAACTGGCATCTTGGCGACGCGACCCAATCCACCTTACAATGCACACTTCTGGCCCGATAACCTCAAACGACGGATCGTATCTCAATGAGTGACAGGAATTTTGTTCATCTGCATTGTCACAGCCATTACAGCCTTTTGGATGGAGCCAGTTCGATTGATCGGCTGGTCCAGCGTGCTTCCGATCATGGGATGAACGCGCTGGCGATCACCGATCACGGCAATTTGCACGGGGCGCTGGAGTTTTATCAGAAGTGCAAAAAGAAAGATATCAATCCGATCATCGGCTACGAAGCTTACATCGCGCCGGGCAGCCGTCTTCAAAAAGACGCCGGCAACATGAAAGAGGCAAGCTATCACCTCACGCTGCTTTGTCAGAACAAAACGGGCTTCAAGAACCTGATCAAAATGGCGTCGTCGGCCAGTCTCGAAGGATTCTATTTTAAGCCGCGCATTGACAAAGAGCTGCTCGAAGCACACAGCGAAGGAATCATTTGCTTGAGCGGCTGCGTGTCGGGCGAGTTCAGCCAAGCGTTGTTGCGGGGTCATGGTAACGACGAGCCGGCGAAGGATGCCGAAGAAGTCGCTCAGTGGTTTCATCACGTGTTCGGCGATCGGTATTTCGTCGAGATCATGAACAACGGCATCGATGTGCAGAAGTGGGCGATGGATGGGGCGGTCGAGTTGGCCAGCCGAGTTGGGTTGCCGTTGGTTGCGACGAGCGATTGCCATTACGTGGACAAGGAAGACGCCGAAGCGCAGGACGTGATGTTGTGCATCAACACCGGCAAGTTCCGCACGGATTCGAGTCGGATGAAGATGGAAGGTGATCAGTTTTATCTGCGAAACCAGGAAGACATGTATTCTTGTTTTCCTGGGCACGAAGATGCCGTCGCGCGAACCCAGGCGATCGCCGACACGGTGGACATTGATCTGGAATTGGGCAAGCGGCATTTTCCCGTTTACACGCTGCCCGACAACACGACGCCCGAAGATTTGCTGCACGATTTGTGTCTCGAAGGGTTGCGCGATCGATACTCGGACAACACAGAGATGTTGCAAGACGGGCAACTTGCTGAAGTCGTCATGGCACGGCTTGATCGTGAACTGGGCGTCATCAACAAGCTGGGTTTCGCCAACTATTTTCTGATCTGTTGGGATTTTGTTCGAGAGACGCGGGAGCGTGGAATCCCGACGACTGCACGAGGAAGTGGCGTGGGAGCGCTCGTTTGTTACGCGTTGTATCTCAGTCACGTTTGCCCGATCAAATACGATTTACTTTTCGAACGATTCCTTGACGAAAACCGGCTGGAAGCACCGGATATCGACATCGATTTTTGCAAGGAACGCCGTGGCGAGATCATTCGCTATGTCAAAGACAAATATGGCGAAGACAGTGTCGCCCAGATTGGCACGTTCGGAACACTCGCAGCACGGGCGGCGATTAAAGACGTCGGACGTGCGCTTGGCATTCCACTGGCTCGCGTGAATCAAATCACCGGCATGGTCCCGGAAGAACTCGGCATCACGTTGGATGCCGCATTGGAAAAGAGCGCTGACCTCAAAGCAACCTACGATGCCGATCCGGAGATTCGCGAGTTGCTGAATCTCGCTCGCAAGATTGAAGGATTGGCTCGAAACGTCGGCACACATGCGGCTGCCGTCGTGATCGGCGATAGACCTCTGACGGAATACGTCCCGTTGGGCCGCGTCTCTGGCAAGACCGATGTCATCACGCAATGGTCGATGAACGACGTCGAAGCCGCGGGCCTGTTGAAGATGGATTTCCTCGGGCTGCGAAACTTAACCATCTTGCGGACCGCCGTCATTTTGATCGAGCAAACAACGGGCAAGCGAATCGATCCGCAGAAGTTTCCAATCGATGACAAAGAAACGTTTGCACTGCTTCAGCGCGGCGAAACGAAGGGCATTTTCCAGCTCGAAAGTGGTGGCATTCGTGATCTGCTCCAGCGTATGAAGCCTGATCATTTCCTCGACATCGTGGCCACCAATGCGCTCTATCGGCCCGGCCCGCTGGAAGGCGGCATGGTCGACGACTACATCGCCGTCAAGCATGGCCAGCAACAGCCGGAGTACAAACACCCGGTGTTGGAAGAAATCCTGGCCGAAACCAATGGCGTGATGGTCTACCAAGAGCAAGTGATGCGGATCTTGAATCGGCTGGGTGATATCCCGCTGGCCAAAGCGTACACCTGCATCAAGGCGATCAGCAAAAAGAAAGAAAAAATCATCAGCGCCAATCACGACGAGTTTATCCAAGGCGCAACCGAAAAGGGACTATCCGCCAAGGAAGCCGAAGAGTTCTGGGTGATGATTCTGAAGTTCGCGGGCTACGGGTTCAACAAGTCGCACAGCACGGCGTATGCCTTCATCGCGTATCAAACGGCCTATCTCAAAGCTCACTATCCCGTCGAATTCATGGCGGCACTTTTGACGGGCGATATTCCGGGCCGTAACTTTGTGCGAAAAGACTCATTGGTCGAGCATCTCGAAGATTGCGAGCGGATGAACATCACCGTCGTTCCGCCCAACGTGAACACGTCTGAGGCTGAATTTACGGTAGCCGATGGCAAGATCTTTTTCGGTTTGTCTGCGGTCAAAGGCTGCGGCGGTTCCGCGGCCGAAGCCATCACAAAGGCTCGCAAAGCCGACGGCCCGTTCAAAGATCTGTTCGATTTTTGTGAACGGGTCGAAGCATCCGCTTGCAACCGGGCGGCAATCGAAACTTTGATCAAAGCCGGCGCGTTCGATTCGTTTGGCGGCCATCGAGCACAACTTACGGCGGTCGTTGACCGTGCGCTGCAATCCGGCGCATCCGCGATGGCCGACAAAAAGAGCGGACAGATCAGCTTGTTCGGCGATGTGGAGGAAGAGGAAGAAGAAGTCGCCGTCACGTTGCCCGAAGTTCCCCAGTGGGAAGAACGTGAAAAACTGGCAAACGAAAAAGAAGTGCTCGGCTACTATCTTTCGAGTCACCCGTTGGCGGAATATGAAAAGCAACTTTCGACGTTTTGCACGCACACTACCGATTCGATTGGCGACTTAGGCGACCGGGCCGAAGTTGTTATGGGGGGCATCATCTCGTCGATCAAGGTCGCACACACGCGCAATCCCAAACCGGGCGCTCCATCGAAATACGCCAACTTCGATTTAGAAGACGTCGCCGGCGCGATCCGTTGCATTCAGTGGCCTGACGATTATGCGAAGACCGGCGAAATGATTCAGCCGGACGTGATTCTTGTCGTCCGCGGCGAGCTGGATCGGCGCGGCGGTGACGACGCGAACTTGATCGTGAACGAGTTGATTCCTCTAGATCAACTGGACATGAAATACACCACGGCTGTTCGCGTTCGCATCGATGAACGGGAGCATGGGTCGTCGATGATCAAACAGGTTCACGAAGTCGTCCGCGGCTATCCCGGAAGTCGCGAGTTGGAAATCGTTCTGATGCTCAACGACGGCACGTCGGTCACGTTGAAATCAAACCGGGGCATCGAAATCAGCGACGAAATGCGGTCGCGTGTCAAAGACTTGCTGGGCAGCGGCAACGTGCGGTTCGTCGCTTCGATCCCTACAAGCGATCCAGCTCCACCCCGTCGAAACGGCTTTCGTCGCGAGCCGGCACGGGCTTGACACCCATTTTTTCCGCATAAAACGCTGAAAGCCTTTCGAAGTTCCCATTTTGCTTGCCAATTTACCGGCCCGTAACTAGTATTGGAGCTAAGTTCACAGGGGGCACTTTCCGCCAAGGATCGGCCTGACCAAATCAATTAAACGTTCCCGCGCCGGACTTAACACCACTTCTGTAAATGCTCCGCGCGGGGGCGTACCGGACAACTCGATCCTTTCTGGCGTTCCGAAACGAACTCTGGTGTTGCAAAGTGAAGAGGTAAAGCTCATGTCGTCGCGTCGATCTATTGTCGCCTTTCCCATCTTCATGATGGCGATTCTGGTAATCGTCACTACTTCGAATCAATCACACGCACAAATCGCTGCCGCGGGTGTCGACGTGGATGCCAAAGGTGTCCTTCGTACGAAAGCCCTTACCGATCCGACCGGCGCATTAACTCGCAAGCGGTTGGCCGAGGCCAAAGCAATCTTGAACAAAGACGTCGCCCGAATAAGCGGCCTGCGAAAGATCTCCATCAATCGACTCGAAGCTGCGATCCAGGCACAACGCGACGCGGGCCAGCAGTTGACCGAAGACATGATGTATCTTGCCGGTCTGACGCGTCTGTCCCACGTGTTCTTTTATCCGGAAACGGGCGACATTGTGATCGCGGGACCCGCGGAAGGATATGGTTTTGACATCAGCGAGCGTGCGGTTGGCATCGTCACCGGGCGCAGCATCCTGCAATTAGAAGACCTCATCACGGCCTTGCGAGCGTTTCCGCCGACCGGTGACGAAGTTGGCTTGGTTAGTGTTTCGATCGATCCGACGTCTGATGGTCTGGCGAAAATGGCGCAATTCTTGAAAGACTTGAAGGGCGTCAGGCCTGAGCATGACACGCGCATCGCCAAGGGACTGCGCGAGCACATGGGGTTGCAGACCGTCACGGTGCGCGGCATCTCACCCAAGTCGCACATGGCACAAGTGCTGGTTGAAGCCGACTATCGAATGAAATTGATCGGCATTGGTTTAGAAGTGCCGCCTGTCAAAATCACGAACTACGTCGATCGAGCCAGCGCCCGGCAGGTTGCAAGCAACGCGCTGCAACGCTGGTATTTCACGCCCAACTATGAGTGTGTCCGCGTAAGCAAGGACCAATTGGCGATGCAGTTGGTTGGTGACGGTGTGAAATTGATCGGCGCGGACGAACGAGTCACCGCGGCAGGTGGACGAGTGAGCGTCAAGAAGACAAACAAAGCCAGCGAAGGTTTTGTTCAAGAATTCACCGAAAAATATCCCGAGCTGGCCGACAAGGTCCCTGTCTACGGCCAATTGCGAAACATGATCGACTTGCTGGTCTCCGCCGCGTTCATTCGCGATCGAGACTACTACGCGCAAGCCGACTGGGACATGTCGTTGTTGATGGACGAAGAATTGATTTCTGTCGAGTATCTTGAGGCCCCAAAGCACGTCGAAACCGCTGTCAACGTTGTTTGGAAAGGCAGCACGCTAGTGACCCCCGTCGGTGGCGGTGTCAACATTCAACCTCGAAAAGCGCTGGCACGCGAACTTCTGCTCAAGGACGAAAACGGCAAGCTTTCCGATTCGCGAGAAGCGAGCAAAATCAAAGCCCTGCCCAAAAACCAATGGTGGTGGGACTAGCACACTCGATGTTCTGCACTTGGTGAAAGTCACCAGGAATTCAATATGGCGAGTGAAGTTGCTTCGAAGAGTGCGATTGTCGTAGTCGTCGATCGTTTGGGCGCGGGTTATTTGGGATCGTATGGAAATACGTGGATTGAAACGCCCTGTCTGAATCAACTTGCGGTCGAGTCGATGCTGTACGAGTGGGCGATATCGGATTCGCTAACACTGGATCGGGTTTATCGTAGCTATTGGCAGGGACAACATGCGGCTTGTAACGCAATGCCGACTGAGCCGAAGACGCTGCCGGCTGTGTTGGCCGAACGAGGAATTCACACTTCGTTGATGTCGGACGAAGCGACAGTGTGCTCAACGAGTGTTGCCAGTTGCTTTGCCGAGGTTGCCCAATTGCCGACCCGCGAGTTTCAAACAGCCGCATCGATTGACGACACGCAACTCGCTCGCAGTTTTGCCGCGGCGATTGAAAAACTGCAATCGCTCAGTGCGCCCTTCCTGTTTTGGTTTCATGCCAGCGGTATGAGCGGTCCGTGGGATGCGCCGCTGGAACTGCGCCAGCAGTTTGCCGATGAAGAGGATCCGACACCGCCGGACGTGGTTCGGCCGCCAGCAATGAAATTGGCGGACGACGCCGATCCGGACGACGTGTTGGGGATGACGCACGCCTATGCCGGACAAGTCGTCGTTTGTGACCTTTGCGTCGGAGCGTTGCTTGATGTCGTTTCGACGATGCGCGAGGACGTCATGCTCGTGTTCACGTCGCCACGTGGTTTTCCTCTCGGCGAACACGGTCAAGTCGGCGATGCTGACGAAGCGCTGTACGGCGAATCCTTACACGTGCCCTGGTTGGTCCGCACGCCAAACGCAAATCGTGCGGCACAACGCCGGCACAACTTCGTTCAACCGGCGGATTTGTTTGCGATGTTGTGCAAGTGGTTTGGTGCTCCCACGCAACCGCTCATCGAAGATGTCCAACGAGATCGAGTTTGCGCGGTCACCGATCACGAGCAGGCCATACGAACCCCCGCCTGGTTTATGCGGCAAGGTGAAGGCCGGAACGATTTGTTTGTGAAACCAGATGATCGCTGGGAGATGAACGAAGTCTCTGACCGTTGCGAGGACGTCGTTGAAGAACTGAGCGCCAGGTTGAATGAGTTCTCCCAAGCCGCGCAGGCCAATGACTTCACGTCCCTTTCGCCGCTCTCAGAAGTCTTGCTAGATGGACTAGATTAGGAGCATCCGAAAAGCGGATTCCTCATCGATCCTCTGAAAAGGTTATCTGGAATCGAGTCTCGCGGTTGTTTGACGTTCTTGTGTCGCTGTCGAAACAGCGCCGCAATTTCAGCAGAGCTAAGCATTCGGTCATAGACTCGCAATTCATCGAGTGTACCTTGGAAACGACGCCACTCGTCATTGACGACAACCGCTCCGACCGTGTCTGGCTGTCCGATGCTGTAAACATCAGAGGGTGTCCAATCGGTCGGCGGTTTGTTGTCGATGCTGTCTGCAACATCAATGTGTTCGATCGGCACGGCATCGACGAAAAACTTGACGCTCCGATTTGGATAGTCGAGCGACACGACAATGTGATGCCATTTGTCTAGCGCAATGGCAGGGCCTTTGTAGAGTGCCGACGTGTCCCGCTCTGGAAGCGTCGGTGTCCAGACGAATTGAAGCCAATTGTAAGCGACAACGATGTGGCCCAAGCCGCAACCGCCTTTTGCGCCTAAGCCAAGCACTTGACCGCCAGGCTTGTCGCCGTGCATCCGCACCCAAAAACTGTACGTCACGACGGAAGATTGCCTGAGCGGAGAGTTAGTGCCCAATTCCAGATGATCGTCCTTACCGTCAAATTCAATCGCGCCACCCACTGCACCATCTTTCGTCCACCTCACCCCGTGGATCTTTGCATTGTTACCACGATCGCTCTCGTCAATCTCAACGTTGTCCGCGCGTTGCACATCGAACGCGTAATGCAGTTGCAAACCTTGTTGCAAGCGCTTTGTCAACGTCGCTGGATGAAATGGGGACTTCATACTGGCGTTCGACGAGTAAGCGAAAGCTCGTAACTGAGTTTTGCTGCCCGCCAGCTTCGTCCAGTCTCCAAAGCGAACACGATTGAAATTCGATTTCGGAGAATTCGCCTCGCCGACGGGTTTCGTCAGTAAAGGCGTCGTATCGCCGTCCACGAAAATCATCCCACGGTCGTCATCAACGACAAAACGATAGTGATGAAGAGCATCCGTCGTCTTGAACTCGACGACCGACGGATCAGGATCAGAGTGGGCGTTGTGCAGCACCAGGTGATTCTCGGCAAGGAAGACGAAAAAACCATGACCATGCCGATCGTAAAATGCGGCGGTCCAGCCAGTGTATTGGACACTCCTGTCGTAGTTAGATTTCTCGACCCGAATAATCCACTCGGCGTTGAGTCCGCTACCTTCAGGGCGGAAGTCGAGTGGAATGTGACTCGCACTCCAGTATTGGTAGCCACTCATCGAAGTCGCGCCTTGCACCAACACACCTTTGTCAACACGTGGCGGTGCGTTGTCCAAGCTGCTGTCGATCAACCGAAACCCCTGCTCGGTTGGTAGCGTTCCGCTGCTTGCATCGTAATACACAGGCTGCGTCACTGTATGGTTCGTCGCTGGCAATTCATTTTCCGCCCGACCAGTCGTTAGGCTGAGTAATCCACAAACCAGAATTGCTAAATGTGAGAAATGACGCATATTATGTCCTTTCATTTTGGCGAGATTCGAGCCGCACTTTGATGGACGCGCATCCTACTGATGTAGTTCCGCAATCGATTTGCTTCTTGAATGACAGTCGGGTTAGCTGGGCTCGTCCCGACGTTGGCGTAGAATGTAGTCGTTCATCAATTCAATTTGACATGGACGCCTGACACGCGAACATACGCAGCAGGAGCAAGTTACGACATATATTCTTCAATCCTTGTTGTCAGGCTTTAAGACGCATCTGCTCGTTCTGACTTTCGCGTTTGCGTGCAACTCAACGTTGCCCGCCCAGACGCCAAAAACCTCAGAGGGAAGAGACCGCTCCAAAGATTGCCGCTGCAGATTTTAAGCGGCTGGTTGATCAGCTAAGTTCGCCGAAGCCACGAGAACGCGCGGCGGCGGCAGTAGCTCTGGGAAAACTCGGTGCGGACGCGAAAGGTGCAATTCCTGTACTCATGAAGATGCTGCGTGATGATGCAATTCTGCCAGGTGGAGAGTTTGATACGCACGTCAGCACCAAAGCGAGTTGGGCGCTGGAGCAAATCGGAAAGCCAGCCGTTGCATCGCTTCTCGCGCTGTTAAGCAAAGAGGATGGTCTTTTGCGCCAACGAGCGATTCTTGCACTGGGCGAAATCCGAGACGGACGAGCCATTGATCCGTTACTTCGAGCGCTCGATGACGATGAAGATCATGTTCGCGAAAGTGCGGTCAGCGCACTAGGACACATTCAAGACCCAAAAGCCGTTGAACCGCTGATCGACTTATTGACCAAAGAACCATTCGACGTGATGGGCGCGCTGGGCGAACTTGGTGACCAACGAGCGGCCCCGCATCTGATCCCCTTGCTCAAGCACCAAGAAAAATACATGCGGCAGCACGTAGCCTTTGCTTTGGGAGAAATTGCAGATCGACGCGCCCTCAAACCGCTACTCGCGTTGCTCGACGATGAATCGGTCGGAGTGCGCACTGCGGCGGTCAATGCAATTGGAGAGTTTCGCGATCTGGCCACGGTTGAGCCACTTGCAAAACTGCTGAACGATGTCGACGTTCGGCGTTGGGACAAGAATGTAGAATTTCGACACCACGTGATTTCGTCGTTGGTCATGATCGGGGGAGCGCGCGCCGAAAGAGTTCTCCGCCTTGCGGTGATGGATCAGAATGAGGTGCTTCGTCTTCACGCGGAGCATGCGTTGGACTGTTTCAAAAGACCGGAAGCACTTGGCCTACACAAAGCGAAGGGGGTACACAGCCCGATAGCATTGCAGCGGCGTATTTACGACCTGGTGAAACAAGGTGATGCGAGCAAACTTGTCGCCGCCGTCTATCCCGACTCTTTAACGGATGACCAGCAGCGCGATGCGCGAACGTTCGCCGATTTCTTCCTTTTCGGCCACCGATTTCGAAATGCTTTGGGACAAGCGGACGAAAAGCTCGACAGCGAAGTGTCGACGGCGGTCTTCGAAGACGCCAAGGGCTCTCTACCCCAAATCGTAATGGGTGAGAATTTGGACGCGATATTGTCTCGTGGACGGCTGAGCGTCAACGGCAACCACGCACAAATAAGTGGCCCAGGAGATGTCCCCGACGTCAGCCCGCTACTCGTCGCGTTCACACGATACGAACGCATGAAGTATCGACGCTGGTTCATCCCCGGACCGATGCTGTTAGAGGAGAATGACCTGATTGAATTGAGAAAAGTGGTTGCCCAACTCGAACAGTTTCACGAATCGCTAGAAAAGACGCTTCGCGAATCCAAGTCGGCCAAGCAGTATCGAACGAGTGTAACTGAACTCATACGCGGATTGCGAAAGTCGATTGAAAACTGAAAACTTGTTCTGGATTGTCCGCTGGTAAAGTTGTGGTCAATTCAGGCGTCAATCAATGTTTCCGTTGGGAGTTGGATTCGAACGAGACTTCGTAATTCGTGTCACAACCGACTCTAAACGAAATTTCGTTTCCGCGTCCTTTTCGTTGGCGGGATCTGGCAAGAATCGCAAAACCGCCGGTCCGAGCGACACCAGTTCCTCTTCCGCATTGCGGCGAACACTAAACTCGTCGCTCGAAAGTTTCGCGACGAGTGAGTCGAGATTCTTTGGCTTGCCCGTCTCAATCGGCTTGTCGCTCAAACAGAGATAGTCGATGCCGGCGATCACGATGCGTTGCTTTTCGCTCAGTTCGGTTGGAACTAACGCAACAGACTTGATGTTGGCTTGCTCAGTGGACAGTCCACGAAACACAGCGCCGCGGCTGTCAAATCCGTCATTCTTTACGTGCCGAGTGTCCGCGTTTTCTGTGGCCAGCTCTTTGCCATCCACATCGTAGAAAACCAGTTTTAATTTCGCATCGGTGTTCGTCGTTGGGCCGATCAGTGTCATCGCGACCAGCGCTTTGGGCTCATCGAACGTAATCCGAATTCCAAGCGGGTCGTTCAAAGTAAACGCGCTCCGCGAAAATGGCGCGTCCGCCGTACCGTGAAGATTCTTTGCAACGACAGTCATCCCACCGACAAAGTCCTCGCCGCTCTTGAGGCGACCCTTGGTGATACCTTCCACGTTGATCCCAATTGCCTGCAAGTCGCGCAGCATCTGGGTTTCGCTGTACTTGAATGTTTTGATGATCGTCACGTCATTGGGAATCTGCCCGAAACTCTGAATGCCTGTGCTCTTCTCTCGTTTCGAGTCATCAACCTCAATTCCCTTTCGTTTTGCGGGAATCTTGAATGTGAGTCCATCGGCTTGCAACGCGACGGGTTCGAAAGCGCCCTTTCTCGGCTTCAAACGTAACGAATAGGTGACTTGATCTGACCAGGGACCTTGGACGTAAATATGACCAATGACAATTTCGCCGTGTGCAATGCCGTCGAGTCCAGTGGCTCGCCAGATCTTCAATCGTTTTCCGGCTGACGAAACAAGCTCCACATGGGAAGCATCAACTCCCTTGAGGTCGATCCACTTCGCGCCGGTATTCTTTATCACGAGTATCAGATCCAGATGCTCTCGCTCTGAAGGAAGCTGAGACAGGCTCCAAGCGAAAGCGTTCTCGCTGCCTTTCTTAAGCAACACGAGGTCTTGCAGATCATCCGCGGCAAATGCTTGTGCCGAGAACAATAGAAGAATTGCCAAGTGCACAGATATTACTTTCACTTCTTGAGGCTCCCCTGTAGTTTTACACAAGACTTGTCGAGCTGCGTGGGCTCTTCGTGTCCTTCGTTCGAGCCGCCGTCCTTTTTGCGGTTGTTCGAAACAAGATAAATCCGTTGAGCGTACCCGCCGAGGTAAGAGCCGGCCCGAAACGACTTTTTCAATCGACCTTGTTGATCAAAAATAAAGACGTTATACCGACCGACGGCGTAAATCCGATAAGAATCGTCCACGGCGATTGCCACGAACTCATCATTGCCAATCTTTTCCTGCTTCCACAATTCGGTGCCATCCCGGTCGATGCATTTGAGATCGAGGTCTCGGTCGATCACGATCCAGCGGTCCATCCCCAGCGGCAACAAACCATGGAACTCGGCGAAGCCGCGCCGCTCCCAATCCTTCACTTTGCCAGGCAATTGTACCACGCCACTGCCGTCTAAATACGAGTAAAGATCTCTATCGGGCGTTTCAAAGAGATACCAAGAGTCGCCCTTGAACTTGTGTTGCACCAAGGGAGTTTTCTTGACTTGCTTGATCTCGCCGTTTTCAAAGTCGCACCTGGTTCGGATGAGCCACCATTGCCGAGGCCGCTTGTCGTCTAATTTCGTTTTCGTGTTTCCGATCGCTAACAACTCACCTGGCCGATCTTCCATCGGACAGTACATGTGTTGCAAATCAACATCGAGCTTCAACAGTCGGATCGTTTTGCCGCGTTTGTCAAGCAGCTCAGTTTTCTCATAGCAGTCCCAAACCAAGATCGTCTTGCCGCTGGCCAGTGGCAACGCCCACTCCGGCCAGTCGGGAAATGTTCCTCGCCGCCAAAGCTCGTTGCCCTCTGCGTCATACGCTGCGACACCCGGAATCTTGTTCGACTTGCCGTAGCCGCCCGTCACGAAGATCGTCGGCGCGTTTCCATCTGGCGCGTCATCCGACCAGACGATCGATGACGAAACGCAAATCAGGACAATAGGCAGGACTTTGTTCATATTGTCTTACTTTTTGCTTGTCCTGTTGAATTCAACGCTTATCGGCATTGCCCATTTGAACGAGAGTGCTGATTTCGTTTTCTGATAAAATGCGGTTGTAGAAGCGGACATCGTCGATGAGTCCGTGGACGGAGAAGTCTCCGGGGATTTTTGGTCTGTTGAGCTGTCCAATGAAGTAGTTGCCCGTGGGATTGGCCGTTCCGGTTTTTGTGGCGCACAGCACGCCATCGACGTACAAGTTCATCGTTGAATCGTTCCAGGTGAGTGCGTAGTGGTGCCAGGTTGTGTCGAGGTTGGAGAGATTGCGGCTGGCTTCTTTGGCAAACATGGAAGATCCAAGGCCAAGCCCAAGATCGCCGCCTTTGTCGAAGCCGAAATAGAATCGTTGATCGACAGGATCTTGAACGCCAAATGGAATTACGGCCCGGTCAGCTTTGAAGTCGGACCTAATCCACATGCAGAAGGACTTCAGCGAATCGGAGTATTTTAAGCCTGTGTCGATATAGTCCAGCTTTCCGTCCAGTGACAACGCTTTGCCAATGATGCCGTCCACTCGTTTGGGAGCACGGTGAATGATGCCGTGATATTGGTTGCCGCTGCGGTCTTGGATCTGCTCACCTGCGCGAGAAAAAGTGTAATGGAGCACCAAGCCGGAAGTCACGGATTCATCAGGCAGTTGAATTGGGAATCGAAGATCGGCTTGCCCGGCGTTTTGGGCCAACCACTTTTGCCACGCTGCGATGACTTCGCGGCGTCTCTCTGGCGTTCGTTCTTCATCAAAACTGAACGACTTTCCGGTTGCAGTTCTCAACGTCGCTGCCGCAGGGCCACAGAGATCGTTGCTATCAAGCAAGTCGACCAGCGCGGAAAGACAGTTGCGATCTCCAAGGTCGAGCAGGGCTCGCGCGGTTGCGAAACGAACTTCCGCATTCTTGCTTTGAAGCAACTCGTAAATTTCGCTTGCTCGTGCCGTGCCAAGCAATTGGGCGACAATGCCAACGACGATGCATTGAGTTTGTGGTCCGCTCTCATCCAAGATGCGTTTGAGATACGGCAAATCCGCCGCAGTTGCTACACCAGCGAGAGCCTCTTTCGCAGTCGTTTCCAAGCTCCGATTCACGCAGTGTGGCAGGATTCCAACAAGCAACGGGACACAGTCCTTGGGTGGTCGCAATGCGATAACCCGCATCAAGGCCACGAGAGCTGATTCATTATGAGCGATTGCGGGAGATTCGAGGATTGCTTGCGCTCGCGCCTTCGCTTCAAAGCTGCCGCCAGTGGCGACTTGCGACACGGCGGGCCGTGCGATCGCGCCAAATCCGATCAATTGTTTTTGGGCTTCCTCGCGCAGTCGATAGTCATCCGCATCCAATTGCTCGACAAGTTCGGCGATTCTCTTTTCAACGTCGACAGGCACTTGAATTCGCTTCAGGTAGTTAGTGACGCTCGTTTGATCCCAGCCGATGCCCACGCGGTGAAGTTGCGGAGCCCAACTGACTGTAATTAACTTGTCCACCTCAGCATCGCGCAATCGCCTTAACGAATCGACCAGCGCCGTCGAATGTGGCGTCGCGCCAAACCACGGATCAACGGTCTGCCATTTGGCGGGATTGCGCCCTTCCGTGGTTGGTTTCAAAAACAGTATCCATTTTGAACCTGCTGACATTTTCGGTGAGTCACCGTCACTCGATCCGCGACGCACAATTCGTACATTCAATTCGTGCCGAGAAGCCTTGGGACCATAAAGAACTTCGCCAACTTGAAATGTGGCATCGAAATTGGTTGTCTTTGGATCGTTGGCAATTGGCTTCTGGATACGTGTGATCTTGCCTTCCACAACCAAAGACGATTTGCTTAGAAAAAACTGAAGTGTCTCATCGACGGGGTTCGTGTTTGCAAGGGCAGTGATTTCGTCGTCGGGCAATGCTCGATTGTAGATTCGCACATCGTCGATCGCGCCATTTAAAATGTATCGCGGCGTCCCGGCAGTACTTAAATGGGCCCCGATCCGCAGGTGGTCATGACGATATTCCCTTTGAGTGAACGATGTAATTTTCGACTGCTTGCTTATGTCACGTCGTCCACCGACGTATAGCGTCGCTTGTCCCTTGCGAAAAGTCGCCGCGACATGAACCCATTCGTTTTTCGGGAGTGTGGTTTCACTGGACACGCTGTCTATCACGACCGCCGTTTTTGGTCCCAGATCATGGTTCGCCCAAAGGAAGATTAAGCATCCGTCTTCGCCGAGAGTCAAAAAATACTGGCCGTTGTCGACTGGCTGCCGCGGACTGTTGGCACCAAACCACTTGGAAATGATCATCCCGTGGTCGCCCTTCGCGTCCACATAATTAGCAAGCTTGATCCAAGCCGACAGCGTCAGCGAATCGTTCATGTCAAAGGCTTTGGCGTCCGCAATGTTGACCGAACCGGAACGTCCATTGCCTTGCCAGGCACCACTGCTTTTACCGTGTCGATCCGGCGCAAACACGGGCTGCGAAAACTTGCCATGACGGCCGTAACCGCTGACGTCGTATAAGTCACCATCGAACGTCCAATGGCCAACGAGACCTTGTGATAGATTCCCCGTTGCTGGATTTGACTCATCGGCGAAAGTGATTGCCGTGACGAGAAGCAGACCGACGGGAAACATCCTGACATGGTTCATGGTTTCTTTCCAACTGATCCTTGCCAACCCAATGATGGACGTCACGTGCCCATCGATCGTTCCAACGTGCTTATACGAGAAAATGTCGCGGCGCGCCGATACTTGCTGGCGGCATTCGATCCTTTCGACGGGAACTGGTGATCTTTTCATAACCGTGCGGACTTCCTCAAGGATCGGAGCCACGCGCTGGCCGAGTCGTGTAACACAAACTTCAACACGCTGACGAGACATCTTGTTAATCGACTGTGTCCCATGGGCTCTTCTGTTTCCTGCGTTCGTTTTTTGAATAGACAACCACTTTATCACATTGGTCACGTTACGGCGTAACAATCGTTCAACAGTCAAACCAATTGTTACCAATCTGTGATCAACTCGATTGCAAAAATGTCCTAGAATCGCCGTTGTTTCAAATCGTACGATACATGACGCCGGCAACTCACTGGCACGGTGCGAACATTGGACTGACGACCCTTCGTGGCCAACTCCGGATAGCCGAAACGTGACAACTCCGCCAAGCCTGCGGCGTGGTTGGTGATGTGTATCAAGCCGCCCCAACCGCTCCGCCGGTATTCCGGAGTTTCTTTGGCCAGGGCGTCAAACACGGCCGCGGCCGTGTCGCCGAGGTCTTCGTACGGCGGAAACATCGCCTCGTCCGCGCGGACAACATAACCAGGCAGCAATCCAGACATCGCCGCGCTGCCAACAGAAGTAGTTTGCAGAAACTGGCACCGGTTGGTTTGCATGGGGAGTTCTCCTGACGGGCGAGCCGCGCGTCTTCTCTTTACAACACAAGTCTAACGCGAACGCGTTACACGAATGGTCGCCCCATTCGCCCCTCTAGATGTCGATTCATCGTTACAATACCGTGACGTCCCCTGTTGTCTACGATCGGTTAAAGTAAAAGGTGAGCACTTTCAGGCTGGTTGTGCTGTGAGGAAATAATGTCCCCCCAAACTGAAAGAATCAATGTTTTCGTGCTGCTCGTGGTCGTCGCGTTGGCTTCGTCGATTCTGGGTGCACCGGATGATCAAGGCCAAACCAAGAACGTCGACTTCAAAACTGCATTCGAGCGGACTGCGCCAATGGAAGGCAAGGCCTACATTGTTTCGCGATCGTACTTACTGGATCATGCAGATGAAGTGATTCCGATTGCACGCGAAATGGTCGACAGCAAGACTTGGCAGCAGCGCGATTTGGCGAGGGCATTGATTCTACGAGTCGAGCATCCTGAACTGGTTACGAAATGGGAGCTGGCGGTTGGAAACTGGCGGCAGAAGATTGTCCTCTTGAATGACGAAACCGTCCAAGCTCAGTTTCCGGACTATGCCAAACCGGTCACCGATGGCCGGATTGCCGGAAAGACGCTCGATGTGGATCGACGGTCAGTTCCATTTCTTTTGGAGAAACTTCGCGAAGTCGCGCCCGATGGCTTGCATCCCACCGGAACGTCGGGGCACATCTTGACGATACTGAAACATTTTCGCGAACCGACATCGGCCGACGCGCTGCTGGTTCACTTTTTCCATCCTCGTCAACCATTCCCAATGCTCGAGGATTTGATTGTTGCGATGGGAACGGCAGTGGCAGAGCGATTACGTGAGACAGTCAAAAAGACTCCCGCCCGGTTTGGCAGGCCGAATCCACAAGTGCATTACGCGCGCTATTACCAGATGTTATCTGCGATTCGCGCCGCCCGTGTTTT
This sequence comes from uncultured Pirellulaceae bacterium, assembly GCA_964343305.1. Lineage (GTDB taxonomy): Bacteria > Planctomycetota > Planctomycetia > Pirellulales > Pirellulaceae > CAYFJO01. Next base: position 5,880 of record CAYFJO010000067.1, on the reverse strand, counting down.
GGGTCGCATGCGGGATCGCGAGTCGGTGCCGTTGCTGCTTGAGAAACAAAATGCGGCGCCTGTTGGCCAGTTCGGCTCTTCGTGTGCGACGGCGTTGGCCCGGATCGGTGCTGAAGAGGCGTTGTCCGTGGCGTTTGAAGATTTGCTTGATGCCACGGCGTTGGCCGCCGGCGAGCGTGAAGAATCTTCGTCCAGCTTGACTGCCACGTATGCAGAGTATCGAAGTTGCGTGTTGGCGTTTGGCGAACCAGCACACGCGTTGCTAGAAAGAATGAGCAAAGCCGATCAGCCGACGTTTGTGCGCGCGGTTGCAGCGGGGCTGTTGTTCGAACAAGAGCATCCCGATGAAGTCAAAGCCTACCTCGTGCGACTGGGCACTATGCACCGTCAGTTGTCGCAGATGAATGGCGAGCGTTGGCTAGCGTCCCAAGAACCCTTGCAGCTTGGCCGCCAGATCCGTTGGACGCGTCAGCCGCCGCGGTTTGCAGCGGTTGACTTTGTCGAAGCAGCTCTCCCGATCGCGCTGTTGCGCGAGCAAGTCGTCGCACTCGGCGACCATCGGGACATTGAACGATTGGTGTTAGAGAAGGATCGGCTATCCGTCGAAACGGTTGGTGCAGCGGCGCTGAAGACTCGCTCGGACCATGAGGCGTTGCCACGGATGTTGCTCGCACTTGCCGCTGTCAAACATGAACGAAGTCTTGCCGTTTGCGAGCAGTTGATCAAACGACGTGACTCAGCTCAATTCGCGGGCGGACTAGTCGAGGCGATGTTAATGCTGGGCAGCGAGGAAGCCGTGCCGCTGTTGGAAGGGATCGTCCTTCGCGCAGGCAAGGGCGATCAAAAAATGCAAGATGCGGCGACTGTTGCCGAAATCGTAATCCCCGTGCTTCGTGACCGCGGCCGAGGTCTGGAAAAACTGCTGGATCATGAATCGGCTTCGATACGATTGATTGCCGCGAAGCGGTTGGCGCGCGACGGCGACTTGCGAAGCTTGCCCGTTTTGACAGCAACCGCGGTTGCTTCGGTTGGCAATCGTCACAGCGAGATTCGCAACTTGATCGTCGGGCTCGGCGAACCTGCCGTCGCACCCCTCAAAGCAAAACAAGAAGCCTCGAAAGATAACCGCGAAAATCTGTTTTGCGAAGCCGCCGTGGTAGCGATCAAACAACCTGAACTCGTCAAGAAGATAAAATTGGCGGCGGCAATTCGTGGCATCGGCTTCATGGGACGTGCCGGGCCAAGCGTCCATGACTTTCGCGCCGCGGGGCAACGCGTTGCCGAGTTTGTCGGAGAGGAAGCTGTGCCGTTGCTGGAAGCATCGCTGGAATTTGAAACCGACAAGATGAATCGTGGCATCGGTGCATTCGCTCTCGCGAAATTCAAACAACCGCGATCAATCCCGATTGTCGTTCAAGCAATGCGAAACCCCATCTACGCACAGGGCGGTAATCTAGCCGCCGAAGCCTTGGCGGAATTCGGCAATGAAGGAGTTGCGGCTGCCAAGAACATTCTGCCGCCTGATCCTGACAAGGTCGGTTTCACTGGACGCGCAATGCGGCATCGGGGCGCGACTCGAGTGTTGGTCAACGCCGAAGAAAAGCAAAGCGTTGAGAACATCTTAAAGGTGCTGGAGAAAGTGTATGACATCGGCGAACAAGCCGGCCCCGAAACTTATTCGACCTGGCGGCGCCGCGTGGTCCGCTTTCTCGGTTTGGCCGCTGAGGTTGACGACAAACGATTGATCGAGCCGTTGTCCAAGTTCGCACGACACGCGGACGGTGGATTTGCCGAACCGTCACTGCTGGCGCTTCGAAAATATGACGACCGACGAGTGGCCGACGTGGCGCTCGACGCAATTCGCCAAAAGAACAAAGATGCTCAGGAAGTGGCGCTGCGAATCCTCGTCAAGCATCACGGTGCCAAAGCGCCGAAAATGGTTGTCGAGCTGCTCAACGATGCCGAGTCGGCCGCCGAAGCCCTTTTGCTCATCCAAGCGATCGATATCTTGGGTCGTGATACAGGATGCTGGGTTGGTGAAAAAGGCGTCGACCCTGAATCGCCTGCGCGATTAGCCGAGGCGCGTATAACGCTCAAAGCGGCGCTGTTAGAGCGGTCGACGGCTACCGACGAGAGTCAGCAAACCGCCGCAGTTGAAGCGATCGCGAACTACGATGCCAAGGATGCCGAAGTCGCAATGCGACTGACGGCCTGGCTCAAAGACCATCCAAACGCATCCCAACAAGTCGTCAATTATGTTATCGCATCCAAGCGCGAAGACGGGCCAACAGCGATTCTCACGGCTTACCGCGCGACCCACAGATACAACTTAGCACAGGCTCTGGGTAATCTTCGATTCAAGCCGGCACTCAAAGACCTTTGCGAAGGATTAGATCAGCAGATCAAAACCCGCCGGGATGTCGGCTCCGTTGCAGAAATCCAAGCGCTTGCTCAGCTTGGCAACGAGGGGCTTGCCAAGTTGCACGAATTGCTGCGAAGTGATGCCTCGCTTCATCATCGAGCCGCAGCAGCCGAGGCACTTGGCCAACAAGATTTTGAACCGGCGTTTGGCGACATTCGTGAATTGTTACGCGGCCTCGCCGAGCGAGGCCTCGATCATCCAGGTGTGCCGGATCCCAAAAAGACGTCATTCCATCCGCGGGTATACCTGGACCGATTGGTATTTCAACTGGCCACAAGCCTCGCTTCACTTGATCGCGTTCAAGCCAAGTCTGTTCTTATAGAAGCGATCTTGCTGACTGACGAGCCAACCATCCAACGAGAACTTGCCGAACAAAGTCTCAAACTTGTGGAATGAGCAATGAAATCTCTATTGTCGTGTTTGTTCATTTTGATCAGCGCTGCGGAAGTGGATGTTCTTGAGTTTTCGACATTTCTGGAACGAGTTGAAAAACGAGAACCGCGAACAAATGTAATTCTGACCGTACGCGCCTCTGAGGAGACCAGGAAAAAGCACGGTTTGGAAACTTTGTGGAATATCGAGATCAGCCTCGACGCTGACAAAGCGAACGTTGGGGTCTTCAAAAACTACCAAACCGGTCGGTCCCGCCACGCATGCAGCATGCCAAAGCGAAGGGAAAACTTGATGCGCTGAAGGAAGCCGCGCGAAGCAGCGTCGCGGGCAGCCGGGCAGCGGGCCGATTGGAAGAAGATTTGTGGCTTTGCCCATTGGAAGACCGTCACCGTCAGGATGGCTGCCGCAAAGGGATGTTGGAAGGTTTCTCGCTGGGCAGCTACCTGCTGTTGGTCGATTACACGAGCCGGTTGTGTTGTCGTGGGAAGGCGCGTGTGAGCGCGGCGGTCGCGGCGGTTTTCGAGCGACTTGGAACGAATGCCGACGTGTGGGGTCAACGGATTCAGCATCTTCTTTCGAAGGGGCGTTTGCTGGGGAATTTCTCTACGACAGATCGTCAACGGCTGCGCGAACTGGCGGCTCAACGCGGCGTGCATCACCTCGACAACCTCGCCGCATCGACCGTCTGACGTGAGTTGACGCAGCTTGGTCTTTTTTACTCCTTTACCGTGCTTCCTGGTGGAGAAGTTTTGAGGCGACGCCCGTAAGTTAAAGAGCGTCAGTACAATTTGGCCGGTCAACTTCCTTTCGCTGGCACTGGCATGGCAATGATCTTCTTTCTGATTCTTTGGCCCACATATTATAATGCCTGTCCTTCTCTATCTATTCATTGCTCGCAATTGCTCACATCCGGATCAGAGCATTCATGGGCGTCGTTCGATGCGTCATCTATTGTTTCGTTCTACTTCTAGTTGTGGATTTCCTTGGTCGTTGCGCGCATATATTCTTGCCCTCTTCGACAAGAATATGTTTTGGTCGCGACAGATTCTGGTGAAACAAAGGTCTAATTCCCGTTGTTCCGTTTGGAGATGACCTGTCGCGCTTCATCCATCACCTCGCGAATGGCGACGGGTTTGTTGCCGGTGTCCTTGCTCTTTTGGGCCGCGGCGATGAATGCGAACAAGTTAATCGTCTCTTCGGCGGACACTGGCGGTTTGCCAGTCTTGAAGAATTCTGCGATCTCGGTGATCAGCGGGCCGTAGCTGCCACGTTCGCCTTTCGCCGTGCCTTTTGTGCCAGTGACTCGTACTCCGTAGGAACCTTTGGCGAAGGTGCCAACACGGCCGTCGTCCCACTGGCCGTTGACCAACCCATCAGGTTGCCAGGTGACGGTTTTGCAGCCAGATCCCATCACGGTGAACAGCATTTCGATTCCGTGAATGCCGTAGAACGCCAATTCGGGGTGGCCCTTCAATGGATTGACCGGCCCTGTTGCATCACAACGGACAATCTTGCCAATCTCTGCAGTACCGCCGCGCAAGCTCTGCAATTTCTCATTGAAACGCAACGAAGAACTGCTGAAACAAGGTACTTTGTGCTTTTCCGCCAATTCGAAGATTTCGATCGTGTCGGCCAGCGATGCGGCGATCGGTTTGTCGATAAACAACGGCTTGCCGGCCGCAATCACTGGCCGCGCCTGCTCCAAATGTGGCCGTCCATCAACGCTTTCCAAAAGGATGGCATCAACCAGTTTGAGTAGCTCGTCAATCGAATCGACGATCTTTACGTCGTACTTTTCACGAAGCGTCTTGGTAAACCCATCGATGCGATCAGCGCTGATTGGCAAATCGGGGCTGCCGCCACGATAGGCGGCGACGACCTTGATGTTGGCCACCGGCCCTTCGTCCGCTTTGTTAATGATGTCGGTGAAGCGTACGACATGCGACGTGTCCAAGCCAATCATGCCCACCCGAAGCGTCGTCTGTTCGTCTTCATTGGCGGGAGCACCCCGTGTGGCCAGTGCGAAAAATACGGCAAACAGAAATAGCAGTTTTCGATTCATTGATAAACTCCCTTGGATGTGTAATGAGGTATCGTACGCGCAGTTGTTCCGAAGTTGACGCGTCCTCGGTTCACAGAAACCTCCGATCTCGGCAAGAGACCTCTCATGTCGCAAAAGTCAACCACGCTTGTACGGACGATGGTCACCATTGTACTCTTTGCCTCACGACTCATGGACGGCGAACAATGCGGCGTAGACCGTGATGAATACGAGCATGAACCGCAAACTACTTGGATGGTTCTTTGGGACGTAGTTTTTTCGTTCGATGTCATCATCAACAACGCCATGGTTTATGTCGCATCGCGCTACGTATCCGAGCCGTCTTGTGAAGAGTATCCCAACAAGCTCTGCGTCAATTCGCCACCTTGGACGACCAACTCGTGAAGGGCCTCGTCGAAGTGGCCGGGTTGAATTTCGTCCGATCCTTCATCGGCGGCAAAGAGGGCGACCTTTCTCATCAGTTCGCGAATGAATGCCGCGCTCGCTCCACTTGTGCGTTGGACCAAGTTTTGGCGATCGACGTTGCCGAGCGTCAAACCCTCGGCGTAGAGCTGGATCAGACGCAAACGGCAGGCGTCGTCAGGCAACGGAATTTCGATCGCCTGGTCGATGCGGCCGGGGCGTGCGGCGAGTGCGGGTTCGAGGATGTCGGGGCGATTGGTTGTGAGTAGGAACAAGACGTCGGCGTCGTCATTGAGACCGTCCATTTGGTTGAGCAACTCAAATAACAGCGGTGCCGCGCATGCCGCGCTGGGACGTGTGCGTTCCTCGGCCACGAGGTCGACGTCCTCAAGGATGACAATGGCTGGTTGCAGGGCGCGGGCAAGCGCACACGACTGCTCGATGGTTCCTTGGCCGCGACCGGTCAACAGCAGCACGGTTCGATTTTCGATCGCGCTGGCGACGTACATCGCCGTCAACGTCTTGCCGGTGCCTGGCGGGCCATGCAGCAGAATTCCTCGCTTGAGGTGACGACCGGCAGCCAGAAGCTTGTCGCTGACTT
>CAYFJO010000066.1:0-34884 GCA_964343305.1 uncultured Pirellulaceae bacterium | reverse complement strand
ACAGAAAAACCGGATGAACAGGGTTTCGAGTCAATACCACGTTTTCAACTGGCCACCACTACAATACAACGACCAGACTTCCGAAGCCCTCCAGATTGATGAGCAAACCCATTCATATTCCCGTGTTGGCGGCCGAGGTGATCGAACATTTCGATCCTCAGCCTCGGCAGACCTTTGTCGATGGAACGTTAGGCGGAGGAGGACATACGAAACTGTTCGCCGAGCGTGTTGGCCCTGACGGCCTGGTCATTGCCATGGATCGCGACCCTCAAGCACTCAATGCGGCGGAAGTGAATCTGAAAGGGCTGCCCGTGAAACTTGTACATGGGAACTTTTGCGATCTGCCAGAGGTCTTGGCCGAAATGCAAATCTCTTTTGTCGACGGCATTGTGCTGGACCTGGGCATCTCTAGCGACCAATTGGCGGACGATGATCGGGGGTTCAGCTTCACTGCGGCCGGATCGCTGGACTTGCGAATGGACCCCTCCCAGGGCGAACCAGCGTGGCGATTGATCGAGCGTTTGAGTGCGGAGCACCTGGCCAATTTGATTTACGAGTTTGGCGAGGAACGCCACAGTCGACGGATCGCGCGCAAGGTAGTCGAGCGACGCCGAACGACCAGGATTCGCACAGCCGATCAGCTAGCCGACATCGTCCGAAGTTGTGTGCCCACAGGAAAACGCAAGGGATTCGATCCCGCTACGCGCACGTTTCAAGCGTTGCGAATTGCCGTGAACGACGAGTTGAAGTCGCTGGACATCGTCTTGCGCCGAATTCCCGAATGCTTGCGTGCGGGTGGCCGCGTGGGGGTAATAAGTTTTCATTCTTTAGAAGATCGACGGGTCAAAATCGCTTTTCGTGACGATAAACGATATGAGGTGTTGACGAAAAAGCCGGTGCGACCAAGTGATGCAGAAGTTGCTGGCAATCCACGCAGTCGTAGCAGTCGACTACGAATGGCTGCTCGCGGGAACGAGGAAGCTTAGATGAATCGAGTGCCTCAGAGACGAGGCCCTAGCATGATTCGCGAATTAGTGATCGGCATGTCGGTGCTTGGCGTTCTGGCGTCGATGTTCGTGACGGCCGCCTATCACCGCTTCGGCGACGTGACCTCTCCCACGCCGGATGCCTTGCAGAGCGTCAAGCAAGCCGTGGACGCAACGCGCCAGCAACCGCCAGAACCGAGCGTTGACGAGCCGGTCGTGCGTGTCGCCGACGGTTCGGCCGTTCTTGAGCGGGCAGATTCGAACCCGGCCGATTCGCTACCCGATTCCGCACGCGAAGACGCCCAACCTAACGTTGTCTCCTATGTCCCGAATCCGGATTCATTGGATTCGAGCGAACCACTCGCGGTACCGGTCGTCGATGCGAACTCAGATCCACGTACAAATGCCAACCAATTTCAGAGCGAACTCCCATCAAGTCCCGAACCCTTCGTCCCGGACGGCAACGGGGCATTCGAAATTGATTCGCTGAAATCACCACAAGCGGAAACAGAGATCATCGACGCGTCGACCGATTTTTCCACAAGCAGTCACTTGCAAAACACTGCAGTCCATTATGAATCTGAATTGCCGAATGTGACTCGCGACGACGTCACATCGGAGCATGGCGCGAAATGCACGATTCGACCAAACGATAGTTTTTGGAAAATCTCGCAACGTGTTTACGGAGACGGATCCTATTTTCGAGCGTTGTATGAACACAACCGGCACCGATTTCCCAATCCAGACTCTTTGCCGGTAGGCAAGCTGGTGGACACACCAAGCTCTCTCACGCAGGCCAGCAATGATACATCGTTGCCGGGTGACTCAAGACTCTATATCGCGAGACCGGGCGAATCGCTGTTCGACGTCGCACGACTCCAGCTTGGTCAAGCTTCGCGATACGTCGAGATTCTGCGGTTGAATCCCAGCTTCGCGGCCGACGCTTCCACGCCACTTACCGCGGGTCGACACCTGCGTATTCCGGCATATTGATCTCTCACAGCGCCGCTTACTCACGAGACATCGTTTGATACGATATTGACATGAGTCAGCAACCTCTGCATTTTGTCAAGCGCGTCGTCTCAGGCGGCCAAACGGGCGTCGACCGTGGGGCGTTGCTGGCGGCGATCGAACTGGGCATTGACCACGGCGGCTGGTGTCCGCGTGGGCGATTGGCGGAAGATGGACGGATTCCCAGCGAGTTTAAGCTGAAGGAGACCCCTTCTAAAGAGTATCGCGTCCGCACGGAGAAAAACGTCACCGACTCGGACGCAACCTTGATTCTGTTTCGCGGCGAGATGTCTGGCGGAACGGTTTTGACTTATCGCCTTGCGAAACAACACTGCAAACCGTGCCTCTGCGTCGATCTCGAAAACGGAGCGACAACGGACCAGGCACGGCAATGGCTCATCGACGAGCAAATCGAAACCCTCAACGTAGCGGGGCCGAGAGAAAGCGGAGCGATTGGAATCTGTGCAGAGACCTGCGAATTCATGACCAAGCTCTTGTCCAGCGATGCGTAGGACAGGGCCTTGGGCGACCATGGTCCCATCCAACAGGTAGATTCTTTTCTGCCTCTTTAGTCAGGAAATCTAGCTGCAATTCTGTCGGGGGGTCTTCAAGTTTCCGGTCCAAGTTGTTGCGACGTTTTTGGGACAAGCGACCAGACCGATCGGATGTCGCCGAGTCACATATATTTCATCCCACCGTCGATCGTTTGGAAACACGCGCGATGTTGGCGCAAGGATCGATCAGTGGCATGGATGGACAACAATGGCGACGGCATCCAAGATCCTGGTGAACCGCACGTCGATTCAGGCTCTGCCATGTTATACGACGACTCGGGTCATCGGGATTTTCTGGACGAATCAACGCTAGGAAGCGTCCTAATGGTGTGTTGCTAACTTATTCTTACCGCAGAAAACACAGAGGTCCGCAGAGGATTGAGGTGGTATTCTCTGCGTCCCTCTGCGTACTCTGCGGTCAATTCCTTTTGAATGTCGAACAGCAACCCAACGCTACACTGAATTGACACGCACTCCAGCATTTGAGTAGACTCCGACTTGTCGATCGCGGATTAGAACGGTACCACTTTCGCGGGCCAAACAGTGTCAGTTTAGTGGTTGCGGCTTGAACTCGATTGCGGTTTTATTGTTCGGTTTCTCAGCCATGGGATGTCGTTTTTCGTTCGGGAGGCAAAAAGGTGGTAGGAACGTGTCAGGAACTTTTTCCATGAATGTCGCCGAAAAGGTTCCTGACACCTTTTCTCCCCCAGACCGATCGGATGGCGCGATATTGGCAGAAGCATCGATCTGGGGCGTGGCGTGGATGGACGACAATGGCGACCACGAAATGTGTCTTGATGTTGGTCGGCGTCGCGGTTTCTTTCGGCGATGGTTTGCGTAACGGTTATCAATCGATTCGCTGCCGTGACTTGGCCTGCTGTGAACAGCTTTAGGCGTTGGTTCGTGTATTCGCTTAACGGTTATTGATCCCGCTGCGGTGATGGTTGTCCAAGAGAGTGCGGTGGCTATTCTGTGTTGTTCATGGTTAATCCCGGCCGATTTGCAGGGACGGCAATGACCTTTGGAGCATGTCGCAGTCTTCTTTGCTGACTTTAGTGTTTTCGAGTTGCAAATACTTTAGATTCTTTAGTTGGGCAAGAGGTTCAACATCATTGATTTGCGTCGAGCTTAGGACTAACCACTCCAGGTTTTTCAGGTTGGATAAAGGTGTCACATCTCTAACGGGCGTTGTGCTGACGCTCAACTTCTTTAAACATTTCAGATTGGCTAGTGGCGTCAAATCGCTGACTTGAGTGTTATCAAGGCTTAGTTGCTCCAACATCGGAAGGTTCGCCAGTGGTGTCACATCGTTGATTTGCGTCGAGCCCAGTGCCAACCACTCCAGTTTCTTTAAGTTCGCCAGCGGCGTTACATCATCAACTGGTGTGTGATAGAGGTACAGGTGTTTGAGGCTCGTCATGTGCATCAGCGGCATCACGTCGGCGACTTGCGTGAAATCAAGGTATAGATCCGTTAGTCCTCTCAAATCAGCGAGTGGCGCAACATTGTCGACCTTTCGCATTATGAGATCAACCGTGATGACGTTCGAAAAATAGTCAATCCCGATTCGGTTACGCAGACAATTAGGCACTGGGAACTTCCCACCATTGGCCGACTCATAATCGTAGTGAACGCGCCCTTCCAACCCCGTAACCCACTGGATCACTCGGCGCTGCTTGTTCGCTCGGTTAACAATCCAGCCCAGCCAAACGCAACCAACCGTTAGCACAACAAAGAACGTCCGTAGGCCAAAACGCCACCAGCGGAGTCTCGGCTTGTCGGGTGCGTTGGCCATAGCATCTATTTCTTATAGGGGCACCAACTCCTGGCCGTATTGTATACGAACAACGAGAACTGATTGGGGCAGCGAAGATGCGGGTCGACCGAAGGGCTCAGTGTTCAGCACCTGGGGCGAGGTTGCTGAAGTCGACTTATTATTCACCACAACCTCAGAACGTCAATAACACTAACAAGGGGAAAAGATGTCAGGTACCTTTTTCGACCCGGATGAATTGACCACGGAGATGGATTCGACTTACGTCAGTGCCAGCAGTCAGATTGACATGCTCATCGGCATGGTTGGAAAGCGGTGGGAATTGGCCAAAACGTTGCGGGGGATTCACAAGTCCGGAAGATGAGGGCGATGAAATACCAAATTACAAGCCACAAAGATCAAACAAATTCCAAATCACAAGTGGGCAATGGCCAGGACGTTGCGTTAGCGATTCGCTGAGCTTTGGACCAGCCCCGGTTGATTGGGTCGGACCTGGTAATTCGCATTTCGCAGAACGGCGCGTTGATTTGCGATTCCCGCCAGATCCGCGAATCGTGCTCGAACGGCGGGATCGACATCTTTCAGTTTCGCCGCGAGACGCTGAACGCCGGGACCATTTCGCTCGGATAGATCAGACAGCCGAGCGATGAACTGGGCAGATTGTGTGAAATTGTAGTCCGCTGTTTTGGAAACCAGCGAGTGGAAAGACTTGGCAAGCAGATCGACGCCAATATTGTCCATTTGAATGAACATGTCCATTTTGTTGGTGACGATCGAGCGTTGATGGCCATCTTGCGTGTAGCCAGTCCGCAGCAAGATCACACAGCGTCCCTTGATCGTCCGCTTCAACAGACCGCCGCCGCTTTCGTAACTGCCTTCGGCAATGATTACGTGCAACTCCGGTGTGCCATACACCAGTTCGATGTTGCACCGCGTTCCCATTCCGTCCGAACCGTTCAAGTTGTATGGACCGGTGCGCGACGTCACACATTGGGTGATCCCCATGATACGCCAAATGTTTACGATCACTTCGGGATAGCGAACGAGGAACAGGTACATGTCCGGATCCGAGTAGATGGCTTCCACCGGCAAGCGGCGGTAGATGGACGGTTTTTTTACAACGCCCGAAATGCGAGACCGTGTATCCGCTCGCAACTGATCGAATGGGATCGATCGAATTGCTTCCTCGCGCGCCGCCCGGCTTGAAGTCGGATCGAACGGCGACTCACCATAGGCCACACCAGAGCAAAGAATCGCGATTCCACAGCAGACCGCTAGCTGTGATATCGTCATTGCGCAAATTCGTCGACTAACGACGTTGCCCATATTCCCCCCTGACAATTCTCTTACTAGACAAAGCGAAACAACACGTGGTTCAAAAAGGGGTCAGGTACCGTTGCTGGAACGGCCCGAAGGGTGCTTTGCACAGCGGTATCTGACCCCTTTTTGAACCAAAACAGAGCATGGGGCGGTGTTTCGCGTTCTCTCCTAAACAACCCAATCCAACAATCGGCGTGGGTAGTTCGGCAAAGTTTGCCGATCCTAAGGATAATTCGGTCGAACGGGCGTCATGTGGACAGTCAAAATTCACAACCTCGCAATGAAGTTTCACCCCGCGCGACGATGATACTACTGGTAGGGATTGAATCGTCTTCTTGTGGTGAAAAGCCAAGACCACTGCCGCGGTCAACTGGCGATACGACTGATATTGCCGATATCACTGGTATTTTAGAGAATCGCGGGCCTTTTCATCACGCAACCAATCGGGTTTGCCATGTCATCGGGACGCACTAACATGCGGGGCTACCTCGCGGCTTTCATCGGAACCGTGCTGGGTTGCCTGGCAATTGCAATTACGACTGTGCCCGGTTTGCAGCCATCCGCTTGGCTGGCAAATCGTTGGGCCAAGGAATTGCCTGACCTGCCGGACGACGAAATTCAAGGCCGGCTGGAGCAGATCGCTGAGTTGGGTGACGCAGGAGTTGGGATTCTGGTTGATTGTTTGGCAAGTGACCGTCAGGTGCTGGCGGACGCTTCGGAAAAGACGATTCGCGAACAAATCAGCCGCTGGCGACTTTTGACCCGCCATCAATCCTCAAACAAAGTCGCAAGCCTGGCCGAACATCTGGCCCGTAAAGCCGATGAGCTTTCCGCCAGACGTCGCGCTGTCGCGGCGGACATCGCGATGCAGATTCTGCTGTGGCCGATTGAAAACGATAGGGTGGATAGCGGCCAGCTCATTGCGAATTGTGAAAGGGTGCTTCGTGGAGCGGCAAGTGAGTCCGGTTCCGTCGTTGCATTGGTCGACAAATCCAACGGGCCAGGGCATCGGCCATCCGACGGAAGGCTCACTCAATCGTCGGGTGTGCCCCGGATGTCCCTGTCCGACACACACTCTTCCGGTTTGCCGGCCGCGATCGTCGACATCCCGTCGCTACCGGTTGCAAACGCCGAAGAACCGCAAGACACTTCGTCGAATCCGGATGACTTCAGCTCTTCGCGTTCTACGCTAGCCGGCGATGATGTCAGCCCCATGTCCTTGGAAAACCTCCAACGGTTGGCCGACAATTCTTCGGCCAAGCCAATGGAAGTGCATCCGCCCTCGGCAAGTGAACTGCTGAGGATGGAGTCGTCGCCCGAACCGCCGAACGAACGAAATGCAACGGAAAGACTGGAAACGTTGGATCATGTGACCGTCATGCGTTACCTGCGCGCGGCGGATGAACCAACGTCGGTGGCCGCGTCGACGGAATTAGAACGGCGAGGATTCACCGAAAACGATCTCTATTTGGCACTTCAGCTAACGGACCCCGATCCCAGGAAACGCGTCGAGCTGGCTCGGCTGCTGCCGCGATTGAGCGGCGTGGACTCGCGACGTTGGCTGTTTTGGCTGAGCGAAGATGAAGATGCCGCCGTTCGTGCGGAATCCGTTTCGATCCTCGTCACGATTCAAGATCCCGACGTACAGAAATACCTTAAACGGATCGCCGAACGGGAAACCAGTCCGAGTGTTCTGCAACACTTCCGCTAACGTTGAGACTTCCGAAGTTCTCTTCAACTTAGGAAGCCTGATGCCGTTGAGAACGGCGACTTATCTCCACCGATGAAGCAACTCGCATATCACTACACGATCATCGTCTCCGTCGCGCTTCTGGTCCTCTTTACGAACCTCGGAGCCGCGCCGCTTTGGGACCGCGATGAACCACGCAACGCAGGCTGTGCGCTCGAAATGATGGAGCGGGGCGATTGGGTGGTGCCGATTTTTAACGACCAGTTGCGTGACGCCAAGCCCGTGTTGCTTTACTGGTTGATGATGTCGGCTTACGCGGTTTTTGGTGTGAATGAGTTTTCCGCGCGATTTTGGTCGGCGTCCCTGGCGCTTGGAACTGTGATTGCGACCTATCACATCGGCCGACGGCTGTTCCATCCCAATGCGGCGTTGTGGAGTGCTGTCGTGCTGGCAACGGGCCTGATGTTTGGCGTCGCTGGCCGTGCCGCGACTCCCGATTCCGTTTTGATCTTCTGCGGCACGATGGCGCTGACGATCTATGTTCTGGGGACCTTCCAGTACAGGGAATCGACAGAGGTAGCAGTCTCACCACCTTCATTGCGAACCGATGGGCAATACTTTCCGAGTCAGTGGTGGGTTTGCGTCCTGATGTATTGTTTCATGGGACTCGGCATTCTGGCAAAAGGTCCGGTGGGCCTCGTGCTGCCGACGGCCGTCATTGGAATGTTTCTGTTAATCAAGCGATTGCCTCCGTCAGAGGACCGACGCTGGTGGGTCCACATTTTGCGGCTGTTTGCCCCGCTACACTTTCTGCGAACATGTTGGTCGATGCGGCCGGTGACCGCCATCATCGTGGCCCTCGCCATTGCCGCTCCGTGGTTTGTGCTGGTTGGCCTGCGAACCGAGGGGGATTACCTTCTTGGCTTCTTCGTCAAGGAGCATATTGGTCGGGCAACGACGGCCATGGAAAATCATTCGGGCTCGCTGCTATTCTATCCGGTCGCAATCTTGGCGGGCTTCTTTCCTTGGTCGGTATTTGCCGTGCCGCTGCTCATTTGGTTTGTCCAAAGCGTGCGCAAGCGCGATGCCTGGAATGATGGATATGTGCTGCTCGCCTGTTGGACGTGCGTCTACATTGGGATCTTTACTCTGGCGACAACCAAATTGCCAAGCTACGTCACACCGTGCTACCCGGCGCTGGCCCTTTTGACGGGCAGCTTCCTTTATCGATGGTCGTGTGGCACGTTAGCCGTTTCCGCCTTTTGGTTGCGACTGTCGCTGGCTGTGCTCGGTTTGGTGGGCCTGGCCATGTTGATCGCCATTCCATTGGCTGCCCAAAAGTATCTGCCTGGCGAACAATGGCTGGGGGCGATCGGTGTGATTCTAATCGTCGGTGCGGGTGTCTGCTTCGTGCTATTGCAGCAGCGGAAGAATCGACAAATGGTGTTCGCTTTCGCACTGACCGCCGTTTCTTTCACCACCGTTTTCTTTGGCATCGCCACAGTGCAAGTTGGCCGGCATCAAGAAAACCGCCTGCTGTTCAACGCGATCGCCGATCACTCCGAACGGCCACAAGTTGGATCGTATCGCTGTTTGGAATCAACGTGGGTTTTCTACGTACGCCGTCCCATACTCGAACTCTCATACCCGTCGAACGATCGCGGCGCAACAGCGCTGCCGCCACCACGAGAGAAGAACTGGCATCGGCATCCTGGCGTTGACGTCGTGACATTTCTGAAGAGCCCAGAATCGTTTGTGATCACAACGGACCGGCACTTCCAGTCGATTCGTAGTGAAATCCCGGACGATGTCCATGTCCTTGCGACAGCACGCTATTTCTTGAAAAAAGAAGATCTCGTGCTCCTCGGCCGCCAAGATCCTGGCACTGTTTCTGCCCAAGGCAAGTCTGCAACGAAACGCCGATAGCCTCTAGAGCCGCCACACACATTGTAGGACGGATTTCCAATCCGTCCGGACGGTTTGAAAAACCGTCCTACGGAAATGTGCGCAAGAAAACAAAAACACGCAAACTTATAGTACGAGATCGATAGGATATGGACTCGAAGGCTCTCAAAATTGCTACCTGGGAGCGCCGGTTGCTCAAAAACTTCCCGGTGGTTGGTTATAATGCGGCGAACATAGAACATGACCCACGGAGCAATACCATGAACCGAACTAGCACGAATATGTTGACACTGGTTTTCTGCCTTTCGATTTTGTCCTTTTGCGCGAACCCTCGCGCAAACGCGGAAGCACCGTTTCAATACAAGGATCTCTTCAACGGCAAGGATCTAACGGGCTGGGTCGACGTGAACACGTCCAAAGAAACCTGGACCGTGAAAGACGGCTTGCTCGTCTGCAGCGGCCACCCGATCGGCGTGATGCGATCGGAAAAGCAATACGAAAACTTCATCCTGCACATCGAATGGCGTCACATGGAAGCTGGCGGAAATTCCGGCGTGTTTGCTTGGAGTGAAGGCTCGGTGCCGGAAGGACGCCGGTTGCCCAAAGGAATGGAAGTGCAAATGCTGGAATTGGATTGGGTCAACCAGCATAAACAAAAGGATGGAACCTTGCCGCCGATTGCTTACGTACACGGCGAGCTGTTTGGAGCGAACGGTTTGAAGACCGTCCCAGATAACCCGCGTGGCTCGCGCAGCAAATCGGTCGAAAACCGTTGCAAGGGAAAGGGCGAGTGGAACACGTATGACGCTGTGTTTGTGGATGGCGTGGTAAAACTGTCGGTCAACGGAAAATTCGTCAATGGTGTGAGCAAGTCGTCCGTCAGGAAGGGCTACTTGTGTCTGGAATCCGAAGGCGCGGAGATCCACTTTCGCAAAATCCAAATCATGGAATTGCCACCGGGTGTGACGACGGAAGACCAGATCGCACCCGTCGTGGAGTAGCTTTCGATGTAGAGCAATTGTCCCAATTGCTCGCGGAACAATTGAGACGATTGTTCTACAGATCAAACTTCGACACAATCAGCGATACGTTTTGACCGCCGAATCCCAAGCTGTTGGACAAAACATGCTGGCAAGCGATGTCACGCGCCTCGTTGGGTACGTAATCAAGATCGCAGTCCGGGTCGGCCGTTTCGTAATTGATCGTCGGTGGAATCACACCTGTCTTGATCGCTTTGGCGCAGACCAGGAATTCCAACGCTCCACAAGCCGTTGTCAAATGGCCGGTCATGCTTTTGGTGCTGGAAACCGGCAAACGATAGGCGTAGTTGCCAAAAGCCGTCTTGATGGCACGCGTTTCCATGTTGTCGTTCACCACCGTGCCCGAGCCGTGGGCATTGACGTAGTCGATTTCTTCCGGGTTCAGCCTGGCATCTCTCATCGCCAGTTCCATGCATCGCGCAGATGGGTCGCCGTCGGGTGACGGGTCGGTGATACGGAACGCATCATCCGTCGCACCGTAGCCGGTCAATTCGCCCCAAATCTCAGCGCCACGACGCAAAGCATGCTCGAGTTCTTCAAGCACGATGACCACGCCACCTTCGCCGACGACAAAACCTTGCCGATCGGCATCAAAGGGCCGCGACGCGAGTTGCGGCTCGTCATTTCTGGTCGACAGCGTCGACAGGCGATAAAATCCGGAAATTCCAAACGGATGAATCATGCTGTGAGCGCCACCGGCGTACATCACCTCCGCGCCGCCGCGTCGAATCACTTCGGCCGCCTCGCCCAACGCCACGCTGCTGGACACGCACGCCGTGGTGAAATTCGTGTTCGGCCCTTGCGCGTTCAGCACGCCGGCCATGCACCCGGCCGCAACGCCCGGATCGCTGGTCAACTCGTCGTCGGCTTGCGCCAATTGCAGACATTCGCGAATGTATTCCGTGCTGGAGAACTCCTTGCCATGCAGAGAATTCCCCATCAGTTGAGCAAACCGAACAAAGTCGGGAAAAATCTCTCCACATCCCATCGAGACACCCGCTCGCAACGGCTCGACAGATTGATCGTTTAAACCCGCGCTTGCTTTGGCATTCTCGGCGGCGACAATGGCGAATTGCGTATGACGCGCGTGTCGCTCCCATTGTTCCGAGTTTTCGATCTCGGCGTGAATGTCCCAGTCGGACACTTCCGCCGCGATTCGGACGGGAAAGGTGGTTGCGTCAAAAACCGTGATGGGACCAACGCCCGATCGCGCTTCCGTCAGCGCCTGCCACAACTCGCCCGGCTTGTTGCCAAGCGGAGTGACGCAGCCGGCACCGGTGATCACGACACGATGGTCCATTGCTCTTTCGTATTTCCTTCGAATCGACACAACCCGTCGAATCGGACTGCACCCGTCTAGATTCCCCATGAGTACGTAGCTTATACAGAGCGATCGTCAAGAATCGCTCGACATCATTTGCCGATGCAAAACCGGCTGAAGATGCGATCGAGGATGTCGTCAGTATAGATGGTGCCCACGACGCGGCCCAGTTCATCGAGGGCGTTGCGTAACTCCGCCGCGACCAATTCTTCGCCGGAATGACTGGCTGACAAGTCGATTGCCCGATTGATTGCGGCGGCGGCGAGACGGAGGCTCTCGCGGCAACGACTCGCCGTGCCGACGACGACTTCCTGGCCAGCCTGTGTTTCTTTCAAGCATTGGACGATTCGCTGCCTGAGTTCATCGATGCCGGTGCCAGACTGGCTGCTGGTTTGGACATCGTCGATGCCTCGCCGCTGGTCGATGTTTGTTTGTGAAACCAAGTCGCATTTCGTGCCGACCACGAGGCGATTTTCGAATTCGGGTCCGGACAGTTGCGTCTTTTCCCATTCGTTCAGCGGACGGCTGTTGTCGAGGCAGAGAATCTGCAAGTGGGATTGCTGCGACTGCGCATCGGTCATCGATTGCGCGGCTAGTTCGATTTCATGATCGCTGGGATTCCGCGACACGCCTGCTGTATCCATCACACGGAAGCGCGTGCCATCTATTTCAAATCGGCACGAAACATAGTCACGCGTTGTTCCCGCAATGCTTGAAACGATGGCTTGAGGCGATCCTGCAAGGGCGTTCAGCAAACTGCTCTTTCCCGTATTCGGCGAACCGACCAACACGACGCGGTACTCGCCGGTTGTCTCGGTTCGCTCGTTCATCTGGTTGGCGATGCGTGTGACTTCGCCGCTTGCTCGCCCCAGTTGCTGCTGAATTTCCGCCGATGAGATGAACTCAATGTCTTCTTCAACGAAATCCAAGCCGGCTTCCAGATGAGCCAACAGGTCAACCAACTGGTCGCGCAACTGATTCAGCGGAGTGCGTAAGCCGCCGGCCAATTGCGTTAGTGCGACGTCCAATTCGGATCGGCTGCCGGCGTCGATGACGCCCAACACAGCCTCGGCCTGGGTCAAGTCCAACCGCCCAGCGAGAAACGCCCGCATCGTGAACTCACCTGGTTCGGCGAGCCGGGCACCGTGAGCGCAGATCGTGCGAACGATCGCCTCCAAAATCGGCGGTGATCCAATTGTGTGGATTTCCGCGCTCGGCTGTTGTGTGTAACTTCGCGAAGTTGGCCAGAGATACAAGTCACAAGGAATCGAACCAATCGGCTGATCGACCGTGAGTCCGCCACTCAGCACGACGGCACGCCGGTGCGATGCCAGGTTTGTTTTGTCATCCGCTTGAAAGCACAGTTCAAGACACGCGGCGGCGTCAGGGCCACTGCAACGTACGACACCGCGCATCGCACCACCCGGTGCGGATGCAATCGCTACAATCGTGTCGTCGATCGGGTGCGACATGGGAGTGGATTTCGCATTCCGCAATCCCTACTTACGGCCTTTCGATCGCTTCTTCTTGCGATTCGATTTCTTCTTATTTCCCGCGCCGTTGGAAGAAGGCTTGGGACTGGGTTGACTCGCGCGTGCCGGATCCTTCGACGATCCGCTGCCGCCCGGCTTCATGTGGTCCGGGAGTTCCGGCTTCGGAATCATCGTTCGCTCGACGATTCCCCAGATGCTGGACGTGATAAAATAAATGCACAAGCCGCTGGGGACTTTGAAGAACATAACACCGATGAAGATCATCATGAAGTTCATCATCTTTTGCGTCATTGCTTGCTGTTCGTCTGTCGGCGGCGGCGCGAACATTTTCTGCTGGACGATGAATAACACGATCGTGATCACCGGCAGGATGTTGAAGTACGGTCCCAGCCAACCCGTTTCGCTGGCCAGGAAACCGGGCATCCAGTCTTTCCAATAAAGCAATTGGTCCGGCCCGGCGAGATTCGAGCACCAATTGAGTCCTGGGATCAACGCCTTGTCGCGCAGCGAAATGTCGACAGACAATCCACGATAAAGCCCAATGAAAACTGGCAACTGGAGGAACATCAGCCCACAGCCGCCCAACGGGTTGTAGTTGTATTTGCGGAACAACGCTTGCTGGGCATCGTGCCGCTTTTGCATTTCGTTCTTGTACTTGTCGGCGATCTTCTTAATCTCGGGCGCGAGAGCCTGCATCATCTGAGCGTTCAACGCCGCCTTGCGACTGATCGGCATCATGCACAACCTGACAAGCACGGTCAGAAAGATGATCGCCAAACCGTAGTTGCCAATGATGGCGTAGAAAATGTGCAGCAGCCCCACCAAGGGCTTCGAGACGAACCCGAACCAACCGTAATAGGTCACTTCCTGCACACCGTATTCTGCCAAGAGTTCCGGTTCTTTTGCTCCCGCAAAGACGGTGAACGACTGCTTCCAAGTGTCGCCCGGTGCGAGCTTACAGGAATCGCTGACCAAGGCAAACGAAGTATCGATGCGTTTCGATTTGACGCCGACGTCTTTCTTCGCGATCGCACCAACGGGATAGGCGTACCCCATCCTGTACATAAAACTCTGCGGGCCCGACTTCGAGTCCGCAAGGACGTTCGGCTTGAGTAACACGGCGAAATATTGTGTGTCGTTGCCGACGTACGTCAGCGTGCGGTTTTCGACAGTTTCGCTTTTGGGTTCCTGAAAAAAATGATTTTGGAATGGCTTCTCGTTGACGACATAGCTGACAACAGCTGGACACCTCCAAAGGTTGAATCCGCTGCCTTTGGATGTCCAAGCGACGTCCCGCGCGCCGGCGGCTCCCCACGCGGGACCAACTTTGTTTTGATACCACCAGCCTTCGAGCGGCAATCCGCGCGGCCCGTCCAGTTGATAGGCAATATCCTTCGATCGCTTGCCGATGTTTTTGATTTCGAAATCGAAATCCAAATGATAAGACTTGGCGAACCGGTTGTCCTGCTCGTCCTTTGGTGTTTCGGCTAGACGAAACCGCTTGACGACTTCAACCTTGCTGGACTTGCTGGCATTCAACAGGTCTTGGCCCAATTCGAAGCGGAATTCAACGACATCGGCGTCGTTTTCGTCAGCCACCAACTGCCAGTTTTCGGTATGCATCGCGGGAAGCGAATCGGCGTTGAGACCAAATGCCTTCCAGTTCGTTCCCTTCCATTCACCCAATGTCAGCAACAGGGATCCTGCATAGTCAATCACACCGTTGCCATCAGGGTCGTACTTGGCACGACTCTTGATGTCCAGTGATTCGACGCTGAATCCCTCGGGCCGGATGATCGGCAGCGGGTGAGATGTCAACTCGGCGGAAAAACGAATTTCCTTGCCATTGCGGTCAACGAGCAATGCGACCTCTTCACCGGGCCTGGTCTTACTCACTAAGGTCTGCAAATGGTCTTTGTCTGTGAGTTTCGTGCCGTTCAGTTTTAGAATCACGTCGTCTTGACGTAGACCAGGCTCGCTGGTGCTGGCAGTTGGCTTGGCCTGGGACGCAGGCGTGCCGTCGCTGGACTTGACGTTCACGTTGATTCGACAGCCACCATCCGATTCGTTTGACAGAGCCAATCGCCCCAAGTAACCACTTGGATCAATCAGATCGCGATAGCGCAGCTTGCCGTTTTTCTTCAGCTCGTTTAACTCCAATGACCATAGATTCCCACCTTTGCTGTCGAAAATGGCCAGGAATCGATAAGGGCTATCGGGATCGAGCGAACCGATGCTGACAAAACGCCGCGGCTCGGATTTCGCCTTTTCTTCGTCATCCGAATCGGGACCGATGGCGGTGTCGTCGCCCGCATTGTCGTCACCCGCTGTGTCGTCACCAGTGTCATCTGCCGAATCATCACCTTTACCATCGTTCGAACCGTCGTCCGTGTCATCTTGTACGATCTGATCATCGATCGCCGGCTTGGGCGGACGCTTGGGAGGCGGGAAGAGGGCCGTGTAGATGTTGATATAGATCATCGTGACGAGAATCATCACGATCATGAACGAAAAGAATCGTTTGTCCACAGGAGCTTAAAGCCTTAGGTAATGGTTATGTTTGTTCGCGACAGCAGGAATCTTTTCGCGATCTTCAAGTTCGTGTGGCGTCTCAGAGGTGGGCAGTGCCACAGGCACACTGGTAGTGTATTCTGGCGAAAGTCGCCAATCTTGTGAATGCGGCCTTTCTCGGTCCACAAATCCTATCGCCCTTCTCGCAAGCGATCGCCCAAGAAATTATCGAGTTCCGGGACCGCATAGATCTTTTGGGCAGTTTGATCGAACGGATATTCGACACGTCGAAACTCGATGTTGTTGTCTTCTAAGATGACGTAACAGGAACGGTTGTCACTGTCGCGTGGCTGGCCGACGCTGCCGACGTTTACCATGACCTTCTGTTCGCCAAGCGGGTATTTAAAGTTGAATTCCGGTGGGCTCAAGAAACGCCCGTCCTCGGTAAACACGCCCGGCACGTGTGTATGTCCTTGAAAGCAATAACGCTCGATCATGCTGAACAGCTTTTCAATCTTCTTTGTGTTATAGATGTCTTCCGGAAAGACATATTCGTTCAGCGGGCTACGCGCCGAACCATGCACGAACAAGTGCGGGCCGTCCCGATGCGTGCGCGGAATCTTGCACAAAAAGTCCCAGCGTTTCTTGTTCTTGTCACCATCGTGGTTGCGTTCCAGTTGGCTGCGTGTCCAGAAGATCGCTTGTTCGGCACCACTGCTGAATCCTTCGGGGTCGAACAGCGCACCTTGGTCATGGTTACCTAGGATGCAAACGTCGCACTGCATGATGCGATCGATGCAATCGCAAGGATTTGGGCCGTAGCCGATGACGTCGCCCAGACAAACGATTTCGGTGATCCCCTGTGATTCGATATCGGCCATCACACACTCGAGGGCGTCGAGATTGCTGTGGATGTCACTGATGATGGCCCGTTTCACGCTATCTTCACCTTTCGATTTTGCACGCACACCGGAGCTGCGCCCCCACACAGGTGTAATCTAGGAAGTCTAAAACGGGGCGAATCGGGGGTCAAGTGCAGCCACCCAACGTGTTTGGCTGTCTAGACTTCCGAAGTCTTCTTAGACTTCGGAAGTCTGGTTCAATCATCATGAACGTGTGATTCGCCCTTTGTCCAGGTTCGCAATCCTTCCAATCGCTGCCGTCCGCGCTCGTAATATGCGTAATTGAGCGATTCGAGGTGCGTTTGATAGGATGCGTCGCGTACCGATTTCCAGCCTTCGGCCGGGTATACAAAGCCCTGCTTGATGAGTTGGTTCATGAACAAATCGGCGATCAATTGATGGCCCTCAATCGTGGGATGGACGTGGTCCATCATCCATTGCCCGTCAACGATGCCGTGGTTGCTGCGCTTGGAAATCGCACCATGAACGTCAACAACATGGAGTTCTCTAGATCGCGAAACGTCCTCGATCACCTTTCGCATGGGCGTAAGAATCCTCAGTGGGCAAACGTCGTAGTCCTTGGCCAATTGATAGGCCGTTTTGGCTGCCTCAAACTGACCGAGCTTCTCTCGACACACGGCAAGATCGAACGCGACGCCGGCGTGCTGTTGGTCGCGAGTCAAAAGTTCTTCCAGCAATTTGCATGCTTTGTTCGGGTCGGAAGCAATTAGTTGTTTGCTCAGCGTCCACCGGTGAGTAAACTCCTCTCGCTCTTTACGGCTCCATGCCGTTGGCAACTCCGTTTTAAACGGCGCGTTGTCGCCCAATTTGCAAACAGGATTTGCCAGCACCACCGGAATTTGCGCGGCTGCGGCCACATGAACGATTTGGTGTAAGTTTGCGCGAAAGTCCTCGGCCACCGCGTCCCGCCACTGATTGTCACGGTGGTAGCTATCTAAGCCACTCGCATAATCCAATCGCGCGTCGACTTCCGCCGGCAAACCGTGACTGGCGCTGGCTGCAATCCACGAATTCCGACAAAACAAATAAGCCCTGGAATTCGATGCAAGGACATGGGCGTCGCGGACGATTTGAGGTGTTGTGCTGATTTGTTCGTACGTGCGACTTTCCAGAAACTCGTTGTGCCCCGTGTAAAGGATGATCAAATCGGGTTCGTGCCGAAGTACTTCGTACACAATCGGGACGAGGCGGTAGCTTGCGTAAGAAACGCCACCACAATTAACAACCTCCCAAATTCGATTTGGATCTGCCGCACCGAGGCTCAGACGTAGCCAGGTCGCAAAAGACGTTTCGATCGAATACGGGCGCCCTTGCACTGTCGAGCCGCCGAGGACAAAGATGCGAAACTCGATTTCACTTTTTTTTGCGCCAAACGAATCGCTCACAAAGTATTCGAGGCGTGATTCGGCCGTTTGATATCGGTCGTGATCGTTGTTGAGTTTGAAAAGCGGATAGCGACAGCTGAATCCGATGTATGGATCCTCAACTTCACTAGCTGGAGTCCAATTCGCAATGCGTAGAGCGACCTCGCACAACAAAAGAGGAAGGAGCCCAAATAGAATCGCAGCGATTCGAAATCCGATCGCTCTACGTTTGGTAATCTGTCGTCGACAAGTTGTTTCGACGGTGCTCGAATTTAATTCAACCATCGAAGGTTACATCATCCGGGTACAATCGATCCTGAGCCGCCCGCTGCACGGCAAGGACGTGAACTCTATCTCCTTGAATCGTAAACAGAACTCGATAGCTGGGACGTGGCCCAAGCCCACAAGGCAACTCTCGAAGCTCGTAGGGAAAGTCTGGGTTTTCAGGAGCGAGTGAGTGAGATTCAGGAAAGGTATCAAGACTGTAGATGGAATCGTAAGTTGCTTCGTGCCACACTTGGGATTGTGTCGCAGAATGATGTTCCGCCCACCACCGCGTGTTGCGGTAATGTCTTCTTCCGCTTGCGGATAGACGATTACATTGAACTACATGCAGTTTGGCGAGGTGGAAAACCGTGTCTATCGCGTGAGCGGGCTTCTGAATCTTCGACCGATGAGCCTACGCCGGCTTCCATTTGCCGGATTACTTCAGCAATCGAGGCATGGCTCTGTCGCTCGCGAAGTGCAGCCATTGCTTGTCGGTACAACTCGCGATCCACGACCGAATACTCCTTTTTTCCATCTGGTCCGACTGCGTCAATCACCCCTTCTTCGCTTGCTTCAACGGCATCTGCCAATTCTCTGGTAAGTTTTGCAATCATCCATGTATTCTACCACGTTGACAGTATTCCAACAATCGGTTTTCAACCTAACTCTTCGCCAACTCGGCCATCACACGCTCCGTAATCGCCTTCACCAGTGCTTCCTGATCATTCATGCCGCTGTTGCCGTTTGACTTTACGGACATCGGCGGCGGTGCGTCGAAGGCCTTTCGCGAAACGCCGGACTCCTGCCAACTTTGGCGAAATATATCGTTGGCACAAATGTCGCAGTCTTCGTATTCCTTGGTGTTCCGAGGATCCGACCAGCCCCAGTCTTGCTTCAGTTTGAGCAACTCGCGCTCTTTTTCTTCCGTAAAATAATTGACGCCGCCAAGCTGCTTGGACAACAACAGAATCCGACAATACGCATCGAGAATCTCCGTCCACCAATAAGCACGCTCGACGTTTTCGCCATAGCTGACCGTGCCATGATTGGCCAAGACGATCACGTTCGTTTTGTCCACGAACGGAGTGATCGTGTCGGCGAACGCCTGGCCACCGGGTGTCTCGTAAGTGGTGATGGGCACATCGCCGAGGAATACTTCGACCTCAGGCAAAACGCACTGCGGGATCGGCTCGCGGGCCACCGCGAAGGCACACGCGTGAGGCGGATGGCAATGCACCACGCTTTTGATGTCCGGCCGCTGCTTGTAGATTTCCAAGTGCAGCAGGGCTTCGCTAGAGCGTTTCTTGTTGCCCGCAATTTGCTTGCCCGTCATGTCGACAGTGGCGATGTCGTCCGGCTTCAAAAAACCTTTGCAGTGCATCGTCGGCGTGCACAGGACTTCGTTCTCGCTGACGCGGACGGTGATGTTACCGTCGTTTGCCGCGGCGAAACCCTTCTTGTAGATGCGGTCGCCGATTTCACAGATGTCTTTCTTCAGTTGAAAAACGTTGGTCATATTTGGTCCTTTGTCATTGGTCATTCATCATTAGTGACGATGTCGATGTGATCTAGCAACGCCGACACATAGGCGTCGACGGGTTTCAATTGTGGTCGAAATGGTTGGGCGGCTTCGGCTCCATCGCTGACTGCGATCTTGCTGCCAATTCCCGCGCCAAGCTCGTCCCAGCAGACGCGAGTGTCGGCCGTGTCCGGCGCGGATCCCTCTGTCAAGTTTTCCAAAGACAAAGGAAGGGTAATCTTCAACGTCGCGCCATCAAAACTGGGATGGCAGCGGTTGAGGGTGACCGTTCCGATGACTTCTGCGATTTTCATGATTTACGCGGTTGCTCGTTCGAGTTGAATTTTTCGCTGGCGAAGTTCGTCACGGACGGACGGAGTGACAACGGCGTCGCGGCGGACGACCAATTTGTCGACGTCCTTCAACGGACCGAGTGCTGCCAACGTAACAACTCGATCGTTGATTGTTTTCGAACGATTCGGCCCTTCCGAAGTCTCGGAAACTTTGGAAGGCTGCATCGCGCGCAGCCGGCGAATGACTTCTTGAACAACGCGTTCGAAAAAATCTTGTTCCGTCATTCGTCTTCAATCCCAATCGTGGTCCACCGAACGGGTGTTGCGTCGGCGGACAGCAGCTCGCGCGAGTAACGTCCGTCGCTCGAAATGATTACTTTTTCACCTCGGCCAGCACCAACTCCGTCGACGGCGATCAATGGGCCGCCGTCCGCCGTCTCACCATCCGCCATCAGCGGCAGGACGACCAGCAACTTGGCACCATTCATCGAATCGTGCTTCAACGTGGCGGTGGCGTTTCCAATGACTCGAGCCAATTGCATTGGCAAATTCCAAATTACAAAACACAAACAACAAACAAATCTCAAACACCAAATTCAAAACTTTGGAGCTTGTCATTTGGAATTTGTTTGGAATCTGTCATTTGTTATTTGGACCTTTCTTCGCTAGCCTTTTCCCAAAATCCACAGGTCATCAATCATCGAACAACGTCGCTCGCGGGTGAACGTCAGCGGCGTCGTAACACCTTCGCCGGTCGGTCCAGCAATCGAGAACGACAAGTATCCTTCGCCACCCAGGCCCAACGACGCCATGCAGGGGCCGTTTTTGACGAACAAAGTCGTGTCCAACGCCCGGCCCATCTTGGTCATGTTCTTGACGTTGTTTGAATGGATGATCGCAGTGTGGCGGAATCCATGTTCGTAGTGTTTCGCTTTGGCGATCGCCTCGTCGACGTCGCGGCATCGCACGAACGGGATGAACGGCATCATTTGTTCGACGGGGACAAACGGGTTCGATTCGTCCGTCTCGCCAAACAGCAACTCGGTGCCACTGGGAACGCTGGTGCCGGCACCTTCGGCCAGAATCGCGGCGTCTTGGCCGAGAAACTCCTTCGCGGGAGCGTCGTGATTGTCGTCGCCGACTTGCGTGATGGCGTTTCGCGTCAAGTTCGCAATTTGTTGGTCGTTCAATTGAGCCGCTCCGGCGCGACGCATCGCTTCCATCATCGCGTCGAACACCTCGTTGACGACGAACACTTCTTTCTCAGCGATGCACAGCAAATTGTTGTCGAACGCTCCGCCTTGAATGATGCTGCGAGCGGCGCGATCGAAGTCGGCCGTTTCATCGACGACGACTGGCGGATTGCCCGGTCCAGCAACAACGGCTCGCTTGCCGCTATTGAGTGCCGCTCGCGCGACGGCCGGCCCACCCGTGACGCAGATCAGCGCGATGTCTCGATGGCCAAAGATTGCGGCAGCCGATTCCAATGTCGGCTCTGGAATGATGCAGATCAGATTGTCGATGCCGATGTCTTTCGAAATCGCTTCGTTAAATCGCCGCACGCCCTCTGCCGCGACTCGCTTGCCGCTTGGATGCGGATTGACGACCAGCGTGTTTCCGCCCGCGATCATGCTGACCGCGTTTCCCGTAATGGTCGGCAACGAATGGGTCACGGGCGTGATCGCTCCGATCACTCCGAACGGAGCATGTTCAATGACGGCCAAACCGCGGTCGCCGCTAAACACTTCACTTTTCATGAACTCGACGCCTGGCGTGAGTTTGCCAAGTGTTTCGAGCTTGTTGATCTTGTGTTCCAGACGGCCAATCTTCGTCTCTTCCATTTCCATCGTGCCCAGTTCGACCGACTGATCGATCGAGATGCGACGGATGTGATCGATCGCACGACGACGATCTTCCATTGGCCGCTCGGACAATTGCTCAAATGCCACGTGGGCCGCAGCGACCGCTTCGTCAACATCATCAAAAACTCCGTGACGACCGGAGAACGAATTGCCATTGGTCGCCGGAAGCGGCCCCACCTCAGCCAGCACTTGTGCGACAACGTTGCGGATCAAGGATTCATTGATTTGCATGATTCTATTGTCTTTCGTAGCTATTCTTCTTCGCGTGAATAAACGCAGTCGTGTTCGACATGTACGCGGTCGACGATTCCGATGATCACCGTGTCGATCGGCAACTTGCTGGTTTCCGGTGTGAGCCTGGCACTCGAACCTTGCGTGATCAACACATAGTCGCCAACGCCCGCGCCCAGCAGGTCGACGGCCACAAATGTGCGACCGGTTGTTTCCAGCGACCCGCGTTTTTTCGGCTCCAGTCGATACGGTTCGACGACCATCAGTTTGTGGCCAGTCATAGCACCAACTTTTTGCGTCGAGACGACGGAACCTGTTACCTTGGCGACAAACATTTTTGGTCCTCTGTCATTTGTCCATTGTCATTGGGGTGTACATCGCAAGTGACAAATGACCAGTGACTAGTATCTAGCTTTCGATTAGTTCTTTCGCTTGTCGGGCGACCACAATTTCTTCGTTTGTGGGCACGACCCAAATCTGCGTTCGGCTGCTGGCGTCGTTAATCTGCGATTCGCCTTTTGCTGACGCGTTGAGGTTGTCGTCGAGGACGATTCCCAACTCGCCGAGGTTATGGCAAACGGCCGATCGAACGTTCACGCCGTTTTCGCCAATTCCGCCGGTGAACACGATTGCGTCCGCGCCGCCGAGTTCGACGAGCAACCCACCGACGTAGCGCCGGATTTCGGAAGTGAACATGTCGAGCGCCAACTTGGCTCGTTCATTTCCGTCGGCCGCGGCCTGTTCGAGGTCGCGGACGTCGCCGCTCACTCCGCTCAAGCCCAGCAAACCTGATTGGTTCGCCAATGCGTCGAGCACTTCGTCGAGCGACTTGCCGGTCGATTCCATAACGAGCGGCAGCGCAAACGGATCAAAATCGCCGACACGATTGTTGTGCGGCAAACCCGTTTGCGGGCTCATTCCCATGGACGTTGCGACACTCGTTCGACCGCGAATCGCACACAGGCTGCTCGAGCCGCCCAAATGACACGAAATCACTCGTGCATCTTCGCGACCAAGCAGCTCGGCCGTGCGGCCAGCGATGTATCGATGACTCGCGCCGTGGAATCCCCAACGGCGGATGTGCAAGTCGTTCGACCAATCCAGAGGAATCGCGTAGTACTGCAAGTGATCGGCAACCGTCGCATGAAAACCTGTTTCGAACGCGGCGACGAGTGGGATATCCGGCAGCTTCTCGGCCAGCAATCGCATCGCGTTGATATACGGCGGATTGTGAGCCGGAGCAACCTGATTCATTTCTTCCATCGCGGCCAGAACATCGTGATTGACACGCTGAACACCGCTGACTCGCCCGCCATGAACGGCTTTAAAGCCGATCGCTTTGACCTCGGCCGCATCCGTCAAGCATCCGCTTTCCGGATCGGTCAACTGGCCGAGGCATTGCCTCACAGCCACCGCATGGTCGGGCACTTTGGCTGTTAGCTCGCGACGCCGGTCTCCGATTTCAACAAAGCACTGGCTCTCTTCGGCACCGATCCGTTCGATCCCGCCGCGCGCCAGTTGTCGCTCGTCCGACATGTCGAACAGGCGGTACTTGAAGCTTGTCGAACCAAGATTCGCAACGAGGATTTTCATGATCTGCTCTCCGTAGCCACAAGCTGCCAGCTTGTGAACACAGCAGCAAACACGCAAGCTGCGCGTGCTACGTCAATTACCCAAACGCGTCGATCAAACCATCGGCGGGTCGTGGAATGATGTGGCTGCCAACCAGTTCGCCGACTTGTGTTGCGGCGTTAGCGCCCGCTTCCACGGCGGCTCGTACGCTGCCGACGTCGCCACTGACAATGGTCGTGACAAGCCCACCACCGATGTCCTGGCGTTTGACAATCTTGACGTTGGCCGCCTTGGCCATCGCATCCGTGGCTTCGACCAAGCCGATCAAACCCCTTGTTTCAACCAATCCAATTGCGCTTTCCATTTTGTGTTTCCTATTTCTGCAGGATGGATTGCCAATCCGTCCATCGTTAAATTTATCAACCGGACGGATTAGCAATCCGTCCTACGGCGAGGCTATTTCGCGGTTGGCTTTTTGGCCTTCGGCAAAACCGTTGCCAGATCGTCGTGAGGTCGTGGTATGACCTGGACACTCATGACTTCGCCAACGCGTCCGGCGGCGGCCGCACCGGCGTCAGTTGCGGCTTTCACCGCAGCCACGTCGCCCGTCACGAAGGTCGATACAAGCCCGCTGCCGACCTTGTCCCAACCCATGAAATTCACGTTCGCAGCTTTCAACATCGCGTCGGTTGCTTCGACCAAGGCGATATAGCCTTTGCACTCGATCATCCCCAACGCTTCCTGGATCTTTGCCATCTGTGGGTCTCCAAAATCAAAAAGAATTTGCGATCGGCCACTCATCTTTAGTGACCATTACACGAACAACCATTACCTTGCTTCTGCAATTCAACTTTCGTCGCGCCGTCCAAATACACGGCGTTTCCTTCATCTGTGTCAATGTGCACTTCCAGTTTGCTCGTCGCGTCTGCTCGGACCAGCATGTCTTCCATCACCGTGGTGCACAGCGGCGATTCGATTCTAAGCTTCATTAGGTCGCCGTTTCTCACGCCATATTTCTCCGCGTCCCCAAAATTCATGTGGACATGCCGGGCCGCCCGAATGACGCCTTCGTCAAGTTCCACAACACCTTTCGGACCGACGAGAACGCAGCCTGGCGTTCCGTCGACTTTGCCGCTGTGCCGAACGGGCGCATCGATTCCTAACGAGATTGTGTCTGTAAATGCCAGCTCAACCTGGCTGTGAGGACGTGTGGGCCCCAGCACGCGGACATTGGGCAACATGCGTTTCCGCGGTCCAACGACCATCACCGTTTGTTCGGCGGCATAAAACCCATCCTGGTATAAATCTCGCATAGGTGTGAGCATGCTGCCTGATCCAAACAGGACTTCGACGTGTTCATCGGTCAAATGACAATGACGAGCCGAAATGCTAACCACTAATTCCTGCTGTTCATCCGAAGAATTTCGGTTCGAGCTAGAAGATTGCTGTAAAACAATCTGCCTCACGATTTGTTCAACAAGATTTCGGTCGAGGGTTGCTGTACTCATTGGTGTTTTTGCTATCCGTTGTCCGTGTCGCCGGCGATGACGAGCCGCACGCCCGCGGCGATCAATTTGCTTCGCCAGTCCTCACTGATTTCATGGTCAATAACCAACGCGTCAATCTCGCCCAGTTCGCACAGGCGGGCCAAACTTTTTCGTCCTAACTTCGTGCTGTCCGCGACAACAATCACCTCGTCCGCCGCCTTCATCATCGCTCGTTCGGTTTCGACCAGCAGCAGGTTGCTGTTGTAGTAGCCGTCGTCGTGAATTCCCGCGACACTGAGCACCGCGCGACGCACATTCAAGTCCGACAGCATTTCGTTGGCATACGGTCCGAGCGAAACACCTGTCCGCGTGTGAACATATCCGCCAACGATCACCAAGTCGGCCGAGTCGCTGGAAGTAAACAAGTTGGCGACGGGCAGCGAGTTGGTCACCACTTGCACTGCTTTGCCAAGCAGCCGTTGGGCTAACTCGTAGGTTGTGCTTCCGCCATCCAGAGCTATCGTGTCGCCGTCTTCGATTAACTCGCTCGCTTTTTCAGCGATGAGCCGTTTCTTTCCCCATTGGCTCGCTTGTCGCGTGTCAAAGTGAGGCAGTTTAGGGGACGGTCCGGTGTAGAAGACGCCGCCATGCGTTCTCTTGGCTTCACCGTTTTCTTCCAAATGATCCAAGTCCCGGCGTACGGTTGACTCGGAGACGGCCAATTCGCCAGCCAGGGCCGGTAACGTGGCAAATCCGCGTTGTCGCACGAGTTCGAGAAGCTTCGTGCGGCGCTGTTCCACTGGCATGGCCAAAACTCACACAGGAACGCCTAGCGGCGAAATGACTAGCTCAGTGTGTGATTATGGCAAAAGATGAGCATAATGCAATCATTTAAATGACAAATTTCTGCCAATTTCAATCGAAAAGTGCTGTTTAACTATTTCATTATGAGAAGGTTTTTGCGCAAACCGTTGCTGTCGGAATGGTTGCGACGGCTCCAATGAAGC
Source organism: uncultured Pirellulaceae bacterium (assembly GCA_964343305.1). Lineage (GTDB taxonomy): Bacteria > Planctomycetota > Planctomycetia > Pirellulales > Pirellulaceae > CAYFJO01. The sequence goes on along the minus strand of CAYFJO010000066.1, from coordinate 8,754 downwards.
GCATGGTTCCGAAGAAGTTTTCGATTTCGCCAGTCATTAAGGCGATCGGGGGTTGAAAACATACTGCAGGACGGATTTCCAATCCGTCAGGGACGGTTTGAAAAACGGTCCTACTTCGTAGATTCTTTCCCGCCCGCCGACTTAACGGCGAATAGACCCACCGCCGTTCTGTCCATTCATGGCCTGACGAACGATCGTGGAGTAGCGAGATGGGTTTTGCCAGAAAGTTTTCAACGACCCTTCGTCGGAGAACAGGAACACTTGCCCACGATAGGAAACTCCGTGCCGTCGCTGGCCTTCGATGAGTTCGCTGTTCTCAACAAAGCGAACCGGATCGTAGCAGGACAAGGCAGGCGAGTAACGATCTGGGCTGGCGAGGAATTTCTGCTGGAGTTGCTGGCCGGCGAACAAATACAGTTTTCCTCGGTGAATGGCACCAAAGCGAGGGTCGCCTTTTCGCCACGCCTGTCGAGGGTCACGCGATTCCAACAGTGAAACGGGGCAATAGCCTTCGAGTCCCAACGTGGGTTTTTTGGGCGCGATTGGTTTTCGGGGCGGATCTCTGCGTGGTGGGATGACGGTCACGCCTCCCGGCCCTCGTCCCGGGGCCACCGATGTTGAAGGCGCCGGATTTGGGTTGAACGACGGTGACTGATTGAATTGATTTTGTTGAGCTGCGGGGGGGTAAGAGGCGCGAGGATTTTGTGTCGGTTGCGAAGGTCCACCCGCGAAAGGGGACGTATTTGAGGTTCCGAACCCGCCGGATGGCGTGGTTGGTCCGCTGCTGCGAACGTCGCCTGGTGCGTTGCGGTTGTTGTACTGATTGTTGTAAATGATTTGGGAGCGGTTTTGTTGGGCTGTGTTTGATGGTGGTTGATTTGAGAAGCCTGGATGATTTGTGGTTGGTCGTGTCGTGTTGGCGGGTGGCGCATTGCCGTAATTCGCCTGGCCGCCGGAACCATAGCCTTCCCAGGGATTCTTCGCCGCTGTTCTGGCAGAAGGCGTTTGCGCATCGAAACCATTTCCGGTATCAAACGTATTACCACGAGTTTGGGACTGGCCGTTTGAGCGCGTGTCAAATCCGTTCGACGAGGAAGGCTGCTGAAATTGAGATTGCCGGACGCCGAATTGCTCCGCTGACGTTCGCTGGTTTTGTTCGCGTACATGCTGGGCAAGCTGTTGATTTGGATTCTGGCCGAAGTTTGCACGCTGTGCAGCGTTGTTCACCATTTGGATGTAGCCGCTGACGCTGCCGGGACTTTGACGCCGCTCCAATTCTTTTCCGCTTCCCGTCAGGATCACATCGGTCGGAATTCTTTGAACGTCAAACTGCCGTGCCAAGTCGGGACGCTCAGTGACATTCACTTTGACGGGAATGTATTTCGCGGCGACCGCTTCACCCACGTCCGAGTTCTTGAACACATACTTATCCAATGCCAGGCATGGGGCGCAGGTGGTTGACCAAAAGTGGACCAACACAAGCTTGCCGCTTTGAGCGGCTTGTGACCTTGCTTGTTCAAGATTCGCCGCCCAGGGAATGGCGTCTCCTTGCGCGAATGCACTGTTGACAACTAGCAAAATTAGTCCCGCGATGAGTTTCGAATTCAAACTCCGCATGACACCGTCCGTCCATATTTTGAGTGAGGTGGCGATAATTCATCTCATTTGGTATCGGAACTTCGGCCATGAAAGTCACAGGAAAAATAACGGTTATGACGAACATTAAGCCAAGATTCTGACAAATTAGCGATTCTTGCACAGGGAAATACAAGAAAATCTGCCTATTTGCCCCTGATTAACTACAGGGTTAACTTGACAGGGTCGAATACATGAGTAAGATGCCCAGTAGTAAAACTTCTGCCATAGCAGCAAAGGCGCTTTTGCTCCAGATTTCGATTCATTTTTGAAATCATTTGGAGTCCCCCAAAAACTAAATCGTCTGAGAGGTAACACCAAACTTTCATTCGGGGTTAAGCGGCGCTTCTCGAGTTTCTCGTGTCCTGGAAAGTAGACCAAAGACACCAACGATTGATTAGCTGATCAGGATTCTAGTTGTTTGAAGCTAACGATTGTGGAGCGAGAATACGGATCGAGGATCAACCCAACAGGGCTGGTGTCGCATCGAACAATTGTTTCGTGTTGTCTTGCTGTCGAAGTTACACTCTAGCTCCCATGTTGGGCTTGTGTGTCGGTATTCGAACCCTATTGGTTCGGTCCGATTTTCTCCCAAGCTCGATTAGCTAGTGCTTCAGGAAACGAACCGTGCCGCGATGAACCAAGACGTTCGTCGGTGGCACACCAGCACAAGTGTTCCGTTCGCGCGGCGTGAAGTGCCACGAAGGATGTTTGTTCGTTTGTAATTTGTTTCAGGATCTTTGATGACAGGATTCTCGCATCCCAACTCTTGGTGGATGCGCGAAATCAATGGACAGGTGAGTCATGGGTAAGAAAAGAGGTGGTGGCGGACAACGCGGTCGAGGTGGACGCTCCGGTGGTAATAATCGGGGACGTGGCGGCGGTCGTCGAGGTGGTGGCGGTGGTGGTCGTCGAGGTGGCGGCGCGTCCTCGTTGCAACCAGGTCCCGCCAATTTCGACAACGACGCCGATGCCAACAGCGACGTGGAACCCGTGGAGGGCACGGGGATGCTTGAGATGCATCCCAACGGATACGGTTTTCTGCGAAACCCCGAGAACAACTATTCGCGCGAGCGGATCGACCCATTCGTACCCGGGACGATGATTGAAAAGTATCGACTGCGAGAAGGCGTGATGATTACCGGAATGGTTCGTCCGGGACGGCGACAGCAGGGTCCACGCTTGATGGAAATCAAGGACGTCGACGGCATGGCGCCCGAAGAGTATGGGAGCGTCAGTACATTTGATTCGCTAACACCAATCAATCCGGAATTATGGTACCGCCTGGAAACGGGCCCTTTGCCTTTGACGACACGCGTGATGGACTTGTTGACTCCGCTGGGCCGTGGCCAGCGAGCGTTGATCGTCTCACCACCTCGCAGCGGCAAAACAATCATGCTGCAACACATCAGCCAAGGGATCGCGCAGAACTATAAGGACGTCAAGCTAATTGTCTTGCTCGTCGACGAACGACCCGAAGAAGTCACCGACATGCGGCGCAACGTCGACGGAGAGGTTGTGGCGAGCAGTTTGGACGAGGATGTCGAAAGCCACGTTCGGATCTCGCAGCTCATCGTGGAACGTTGCAAACGTCTGGCTGAAATGGGCAAAGATGTGTTTTTGCTTATGGATTCCATCACCCGGCTGGCCCGTGCGTTTAACAAGTGGGTCGGAAACACGGGCCGCACGATGAGCGGTGGCGTCGACATCAAAGCGATGGATGTGCCGAAAAAACTGTTCGCCAGCGCACGAGCTTTCGAAGAGGGTGGCTCCTTAACCGTGGTGGGTACCGCCTTGGTCGACACGGGCAGCCGCATGGACGAATTGATTTTCCAAGAGTTCAAAGGCACCGGTAACATGGAATTGGTGTTGGACCGCCGTCTCGCCGATCGGCGCGTATGGCCCGCGATTGACATCACCCAGTCCGGCACGCGCCGCGAAGAATTGCTACACGACCCGGAGACACTCCACGCGGTCACAATGTTGCGTCGCACGTTAACGACCATGCATCCGGTCGACGCGATGGAGCAATTGACGAAACAACTTGGTCGCTTCGACACGAACGAAGCATTTCTCAAGTTGATCAGCAGCACTCAGGTCGCTGACTAACACGCGGCTCATCTTTGATTGACGCCTGCCAATTGTAGAACAATTGCTCGACACGATTTGCCAATCGAAGGTAGTCGTGGTACTACGTGCCTGGCGTCTGAATTAATACACGCGCAACTCGGTCGATAGGCATGCGCGACGCTGTACGCACTCTCGCGTGAATAGATTGTACCCTCTTGCTGCAATCCGTGGACATTTCTCTCACACGGCGACTTCCGCCGTTGTAGTTCCGTATTTTTCAAAGGAGATCTTCATGAATCAGAAAACCTCACAAACGCGCCGTCTAAAGAATGACAGGTATGGCCGCGATCAATCGTCAATCAAAAAGAAACAAACAACGGCGGTCCAGGGACGCAAACCTGTATCCGGCGTTCTCGAACTCCATCCAGACGGCTACGGGTTCTTGAGAGACCATCGAAACAACTATCTCGCGACGCCTGGCGACCCCTTTGTGCCACAGCGAATGATGGAAACACTCTCATTGCGTGCCGGCATTCGGATCGAAGGTGTTTCCAAAGCCACTGATTCTCGCAAGGGTAATCGCCTCATCGAAATCAACGACGTTGACGGCATTTCGGCGGACGCATTTCGAAGTGTTCGTCAAATCGAATCTCTAACACCTGTGAATCCACGAGACCAGATCCAACTCGAAACGGGCCCAGAGTCGGTCAGCATGCGAGTCATCGATCTTCTGACACCCTTGGGGAAAGAGCAACGGGCACTGATTGTCGCGCCGCCCAGATCCGGAAAAACGATGTTGTTGCGACAGATCGCGAACAGCGTCGCGGAGAATTATCCGAACATCGTATTGCTTGGGCTGCTGGTTGACGAACGTCCGGAAGAAGTCACCGAGATGCAAATGGCGCTGCATGGCGAATTGTTGGCAAGCACGTTGGACTGCGATCCGGAGAGTCACGTTCGACTGTCGCAACTTGTCGTCCAGCGATGCCATCGGCTCGTCGAACTTGGGCATGATGTGGTGCTGCTCGCGGATTCGTTGACCCGTCTGGCGCGGGCCTTCAACAAAATGCCATGGGTCCAAGGTTCGCTCGGACCAGGCGGACTCAAGACACGGGCGTTGGAAATCCCGAAGCGATTGTTTGCGTCGGCTCGTGCTTTTCGTGAAGGCGGATCGTTGACGATCGTTGCCACTGCACTCGTTGACACGCAAAACCGAATGGACGAAGCGATCTATCAGGAGTTCAAAGGGACGGGCAATATGGAGGTCGTCTTGGATGAGCAACTTGCCGAACGGCGCGTCTGGCCTGCGATGGATGTCACGAAGTCAAAGACCCGCCGAGACGAACTGCTACTCGACACAAAGACACTGGATGCGGTGACGTTGCTGCGACGATCGCTTGCATCAATGAACCACGTTGAAGCGATGGAACGGCTGACCGATCAGTTAGCGCGATTTCAGTCGAACACGGAATTCATCGACCGGATCTCAGCCGCCAGTTCTCTCTAATTCGCTCGCCACAGGGACATCCCGATGGAATTGTCGCTCGTCACGAATCCACAGCGCGACAAACAGCGGCAACATCGCGATCGCTGCCCATTGGTAGCCCGTCAGCCCCAACCAGAGTTTCTCTTCTGGACGAATAAACTCGGTCGCAAAACGGTAGAACAAGTACGTCACGATGTAGAACTTCACCAACTGGCCGCGCATTTGGCCGCGCCTCGCAAGCCAGACGAGAATGACGGCCATCGTGAGATGAAAGCTGGCTTCATAAAGTTGCGTCGGATGTCGTGGGATGTCTGGATCTTGTGTCGCGGTTGAAAAGGATACACCCCAGGGCAACGAAGTCGGTCGCCCGTAGCAACACCCGCCGAAGAAGCATGCCACGCGTCCAATCGCCACGGCGACCGCGACCGGCAAAGCAAAAGTATCGCCTGTTTTGACGCGGACATCCAACGACCACTTGGCAATCTCAACGCCGAAGTAGCCGCCCACGATGCCACACATGATCGTCTTGCCGTGCGATAGCCAAGCCGTACCACTGATGAGACCTTCGAGATCGGAGAATAGAAATGGCAGTTTCGAGCCGACCATGGCCCCGATAAAAGCCCCCAATCCGATCCCAAACTTCTGGGCAGCGCTGAGCGGCAATCGTTCCTGCGAGCGTCGCAGCATGATGCCGCAGACGGCGGTTGCCGTGATCATGATGATCGGATAAACCCAGGCATTGTGCATCACCGTACCCAATCTGATTCACCGCACCCCAATTGGGTTGCAAACTAGCTTCGCCCCCAACTGTTCCGATAACACTTTGGTGAAAAACTCTTCGGCCACCGGATTGGTGTTTCCATTGACAAGACATGTATAGTCGCTGAACTTCATTAGGAATCCTGGGTGCCTTTCTTGTCATTCAACGCGGATTATACATGAAATAGAAGTACCCCAACGAGATCGTTGGGGCATCATTATCTTTGGACGGCATTTTGAAAGTGAAATCAAGATGAACACACGTTTTTTTGATCTGAGATCCCGGCGGCTGATTACCGGTGATACTCGCGTTCAAGGCAGTCGGCCCCGATCGCTTCGGCTAACCGATGATACTGAGTGTGTCGTAGATCAACTGGCATGTTGATGAATAACGAACGATCACGAAATCCAGTGCTTCCGCCCGCACGCGGTGCATGCCGTCCTTCGGCGACAACATAGAGGTCCTTCAACACCTGGTCGAAATCTGGCGAGCCGATGCTATTGATCATCAAACCAGGCGGCAGCACTTGACGACCTCGTTGACTGAGAGACGCCGTGTTTGGTAAGGCGGATGCGAGAAAGTAAACTCCGCGCAGGTTTCGCATTTGGTAGGGATTGGACTCAATCGCACCGAGAACGACGCGAGTTCCGAGGCTGTGACCGACAATATAGTAGGTCTCGCCCGTTCGTTCTAAATCGGCGATGAGTCGTTGTAATCCACGCGATTCCTGGTCGGCCATCCGCTTGGCGGCGTGCCATTTCCAGATGTTGTCTTCTGGGTCGCGCGTAAGAATATCCAACAAACCAACTGCTGGAGAATCCCACACGTAACTAACCACGCGATTTCCGGGAGCCTGTCGATTGAAGAATTGCAGCAGGTTGGTCGAAAACTGAGGTTTGAAGTTTGCCCCACCAAAACCGTGAACATAGACAACCGTAGCGGCCTGAGCAGCCGAAGTGAACACGGCGTAAATCGCGAAAAGAAACGCAATCAAAACGAAAGAATTGTTTCGTGAACGCATTCGTGGCATCTCCTGTATGTGTGAATGAGGGTTGGTCGGAGCAATAGCACATACCGGGCCAAACACACTGGACACCGCTCCGCGTGGTAAGAAAGTAGATGCAGATAAGAATCAAAGCCGACAGTTAGATATCTGCGTTTCGAGAATTGCTGACGCGCCGAGGGCTTCGAGCTTGTCCATCACATCGGTCACTTCACCCCGACGAACCATGACTTGAACGGCGCACCAGTCGGGATCCTCGAGCGAATTGACCGTTGGCGAATTATACCCAGGAGTGATCTCCTCGGCTTCGGAAAGCTTCGCTCGCGGCACATTATATTCCAGCAGTGAATAACTGCGCGCGATCACGACACCTTCCAGCCGACGAACAACTCGATCGGCCAACTCCGCATGACGCTTGTCGTGGTTCTGAATCAGAACCGTTTGATACTTGCCGATCTCGTCGAGGATTCGCAGTCGATTGGCGGCCAACGTACTGCCGGTTTCGACCAGATCGACAATGGCGTCGGCCACACCCAGCGCGATCATCACTTCGACGCTACCCGACAAACAAACCATGTGAGCCGTCGCGCCGTGCTCTTTCAAATACGCCTGCGTGACGCTGGGAAAGCTCGACGCAATCCGACTGTCGGCCAGATCGGCCGGAGATTGAATGCTTGAATCTTCAGGAACACAAATCGCGAGGCGGCATTTGCCCACACCGAGTTCCAGCCGCTGGGCAACATCGGCCCCGGATTCGCTGATCAGGTCGCTGCCCGTGATTCCCATGTCGATCGCACCCTCCGAACACAGGATCGGGATGTCATCCGTCCGCAAGAATGTAATATCGATCGGCATGTCGCGTACTTTGGCGAACAAGCCACGATCCTGTCGACGAAATGAAAGCCCAGCTTCCTTCAATAAGTCGGTTGCTAATTCTGCCAGCCGACCCTTACTTGGTATTCCGATTCGAAGATTGTCCATGTTGTTGCTGACGGTGATTCGATTTTCACTCAATTGCCGAAAGAAATGAGTATCACGGAAAGATGCAGAGGCGCGAAGATGGGAGAACAAAACTAACTATGAAGAACTTGCGATGATTGAATAAGGAAAACAGAAAAGCATGAAATAAAATACGACATCGCCTTGCTGTTCCTGATTTCCTATTTTCCTCATTCAATCCACCGAAGTTGCGAATTCATTGTCCCACAGTAACAATTAGAGAACTGAAAACTCCAAACATCATGTGAACGTTTGTGCGTTTCAAGCCAAAGATTGTAGGTGTCAAAATGAAGAGAAGAATTGCCGTATTTTTCATTGCTCGAAGTGCAGCCCTTTCCTTCTGCGGGTTTGCAGTTGCGGCCCGCAAACCTAATATTGTCCTCATCATCGCCGACGACCTCGGTTATCGAGAGCTTGGATGCTTTGGCCAGAAGAAGATCCGCACACCGAATCTTGATGCCCTGGCGCAACACGGCATGCGGCTCACGCAACACTATTCTGGCAACGCGGTTTGTGCTCCGTCGCGTTGCGTGTTGATGACGGGAAGACATCCCGGTCACGCCTACATCCGCAGCAACAAAGGCACGCCACCCGAAGGCCAGTGGCCGATTCCCGATGAAGAAGTGACGATCGCCGAGTTGCTGCAAAAGCAAGGCTACGTCACTGGAGCATTCGGCAAATGGGGACTGGGCGGACCCGAATCGGCCGGTCGTCCGTGTAATCAAGGCGTCGATCGCTTCTTTGGTTACACGCCGCACTTCACGCCGCGAGCCGCCTACGCCGCGATGATCACGCGGATGG